>JAJYHY010000246.1 GCA_021784555.1 bacterium
CCGCCCTGGGGGACACCGCAAAATCGAGTGCCCAGGGATTGGAGGCCACTCTGCGCGGCATCCTGGGAGACCAACGCTGGGCTCTGGTTGAGAGGCGACTGAACATCTATGGCACCGACACCCTGCGGCGCGTCTTGGACTTGGACGCGGCGCAGCAGTCTCAAGAGCTCGCCGCCTGGATTTATCCTGGAGCGAACGGAAAGCTCATGGCGGGTTTCGGCTGGGGCAGCTTTAACAGCGGCGCGTTCAGCAACAGCGGCGTGCCACTGGAAGGATTCCTTCCTGGCGCCGTCACGGCGTCTGGCAGAGACCCGCGAGCTATCTTGCTTACCCGTCAACTGCCGCTGACGCTCTCGCAAAAGGCTATAAGCTGGCTTGAGCAGCAGGCCGTCAGCCGCCTCGGGAAGGAGTCCGGCCAATGAAACGGCTCCTCCTCTGCCTGAGTATTCTTGCGGCGGGGACCGGCGCCTTTTGGCCGCTCCGGTCCGGGACCCTTCGAGCCCAGCGCGCATCCGCAGCGCGCCTGGAAGCCTTGTCGGCACAAACCCAGACTATTGCTCGGACGCGGAGCCAGCGCGAGGCGCTTGAACATAGCGTCAAGACCTCCGAGCGCGAGTTGGCGTCGCTGGAGGCCTCCGGAGGTGGCTTCTCACCGGCAGATTGGTTCATTCCCAAGCCAGGGCAAAAGCTGTCTGCTGACCAGAGCGAAAAGCTCCTCAGTCAACTGGGCCTCAACTGGAACAGCACCGGCAACTATGTCGTCGTGACTAAGGATACCCTCCGTGCCCTGGGCCTTGACGGAATCAAGAACTCCAAGCTGACCCAGGTCGCCTGCCAAGTCATGGGGCTTACGCCCGAGGAACAGGCGTCCATCGACGCCACGCTTCAGCAGTTGAACGCTCATTACGACGCCTGGGCGCGGGCCCACGTGCGGCGGGAAGAGCCCTCCGGCGACGTCGTCGCCAAATACACCCTGCCGGCAGACCCCGAGTTCTTCCAGGGCCTTGTCAGAGCCTCCGCCAGCCAAATCATGGGCACGCTGGGAACGGAGCGCGCATTCTTGCTCCTGCGGTACTCATACCGCTGGATGGTTGACCATGGCCTCGAACCTTACGTCCAGCCTCACCCCTGTTCTTCGGCTCCGACCACGATGATGGTGACTCGAACCTTCCGAAACGGGCAGGTTCGCTTCAGCGTAGAGTTGAAGCAAGCCGGCAACACGAGCTACTACGACCTCTTCCCAGGTCAGGCTTTCCCGGAGCCGTTTCAAGCCGTCTTTCCCGGCGGATGGTCCGAACTGGCGCAACGCGAAGGTTTCGCGCTGCCCAAAGGCTTCCCCGGCAACCCGCCCGGGCAAAACAGGTAGCGCAGGATTACATCCTGCTGTGTCGCGGATTTCCAATCCGCAAGGCCGTCGCGCAGCGCGATCGGTCTCGCAGAACCGAGGCCCTGCCGAATGCAATTCGGCGATGCAGCAGGATGCAATCCTGCGCTACGAAGAATTTTGTCGTGCGCCCCGCCAGGCTTGCCGCCGAAATTTCTTCTGGCCAAGGTGGACCAATATCGATAGGCTCAGTTCTGCACTAGCTTAACCAAAGGCCGCATATATGGATGTAATCTTTAATTGTCCCAAATGCGATCAAGAGTTGGCGGTCGATAGCTCGGGCGCCGGCACTCAAATCGCCTGTCCCTCCTGCGGAGAGACCATCACCATCCCCGAACCCGAGACGGTGCTGGCCCGGCATGGGCTGGATAACGAGGGGGTGGCGCGTGTGGAACCGCACCCAGTCAACCCCATCTCCTCTTCGGCCGCCGCTCGCGTCGAGATGCACCTGCGTGTGCCCACCCACAAGGCCACCGAAAGTCTCATTGAAAAGCCTCCCCCTCCTCTTGAAGTCGCCGCCAAGGCGAGCGACAAGAAGATCCGCGTTAAAACCATCAAACACACGGACTGCATTGAGGTGGGGCACGACAAGTTCGACGAGGTGATCTCGAACTTCCTGGGAAAGGTGGGCGAAGCCGACATCATCAGCCTTACACCGCTCGCTTATACACACCTGGACATTGGCACACAGAAGCTGCTGACCGACTTCGGAGTGATGATCGTGTACCGCGGCTGAAATAAATGGCGGTTTTGAGCACGCCGCGTTAGTGTTGACCCATGGATTGGCTGCACGCTCCCTGGCGCATCGAGTACATTCTCGCGCCCAAGCCCGTCTTGACCGAGAGCCTCTTCACCCGCATCGCGCAGTCGGACGAGGATGAGGCCAACTTGGTCATCGCCCGGGCACGCACTTGCTTTGCCCTCCTCAATGCCTTTCCTTACACGGGCGGGCACCTGATGGTTGTGCCTTACAAGCAAACGCCCGACCTGGACGGCCTGGAGGATGACGAACTCACCGACCTCCTCAAGCTCACGCGCCGCTGCCAAAAGGCCCTCAAGGCGGTGATGAAACCCGATGGCTTCAACATCGGGCTGAACCTGGGAAAAGTGGCGGGGGCGGGCATTCTCGAACACGTGCATCTGCACGTCGTGCCGCGCTGGCAAGGCGACACCAACTTCATGCCGGTGTTGGCAAACACCACCGTCGTCCCACAGGCCCTGCGGGAACTCGCCTCCCGTCTGCGCGAAGTCCTCGCCCAATGAAGTCGCCCGCCGTTTTTAGCGATGCCGACTGAAACGCTTCACTTTGAGAGCGACCGTCTCGCTCAGCAACTCTTCAACAACGAGCCGCACAATCTGCAGGCCCTGGAGACTCAGCTCGGCGTCAAAGCCACCGCCCGGCAGGACTGGATTAAGCTGGAGGGGGAAGCGGACGGCATCGAGCGGGCCAAACACCTGTTTCTGCTCCTGGAAGGTTCCCTGAAGGCCGGCACACCCGTCCGCAACCGCGAGTTTGGCCACGCCCTGAACATTGTCAAGAATGAGGGCGTCTCCGCGCTGAAGGATATTCTAACTGACCGCATCCAGACCTCGGACAAGAAGCCGTCGGTAACCGCCAAGACAGTGGGTCAAAAGAGGTACCTTGATGCGATTCGCCGGCATGACGTCACCTTCGGCGTCGGACCGGCCGGCACCGGCAAGACCTACCTGGCCGTGGCCATGGCCCTGGCCGCCCTGCGCGAGGGCAGAGTCTCCCGCATCATTCTCACGCGCCCCGCGGTGGAGGCGGGGGAGGCCCTGGGCTTCCTGCCGGGCGATCTTTACGAGAAGATCATGCCCTACCTTCGCCCCTTGCACGATGCCCTGCACGACATGCTTCCCGCCGAGGAAATCCAGAAGCATACCGAACGCGGCACCATCGAGATTGCGCCGCTGGCTTATATGCGCGGGCGCACCCTCAACCACGCCTTCATCATCCTGGATGAGGCCCAGAACTCGACCGGTGAGCAAATGTTCATGTTTCTTACCCGGCTCGGCATCGATTCCCGGGCGGTGGTGACCGGCGACGAGACTCAGATCGACCTGCCCCAGCACAAGCAGTCCGGTTTGGTTGAAGCCCACCGCGCGCTGAGACATGTCGAGGGAATCGCCATCGTCGAGTTCACCAAGCGCGATGTCGTCCGCCACCCGCTGGTGCAGCGCATTATTGCCGCCTACGAGGAGCATCGCGGCCACGCCCGGTTTCCCCAGTCCAAGGAAGCGTGAACCGAACCCTCGCCAAGCTGGAGTGAATCTGATTCAAGCTGTGACGATAACCAGTTGGCCGGGCTTGAGCGACGGAAGCACGGCCAGCACCCGGGACATGAGCGGACGTGTGTGGACGAGCCGGATGTTTTTCGCCTTGAGCACCGCCACCGCGATTGCGAACCGCGAGAGGTTTTGCTGGAACGACAGGTTGCGATCGGCGGTGATGAACACTTGGAATTCGCGTTCTGCCAGCGCTAGCAAACGCCCGTTCTTGATTCCACGCCAGCCCATCTCCTGGACCGTCTTGACCTCGTGGCCGGGAAGCTCGCGGCGCAACCGCCAATCCAGGCATTCGTCGAGCAGGAGCTTCACCTCACGCCGGGGTCAGCAGCTTCTCGGCGGCGGCTTCGAGGAACGCGACGACCTGCTCGCGTCTGACGGTGGGGAAACCCGTCAGGAATTCGTCTATCGTTTCTCCCCCTTCGAGGTAATCCACCAGGTTTTGCACCGGCACGCGCGTGCCGGTAAAAACGGGAGTGCCGCCCATGATCTCCGGGTCGGAACGAAACACGTCGTAGAGGTTGATGGCGCTCACGTTGGAAACCTAGCCGCGTTGTGTGCCCGGAGCAAGCGGATTGCGAAAGCCCCATTCGCTTGCACCCACTGATAGCGAATTGATTATGAACAGAGCGGGCGCAGTGAACCGAACCCTCGTTTTGAGGAACCGTCAATGGGTCCGGCGGCTGGACCTCCGGCATCTGCGCCGGCTCGCCAGCGCCCTGCTTCGGGACGAACTCCATCGCGAGCAATATGACTTGGGCTTCTACCTGGTGGGCGAATCCGAAATGACCAAGCTCAACGAGACCTTCCTCAAACACCGCGGCTGCACCGATGTCATCACCTTCGATTATTCCGATCCCGCCCAACCCGGAGCGCTCACAGGGGAGATCTTCATCTGTGTCCCGGAGGCGGTGGTTCAATCCCGGCGGTTTCGCACAACCTGGCAGCGCGAGGTGGTGCGTTACCTGACGCATGGCGTGTTGCACCTGAGCGGCTATGATGACCGACCGGCTAGCGCCCGCCGCCGGATGAAGGCCATGGAGGATCGCCTGTTGCGGCGCCTCGCCGCCCGGTTCGACCTCAGCCTCCCGCCAGGCGGCGTCGAGGCCGGTCTTGCACCCTTTTCCGCCACTCCCCCTCGACCCCCGCGAGAAAAGTGAGGACTGACCCCAAACGCCGATGATTGAAACCGCCACGGGCCTCATCCTGCGCCTTCGTTTGCTCACGGAGTCCAGCCTCATTGTCCACTGGCTCACCCCGGAACAGGGCCGCTTGGCCACCGTCGCCAAAGGCGCCCGGCGGCCGAAGTCTCCCTTTCGAGGGAGGCTGGATTTATTTTACCTGGCCGACTTCAGTTTCAGCCGGAGCCGCCGCTCGGAATTGCACACCTTGAGCGAGGTGCGGTTGCGTGAGACCCACGGCGCCCTGCGCCAGGAGCTGGCTTATCTTTGCCAGGCCTCCTATTGCGCCCAATTAATCGAACTAAGCACCGAGACCGAGACGCCGCTGGGCGCCGTCTTCGACCTCATGCTCGAATTCCTGGCCCATCTCCTCAAAGGGCCTCCTCGACCCGAAACCATCTTCGCTTTCGAACTCAAACTGCTCAAGCAATTGGGCCTGGACCCGCTTCAAGCCGATGCGGCGCTGACCGTTGGCGCGAGGCAACTCGTGACGGGGCTCGCCCGGGGGGATTGGGGCCGGGTCAGCCGGCTCAGACCCAGCTCCGCGCAGGCCGATGAGATCCAGCGCTTCCTGGGAAGATTCCTGGCTTTCCACCTGGGACGGGTCCCCAAAGGAAGAGCCGCGGCGCTGAATGCCAACGGCGCGCCGACTTCTGGCAGGGCGTAGTGGAGTGAAGGAGTGCTGGGGCGGCGGGGTCGAGGGGGCGGAAAGCAAGAACTGGCAAAGGCTCCAGATGCTGCCTGACTTAAAGACCGGCGAAGGCGAGGGACTGAACAACTTTGCGCGCAATCTGGCGGCGACGTTCCAGGGTTACCTCGCCCCGGTGATTTGAAGGCTCGGACTTATCGACGGAGTAGATTAGATCGCACTTGCAGAGCGTGGGCCAGTCCAATCCGTCCGCCTTGTCCGAGACAACCTCCGTGGGACCCGCCGAGCGACGCGCTCGCTGCGAGGAACACAGCGGGACGTTCAGCGGCGGCTTGTGGATTACACGACTGTCTTCGGAAATGATCCCCGCTGGATGCGGCTCCGGCCAACCGTCTGGCTGCCACGAGTAAATCTCCCTCGGCTTCACTCCTCATCTCGCGGCATGGTCTGTGCGCGTGTTGCGCGCGGCTCAATGGGGCGTTCCCGCGGAGTCCGTCGGCAGGTAGTACCGCTCGACATATTCCTTGACCATCCGGGTGGCGGTGAATCGGGGCACGAGGGTCAGCATGGCGCGGCGGATGCGCTGAATCCACTGGCGGGGAATGCCGTGGGAGTCGCGCTGATAGAACAAGGGAATGACTTCTTCGGTAAGCACGCGATACAGATTGGCGCTGTCCTGCCGGTCCTGCTCCTCGACCGAATCGGCATGGGCATCCTGGCCGATGGCGAATCCGTTCGTGCCGTCGTAGCCTTCGCGCCACCAGCCATCGAGGATGCTCAGGTTCAGTCCGCCATGGCAGCCGGCTTTCATGCCGCTGGTGCCCGAGGCCTCCAGCGGGCGGCGCGGGTTGTTGAGCCAGACGTCGCAGCCGGAGACCATCTGGCGGGCGACGTGGATATCGTAATTTTCGAGGAAAACCAGGTGGCCCTTGAGGTCGCTGAATTTGCTCAAATGAATGATGTGCTGGATGTAGCGTTTGCCGGCGTCGTCGCGCGGATGGGCCTTGCCGGCGAACACGAACTGTATCGGGCGGGTCTTGTCGCGTGTCAGCCGCACGATATTATCGAATTGCTGAAAGATAAGCGGGGCGCGTTTGTAGGTGGCAAAGCGGCGGCCAAAGCCGATTGTCAGAGCGTCCGGGTTGAGGAGGTGATCGTACTCGATAAAATCGCCATGGGTCAGGCTGTGGTGTTGGATGAGCAGACGGCGGCGGGCAAACTCAATGAGTTCGCGGCGCAGCTTGTATCGCAACGCCCAAAGCTCTTCGTCGGAAAGAAACGCGGGGTCCGCGGCCCGCGCCCAGAATTCCGGGGAATTGATTGTCCTCTGCCAATCCGGGGCGGAAGCCGGCTGGCCGGACGGCGCGGCGCCGGTTCCTTCCTCGGAGAGTTTGCGGCGCCAAAAGCGGCGGACGGTGCCCTTCATCCAGCCGATGAGATGGATGCCGTTGGTGATGTGTCCGATGGGCACCTGCTCCAACGGCTTGTCCGGGTAGAGCGAATGCCACATGTGCCGGCTCACGCGCCCGTGCAGTTCGCTCACGGCGTTGGCGCTACGGCAGAGTTTGAGCGCCAATACGGTCATGCAGAACGCTTCCCGCCGGTCGTCAGGTTTCACGCGCCCGAGCTTCATCACCTCGTGAAACGGGACGGGAATCTGCGTGCGGAAGCGGTGCATGGCATAGTCCATCAAATCCGGGCTGAAACGGTCATGACCGGCTTCAACGGGGGTGTGGGTCGTGAAGATGCACTCCTGGCGTGTCTGGGCCAGCGCCGCCTCGAAACCGGCGCCGGCGGCGAGCTTCTCGCGGGTCAACTCGAGGGTAAGAAACGCCGCGTGCCCCTCATTCATGTGGAACACCGCCGGCTGCACTCCCAGCGCCCGCAACAGCCGCACGCCGCCGATGCCCAGGAGCATCTCCTGCATAATGCGTGTGGTGCTGTCTCCGCCATAGACGCGCAGGGTCAAATCGCGAAAGTGCTGCTCGTTTTCGTCGCGGTTGGAGTCGAGCAGATAGACCGGCACGCGCCCCACGTTCACTCGCCAGGCGTGAAAGGCGACCTGGTTCATCCCGATATCGACATTGCAGACCAATTGGTCGCCCCGTTCGTTGAGCACCGGTTCCATCGGCAGGTTCTTCGGATGAAGCAGCGTGTAATGCTCGGCTTGCCAATTATTCGAGTCGATTGTCTGCTGGAAATACCCTTCCCGGTAAAACAGCGTTACGCCCACCAACCCCAGCCCCAGGTCGCTCGCCGCTTTCGCGTGGTCGCCCGCCAATACCCCCAGGCCGCCCGCGGCAATCGGCAAGGTCTCGTGAAAGCCGAACTCGGCGGAGAAGTAAGCCACCGGGTTATGCCGGAGCTGGGCTGCGTGCTCCGCGCCCCACGTGGCTTCTTCGCCCAGGTAGCCCTGGAATTCGCGCAAGACTTGCCGCACCCTCTGGGCGAAGACGGCATCTTGAAGCCGCACGCGCAATTCGTAGTCGGAGACCTCCCGCAGAATCGCCACCGCATTATGATAGAGGTTCTGCCACCCACGGGGCGAGAGCTCCTGGAACACCTCCTGGGCGCCTTGGTCCCACGTCCACCATATATTGCGGGCGAGCTTGTTCAGCCCAACGGTTAGTTCTCTCAGTTCTTCGCTTGTTAGCGGCTTCTGCATCATAAATTGAGACCCCTGATCTCTCAGGGGTCTCTCGATTTTAAATTGGTTGCGGGGCCAGGATTTGAACCTGGGACCTTCAGGTTATGAGCCTGACGAGCTACCGGACTGCTCCACCCCGCGGTAAAAACGCAGGAGTAATAATGCCCCAGCTTTGGCCGAGCGCAAGCCCATTTCTTCTAGCGATTGTCATTTATTTGCGCGTTGACCAAGGCCATCAGGATAGCCAAAGGGCGCCTCGTCCTCAAAACAAAAACCCCGGCGCAGAAGCATCCGCAAAGCCCTGGCCGCGTTGTCCTAATCTCTGCGCCCCAGCACTACCGAAGCCCGCCTTCGCGAGCAACTTGCGGGCGGAGGCCCGCAGGGTTGGTGTTGGCCTTGATTCCGTCTCCCGCTGGGCCTACGCTCGGACGCATGGCAGACACGCTCGAGGTTTCCACTCGAGAGTTCACCCGCCAATGAGACCCTGTAACGCCACGACGTAACCATGAGCACGTATCCAACGACAGATAAACTCGAGGCGCCGGGCGCCATTCTCGCGCTCGCATTAATGGCGGCGCTCAGTCTGAAGACGGCTCAACCGGTCCTGGCCGCAGTGAATAATGCCACGCGCGCACGGGGGGCCACACCCTTGGAAGTTGGCCCCCGCCCGGATGTCACCTCGCCGCAAATGCTCACCAATGCCACGCGCCGAATCCGGGTCGAAAAGCGTTACCTGAATCTGCCCGTGAAAAACGGCGCCACCAAGCGCCACGTCACATTCCTGGTGGATGGGAAGCCGGTTCGGCAGTTTCAAATCGAGCTGGCCGACGGCCACCCGGACTGGTGGGCATTCATGGACCTGGCGCCGTTCAAGGGAAAGACCGCCGTCATCAGGATAGACAAGTTGCCAGCTCAATCCGCAGCCCTTGAATCCATCGAGCAGTCCCATGAAATCAAGGGCCACAGGAGCCTTTACAAAGAGGCGCTGCGTCCCCAATTCCACTTCTCCAGCCGGCGCGGTTGGAACAACGACCCCAATGGCTTGGTGTTCTATAGAGGCGAGTATCACCTCTTCTATCAGCACAACCCTTATGGAGTAAGCTGGGGCAACATGCACTGGGGCCATGCCGTCAGCCCAGATCTGGTCCACTGGAAGGAATTGCCCGAAGCCCTCTACCCGGACGAACACGGCTCCTGCTGGTCCGGTTCGGCCCTCGTGGATTGGCACAACACCGCCGGCTTCCAAACCGGGCCGGAAAAACCCATCGTCTGTATCTATGCCGCGGCGGGCAAGGTCTTTACCCAATGCATCGCCTACAGCAACGATCGGGGCCGCACCTGGACCAGGTACCGGGGCAATCCCGTCCTTCCCCAGATTTTCCAGGGCAACCGCGACCCGAAGGTGATTTGGTATGCGCCACGGACGGAGTGGATCATGGCGCTTTACCTCCGGAAGAATGATTACGGCCTTTTGAGCTCGCCCAACCTGAAGAATTGGACCCGCCTGAGCACCATCACCCTGCCCGGCGCCAGCGAGTGCCCGGAGCTCTTTGAAATCCCGGTGGATGGAGACAAAGCCAATACACGCTGGATATTCTACGGCGGCAACGGGCATTACCTCATCGGCAGGTTTGATGGCCAAAACTTCGCGACCGAATCCGGGCCGCACCCGCTGGAATTCGGCAATTGCTTTTACGCCTCGCAGACCTTCAATGATATTCCCCCGCGGGATGGCCGGCGCATCCTTATCCCCTGGGGCCAAATCAACCTGCCGGGAATGCCCTTTAACCAGATGATGGGCCTTCCCGTTTCTCTCACGCTGCGAACCACCGGCGATGGCCTGCGTCTGTTTGCCAATCCGGTGAGGGAGTTAAGCTCGCTGCGAACGGCGGTTCACCGCTTCAAGCCCCAGGGCCTCGCGCCCGGCCAGAATCCCCTCAGCCCCATCCATGGTGAGTTGTTCGACATCTTGGTGGAAATCTTTCCCCGCCATGCCGAAGAACTGGTCTTTACCCTCCGTGGCGAACCGATCACATACGACGTCAAGAGGCAGGAACTGACCTGTCACGGCAAGACGGCGCCTCTCCACCTTGAGCACGGCCATATCCGGCTGCGGCTGCTGGTGGATCGCGTCTCCATCGACATCTTCGGCAACGACGGACGGCTCTACATGCCTATGGGCGTCATTCTGGCCGAGGATGATCGTTCCCTATCCATCCAAGCCAAAGGCGGCACGGCCTGGATTGACGCGCTCGAGGTCCATGAGCTGAAGCCGGCCTGGTAAGCCGCCCGTCCAGAGGCATGGCCGGGCAGCAGGAGAGCTCGACTGGCTCTTTGTTGAATTAGCGTTTATTAGCGTGGATTAGCGGTCTAACGCCTGAGGCCCTGAGGCAGGCGCGGCAATCCGGAGCGAATTTCAGTTGCGCCACCCAGCATCACGTTCGATTGTGTTGAACATTTAGCTGATTTATATATGGCACATATCGTTACGAGCAAATGCAGGGGATGCAAATTCACGGACTGTGTTGAGGTTTGCCCAGTGACCTGTTTTTATGAACTGGACGACCAGGTTATCATCCATCCCGATGAATGCATCGATTGCCGGGCGTGCGTCGAGGAATGCCCGGTACAGGCCATCTATGCCGATACTGACCTCCCCTCCGAATTCGAGGCCGATATCGAATTCAACGCCACCCAGGCGGCGCGCATCAAAGAGGCAGGGCAGGACGCCATTGTTCAGAAGAAGGAGCCCCTGCCGACCGCTGCGCAGAAGAAGGCCGAACTGGGCTATTGAACCGGAACAACCGACAACCAACAACCGACATCCAGTCAACGCCTAAGTGGAGGCCATTGGATGTTCGAGGTTGGTTGTTCAATGTCGGATGTTTTCGCGGATATTCAATGTTGGATGTTCTCCCCCCGCCCATTCAGGGATTCAATCCGCGAAAATCCCCGGAGGATTCTCCCCAAAACAAATCAGTTGGCGGACGTGTTGCCGGAGGCAACCGCGTTTGCCAGGAGGGCGGCATTCCGTTTCAGATAAGTCTTCATCGCCTCAATACCGCTGATCTGGGTGCTGACGGCCTGGATACCGACTCGCTTGGTCACCCGGTAATGGATGAATCTCTTGCCCAGACCCATAATCTCGATATCCGCTATCCCAGTCTTCCAAATCTGGCCTTTCGCCAGCGCTGTTCCCTCATCAATTCTCATACTAATTTCACCATAACTGCTCCGGTTGCCTTCAAAGCTCGCCTCGCCGCCTGCCCTGAGCGGTTGCATTTCATCTACAGACGGAACAACCGCCGTTTTGTTCATGCCCTGTGCATTACATTTTTGTAAGGTGCGCTCTTTGGGGCTGCATCCGGCCAGCCCCACCCATCCTCCACAAAACGGTTGGCATCTTCCCCTCGCGCCGGTATCATCCGCGAATGGATGCGAGCGCGCGCAGATTGATTCTTTTCACAAGCCTGATGGCCCTGGCCGCCGCCAACCCCGCGCGGGCCGGGCAGACCCTGGACCTGTCTGGAGCGTGGCGGTTTGAGCGCGATGACCACAAAGCTGGCCTGCGGGAAAAATGGTTCGCCGGGCCACTGGCGGGCGATGCCACTATCCGGCTGCCCGGCACAATGGATGACGCCCGGCTCGGCATCCCCAATCCTAAAAAGCCAACGCTGGCCGGCCTCTACGAGCCCTTTGTCTATGAAGGCGCGGCTTGGTACCAGCGCGAAATCAATATTCCCGAAAGCTGGCGGGGACAGAGGCTCACGCTCTTCCTGGAGCGATGCCGCTGGGTCACCACGGTTTGGCTCGACGGACGCGAGATAGGAGCCCAGGACAGCCTGATTGCCCCGCACGTGTTCACTCTCGGCCTGGTTGCCGATGAAGTATCCGGGGCGCCTTCAACCGGCCTCCAACCCGGACACCACACCCTGACCCTCTGCGTGGACAACACACCGAAGATTGACCTTGGAACTTTTGTCTCGGCGCTCTACGGCGGCGTGCCCGGCAACCTGAATGGCATCGTCGGCAAGATCGAGCTGCGGGCCACCCCGCCGGTCTGGCTGGATGATGTCGAGCTGTACCCGGTGCTCTCAAACGATTCATTGCGGGTCAAGGTGCGCCTCGGAAACGCGACCCGTGAGCAAGGGCATGGAACGCTTTCCATCGCCGTCAAGGATAAGGACGGTCCGGCCGTCTGGAAGGCCTCCAGGCCCGTCACCTGGAGCGCCCAAGGCGGAAACGAAGCAACCTTGACCGTCGTCACCAAGATGAAACCTTGGGACGAATTCTCCCCCAACCTTTACAAGATGACCGTTGTTCTCGACGCCGGCGCCGCGGGCCACACCGAGCGCCGCTTGGAGGCCGGTCTGCGCCAACTGGCCAGGCGCGGCACCCAGTTCACTATGAATGGCCGCCCGATCTTTCTACGCGGCACGTTGGACTGCCAGGTCTTTCCGTTGACCGGCTACCCGCCTTGCAACGCGGCCCCTTGGCGCCGCATCTTTCGCATCGAGAAATCTTACGGCCTGAATTTCATCCGCTTCCATTCCTGGTGCCCGCCGGATGCGGCCTTCACCGCGGCCGACCAAGAAGGCATCATGATCCAGGTCGAAGCCCCGCAGGCTAACGTCCCGGCCGGTTCAGACCCCGTTCGCGACCGCTTTACCAAACACGAATTGATGCGGATGGTGCATGCTTATGGCAATCATCCTTCATTCTGCCTGATGACCCTAGGCAACGAATATGGCGGCAAGCCGGACCTGCTCAAGCACTGGGTGGACATGCTCATCAAGG
>JAJYHY010000247.1:0-9966 GCA_021784555.1 bacterium
GGTAAGGCCGGCGGCCTTACCATTGTCCGGGGCGTCCTTAAGCTCCGCCCCCGGCAACAGGGCCGTACGCCGGCTCGCTCCATAGACGCTTTCTTCGAATCGCTCGCCCAGGACCAGCGAGAATGCGCCATCGGCGTTGTCCTTTCCGGCACGGCCAGCGATGGGACCATTGGGCTGGAAACCATAAAGGCTGAGGGTGGCATTACCTTCGCGCAGGATGATTCGGCCCGCTACGATTCCATGCCGCGCAGCGCCGTCGCGGCGGGCTGTGTGGATTTCGTCCTGAAACCCAAAGACATTGCCAAAGAACTCGCCCGCATCGCGAAGCATCCCTACGTTGCTGGACGGCCAGAGAAACTTGGCCCTGGGCGAGAAGATTTGGCTTCCGCCACCGCCGGCCAGGACAACGAAATCGCGCTGCACCCGGACGGTCTTGCAGCCTCAGCAGTTGGTGCTGAGGCCGCGCGGGCGCAAGCCGGGGCTACCCCTTCAAGAACGGGGGAAAACGGTTTCAGGAAAATCCTTGTGGTGCTGCGGAACTATTCCGGCGTCGATTTCTCCCTCTACCGCTCCACGACTATCCAGCGCCGCATCACTCGCCGGGTGGTGCTCAACAAACAGGATACCCTTGAAGATTACTGGAGTTTCCTTCGCGGCAACCCCAAAGAGCTCGAGGCCCTATACTCCGACGTCCTCATCAGCGTAACGAGCTTTTTCCGGAACCCGGAGGCCTTCGAAATCCTCAAGCGCAAGGTTTTTCCCCGACTTCTCCGGCAGCGTCGTGATGAGCCTCTGCGGGTCTGGGTCCTTGGCTGTTCCACGGGTCAAGAAGCCTATTCCATTGCCATGACCTTCGTGGAATCAGCCGAGAACACCTCTCACCCACGCAAACTGCAAGTTTTTGCCACGGACCTCAATGACGCCCTGCTCGACAAAGCGCGGCGCGCCCTCTACCCAAAAAGCCTCGCCCAGGACGTCTCGCCCGAACGCCTTCGGCGCTTCTTCGTCGAGGAAGAAGGCGGGTACCGCGTCGCCAAAACGCTCCGCGAAATGGTCGTGTTCGCCCGACAGAACCTCGTTACCGATCCTCCCTTCTCGCACATTGATCTCATCAGTTGCCGCAATCTACTCATTTATCTCGAGCCCAGCTTGCAGCAGAGGGCAATCCCCTCCTTCCATTACGCGCTCAACCCGGAGGGCTTCCTGTTCTTAGGCGCCTCCGAATCTATCGGACGGTTTACTGATCTGTTTGAACCAGCCGAGAAAAAGCATAAGATCTACAGAAGGAAAAGCGCCCCCGCCCAGCCGCTCCATCTGCCGCTCAGAAAAGACCGCACCCAGGCTCGTCCGACCGATCTCGCGCAACCCCCTCCGCCGGCCAAAGGCCTGTCCGAAGCTCACGATGCTTCGCGGCGTGAGTTGAATGCTCAGCGTGAAGCCGACCGCGTCACGGTCCATCAATTTGCTCCCCCGGGCGTTCTCATCGACGCCAATCTCCAAATCCTTCAGTTCCGCGGGCCCACTGGCGCGTACCTGCAGCCGCCCCCTGCCGGCAAGGCGACCTTCGACATTCTGAAAATGGCTCGCGAGGGTCTCGTGCTCCCGCTCCGCGCGGCTATAAATAAGGCGCGCAAGGAAAACCGCACCGTCCGCAAAGAGACCGTCGGTGTTCAACAGGACGGCAAGAGCCGGGACGTGACTCTGCAGGTCATCCCTTTGAAGAACCTGCGCGAGCGTTACTTCCTGGTTCTGTTCGAGGACTCGGAACACATCTTGCGCGCCTCGGTGTCCACAGAGCCCCGACTTCCCGCCAGCAAGAAGGAAACAGCCCATCGTCTCAACTCCCTGGAGACCGAGCTGTCTGAGACCCGCGACTACCTTCAGTCGGTCCAGGAACAACACGAAGCGGCCACTGAGGAGCTCCAAGCTTCCAACGAAGAGGTGCAGTCCGCCAACGAGGAGTTGCAGAGCATCAATGAAGAATTGGAAACCTCCAAAGAGGAACTGGAATCGGCCAATGAAGAGCTGACCACCGTCAATGAGGAGATGGCCAACCGCAATGCGGAGCTCAATCGCCTCAATGCCGACCTGACCAACCTCCAGGCTTCCACCAAGCTCCCCATCCTTTTATTGGGGCGCGATCTCACCGTCCGCCGCTTCAGCGCGCCGGCCGAGAGCATCTTCAGCCTCCTTGCCACCGATATCGGCAGACCGTTGAGCGCACTCCGCCACCATCTCGTTCTCCCGGCGGCCGGGACCGCCGGTCCCAGCGCGTCGGGCCTTGGCGCGCCCCTGCCCGTGGAGGAACTCGTCCGCAAGGTCATCGATACGGTGCAGGAGCAGGAATGCGAGGCCTGCAATCAGGACGGCCGCTGGTATTCCCTCCGCGTCCGGCCCTATTTCACCGTCGATAACAAAGTGGACGGCGCGGTGCTCCTGTTGCTGGACATCACCGACCTCAAGCGCATCGAGCGTGAAGTCACACTGGCTCGCGATTATGCCGAGGCCACCATTCGCACCGCGCGTGACCCCCTGATCGTCCTCCGCGGCGATCTGACAGTCGAACGCGCCAACGACGCCTTTTACAAAACCTTCAGGGTCACTCCCCAGGAAACCGAGAAGATCCTCATCTACCAGCTCGACGGCGGCCAATGGAACATCCCCAGACTGCGGGAGTTTCTCGAGAACGTCATTCCTAATAACAGCTTCTTCAATGATTTCGAGGTCACCCATGACTTTGATCACATTGGCCGGCGCACCATGCTCCTCAACGCGCGCAGGCTCGACAACCCCTCCGACCTGCCGGAGAAGATCCTTCTGGGCATTGAGGACGTCACCGAGCGCCAGCGCGCCACCGAGGCCGCCATCCGGCTCGCCTCCATCGTGGAATCCTCCGACGATGCCATCATCAGCAGAGACCTCGACGGCCGCATCACCAGTTGGAACCGCGGCGCGGAATGCCTCTTCGGCTATACCGTTCAAGAAGCCGTCGGCCAGCCAGTTACCATCCTCATCCCGCCTGAGCGTGTTGAGGACGAGCGTGACATCCTTGAGCGCATCCGGCGCGGGGAATCCGTTGCCCGTTACGAGACCCTGCTTCAGCCCAAAGAAGGCGTTCGCATCGATGTCTCTCTCACCGCTGCTCCCATCAGGAACGTGCAGGGCCAAATCATCGGCGTTTCGACTATCGCTCACGACATTTCCGCGCGCAAACGTGCTGAGGAATCGTTGCGCCAGGCCCAGGCCCAACTCGCCAACCGCGCGGGGCTGCTCGAACAAGCCGTAAGCGAACGCACCGCAGACTTGACCGCCGCCAACAAGCAACTGGAGACTTTCATCTACTCCGTTGCCCACGACCTTCGCGCGCCGTTGCGGGCCATGGGAGGCTTCGCCTCCGTGCTCGTGCAAGAGGCGGGCGACAGCTTGAACGAAACTGGCAAGGGGTACGCTCAGCGCATTAGCGACACCGCCCAGTTCATGGACGAGCTGTTAATCGGCATCCTGAACTTCAGCCGCATCAGCCAGCAGCGTCTCCAATTAACCCCCGTGAACCTCGGAGCGGTTGTCGCGTCGGTCGTCGTCCGGTTAGAGCAGGACATCCAGGCAAGGAACGCGCGCCTCGAAGCTTCCGGGCCTTGGCCTGTCGTCCTCGCCCACCAACCTGTCCTCGAGCAGGCGCTCTTCAACCTGCTCAACAATGCCTTGAAATTTGTCCCGCCGGAAATCCCGCCCACGATCCGACTTTGGTCCGAATTGGTGTCCTCAGATCCTGCACCTTCGGACCCTCAACGAGTCAGAGTCTGGGTCGAAGACAACGGCATCGGCATCGCCCCCGAGCATCAAGATCAGGTCTTCCGCCTTTTCAACCGCCTCCATGGCGACAGATTTCCGGGTGCCGGCGTTGGCCTGGCTATTGTCCAAAAAGCTATCGAGCGGCTCGGCGGCAATGTCGGCGTCCAATCCATGCCCGGCCAAGGCAGCCGATTTTGGATCGATCTCCAGAAAGCCCCCAACCCCTAATCTGCCCACGTTTGCGGATGAGTCTCATCTCAAAATGAACGAAAAACAAACCATTCTCTTGGTGGATGACACCAGGAACGACATCTGGCTAGTGCGCCGCGCCTTTAAGAACGCCCAGGTCCTCAACCCTATCCAGGAAGCCCACAACGGCGACGAAGCCATCGCCTACCTCCAAGGGGAACCTCCGTTTGATGACCGCGCCAGGTTCCCCGTCCCGGGCGTCATGCTTCTCGACATCAGCATGCCGAGGCGCAACGGCTTTCAGGTACTTGAATGGCTTCGCGGCCAGCCCGGCCTCAAGCGCCTGATCGTCATTATCTTCACCGCTTCCCTGCGCGATGAGGATATCGACCGTGCCTTCGACCTGGGCGCAAATTTCTTCATTGTCAAACCCAATGGGCTGGAGAGCTTGATTACCATCGCTCGATGCCTTCGGGATTGGATGGAGTGCAGCCAGTTCCCGCAGCTCGACGACGTGACGCGTGTTTGATTCGCAGGGATTCGCCCCGGCCGAAATCCGCCTCGTTGGAGCTGGCTTTCGGAGATGAGCGAACGGCAACCACGCGCAGAAGTCCTGGCTGAGATGTTTGGCGGCATTGCAGTCGGCCTATTCCTGTGGGTCTCTGGCAATACCGGTTGCCCCCACATGCGTCATCTGATCCCATGCATTCTCACCTTCGACCCGGAGGAATGCCACCGGGCGGAGCCTCGGTCTCAGACGCTCAGACCTGTGAACTTGCTCTCCAGCTTGAAATCACTGACCTTCCGGACGGAGCCGCCGCCGGCTGCCCGCAACGCTTGAACTCGACTTCTCAGCCGCGTTGCAAAGGGCATGGTGCAACGGCGGTGGTCGTGCATAGTGCAACGCATTTGCTCCCGTTCGCCGCGCGCCAGAGGTGGCATCGAGCAACGCAATTAGGCTGGATTGAAGGGGTTAAAGTACCGGGCGTTAAATTGGCTCCCGATTAGCCGCAGGGGAAAGCGACGCTCAAGCGCAGCGACTTTTGCGAAATGCACGTTGCTTGGACGGCGCTCGTGCAAGTTGCAATGACTTTACATAGTGCGGCGTCCACTAGAGATGACGCCTTAACGCCGTAATTCGCTTGGATTGAAGCCTCTAGGCCGCACGGTGCCAGGTTGGCCCTTCATTAGCTACAAGAGACAGAGGAGTTTACTAAGACCAGAGCATTGACCTCGTGATCTCAAGCGACAGACAGTTTATCGAATCGATTCTAGAATAGGATCACCGGAATCATGTTACCAAGCATTAGAGCCTTCGGCCAGCAACTCCGGGCAAGACCGGGGGCCTCCGCGGTTGGAGCCGGCTCGAGGCGACTGGTCTTCGCGAGGCTAATGCCCGGTCTGCTGTTGCTGATTGCTTGTTTGGGTCCGGGCCTGCTACTGGCAGGCGCGGCCTTGGTTCCACCCGCTGGAAAAAGCGCGGCCAGCGCCGTGCCTGAATCGACCGGACCGACGCTCCACCTGAGCTGTGGTCGCGGCAAGGCGTCTGGTAATCCGGTTGCCGAATTCATGTATTTCGTGCCGCTGATCTCGATGGAACCGGTTTCCGTCGTCAAGAGTGCCGGCAACACGCAGCGTGCGCGGATGGTGTCGGCCACACGCTCGTTCACCGCCAGATCGTTCCTGGTGACCTGCGAATTCGAATTCAGCGGCGAAGGCACTCAGCAGAACATTATCGACCACGCCGCCAAAGTCCGCCGGCATGCAAGCGCGCTCAAGGCAGGCGGCTCGCTCGATCACCAACTCGGTTCCATCAACGTCCAAGGGGCTGGCAGCGTCAGCATCAAGGTCGAGGGAACGGTCAGAGCGCAAGTTCCTACCGTCACGGAAGTCCGGCTGCGGTTCAACGGTCACGGACGGGCGAGCCCCGTGACGATCACTCTCTACGACATTGGGTATTCCGACGGCGCCTTCCAGCGCCGCAATGAAAGTGTTGCCAATGTTAGCACCCTGGTTTTTCGAAGAGATTCTGGGCCAGCCAGAATGGATATCACCGTGGCGTCGGTGAAGCGGAAGGGCGCGAGCGACAATTTCTGGCAAAACCTCATGGGCAGCCTGAAGGCGACAACGGCGAACCTGCTGCTCAAGCCGATCGCCGTGGAACCTGCGGGCAACGAAGCGATGCTCAATTTCGGTCTCGCTCTCGCATCGAATGCGCGTTCGTTCACCTTCCCGCGCGCCCGAAATCTGCAAGTTGGCAGCGGGGCATCAGGGCAGGAAGGAATGGCCTCAAAATGATAGAAGACGACGGTTCAGGATAAGCGTATCAAGGCTCCAAAATGCTTTGGACTCCTCTGCATCTCACCGTCCGCGCCGGCTGCAAACTCGCTTTCAAAGCGTACCGAGTCACATGGTCGCCACGTTGCGGCTGAAGTATGGGCTTGTGCGGTCCCAAGTCCGCGACAGTTGGCACGTAGCGCCTGAATGAGGCGCTGGATCTAGTTCCAGTCAGCGAGGATCTTTTCGGCCTTCTTTACCTCTTCTTCCGAACCGGTGAAATGAAATCTCAATTTCCCGGCCCTGCGAGTGACATGGACCTTAATGGACGACAGGCCATTGCGCTGCATCCGGAGGTGGAGTTGTTTGTGAGCTTCATGGATTCCGTGTTGTCGGAGACTGTTCATGGTTCACCATCAACGAGCGGGTGGCAGAAGGCAATAGCAAAAGCAACAATCCTTGTGTGTGCAAAATGCATGATGCGTTCACGAGTCTCGTGCAAGTCGCATCCTTCTTGATTGGTTGCCAAAGGCGCAAGCCGGCTTGAAAACACCTCAACCGGCTTGGATCAAATAGGTTACAGCATCAGGTCTGAAATTGGCCCGACTTTAGCTTTAATCTCAGTGTTATGAAGCGAATAGCCTCCGATTTCGCGGGCCATCATGGCGCCGGTGGACGCTCGCCCGGGTGCGTCCTTCCTCCATCGGCTCGCAACGGTCAAACGAGCAAGGGCTCGGTTGAGGATAACGGGCCTTCCTTGTCATAGAGGTCGATGTGGAGGACTCGAGAAGAGCAAAAACAAGAGAAACCATTATGTGTGAAGCCACTGCACCACAGATCGAGGAAAAAGACCGCTCAAGGAGGGAACTGAGGTTTGGAGATTTGATCGCCGACGTTTATGCGGCCTGCGGCCACGCCAGTGCGACAGGTATATTACGGCTGGCCGTCAACGCACACCTGGTTGCATTTGCAGGGCGAGAGCACTTCGTAATTATCGAGGAACACCATGAAGACTCTCCAATCTGATTTGGAACGTGGAGACGCAACTCCTTCCCTGGCAGCCTCGGCGTCTCCGTTCGCATTGGATAAAGGCGATAAAGGCGCCGGCATCGAATTTTCTATGCGCCGTGCATTTTGCATGATATGTTAGGGTATACTTCAATGGCCGGACGCCTGTGCGCTCGACTCGAAGCAGGAAAGCGCATGATTTACCGATTTCGACATGGCATTATCGGGCCGTTAGCCATCTTTTGGCTAATTGCAACCGTGGCCAGCGTTGTAACTGGGACGGTGGCGTGGAGTCGCTTTTCCCACCGCCTCGATGCATCGGCTGACCCTGACCAATTTCGCGAGTCGATCAATCGCCTCCAGCAGATGACCTGGGTAGCGGGGTTGCTCGGGGTTGGGGCAGGGCTGTTCGCGCTATACTTTTACCGCGTTGATTACTACCAGGAGCGTTCGCGGCGGGAGTTGCTGGAAGAAAAAGTGCAGGCTGAACAATCGGTGCTGGAGAAGAGCGCCTTCCTCGCCAACATGAGCCACGAGATTCGCAGCCCGATGAATGCCATTCTCGGGTTCAGCGAACTGTTGGAGCCAGAGGGCTTGACTCCGAAGCAATCGCAATATGTGCGGGCAATTCGCGACAGCGGTGCCGCACTGCTCCAACTCATCAACGACATTCTCGACCTGTCCAAGCTTGAAGCGGGCAAGTTGGAACTGCACCCCGATCCCACGGATATGCGGGATTCGTGCGAGTTCCTCCGGACGGTTTTTGGGCAGCAGGCAATGCTGAAATCCCTTCAGCTCCAATTCGAGCTGGCACCGGATCTGCCCCGCGCCTTGTTGCTGGATCGCCTGAGGCTGCGCCAGGTGCTGGTGAACCTGCTGGGCAATGCCATTAAGTTTACCGAGCGGGGTTGGGTCAAAACGCGAGTCTCCTGGGAAAGCCAGGCAAACGGCCGCAGCGGGATACTTTTGGTTGAGGTGGAGGACACCGGCATCGGAATCCCGGCTGCGGAACTGGAGGACGTCTTTAAGCCATTTGTCCAAGCAGACTCCCGCCGGACGGCGGAAAAGGAAGGGACCGGTATCGGGCTGACGATTGTCAAGCGGCTCACCGAGTTGATGGGGGGCAGCCTGACCGTCGAGAGCGAGGTTGGCCACGGCACAACCTTCCACTTGCGCTTTGCCGATGTCCCCGTCTCCGGAAGGCTGCCCGTGGGCGATCATGCCGAGCCGGGTGGGGCGGTGGACTTCAATGATTTTGCGCCCGCCGTGTTGCTCGTGGTAGATGACAACAGAGCGAATCGCGACTTGATGGCCGGCATATTCGAGAAGACCCATCACCAAGTCCTCTTCGCCACCAATGGTCAGGAAGCCCTGGACCATCTGAAAATGGCAAGACCCGACGTGGTCTTGCTGGACATTCGGATGCCGGTGATGGACGGGCGAACGACCCTGGCGGAAATCCGCAAGCAAGCAAGTCTGGTGTCGCTGCCAGTCATCGCCGTCACGGCTTCGAGCAAGGCCGGCGAAGACATGGAGCTGCAAACCCAGTTCAGCGGCTACATTCGCAAGCCCTTCTCTCGCCATACGCTCTTTCTGGTGCTGGCTCGGTTTCTCCAAAGGGCGTCACGGGGCGATCCCCTGGAATTTCAGAACCTCGGCGAGACCATCAAGGCGCCTCCCATCTCTTCGCCAACACAAGCCGCTCAATGGCAGGAACTGGCTTGCGAACTCCGGCGCCAGGAGGCGACCGAATGGCCGGCGTTGCGTGACAGTCTGGCGGTCAACGAGACTCGGGCGTTTGCTCATAAGCTTTTCCTCCTGGGCCAGGCGGCCCAATGTGGCCCGCTGGAGGCCTATGCTGCCACACTCACCACGTTCGCCGACGCCTACGCCATCGGCCAGATGGAAACCCATCTCGCCGCGTTTCCTCAAATGGCCGCAGCCATCGAGGCCTCTTCGGCCCGGGCTCAGGTCGAACCAACTATCGAGGGCAAATGAACGCCGCCTTACCAGAAACGAACACTGGTTGCCTGCTCGTTGTTGATGACCAGGAATCCAACATCCAGGTCATTGGCACCTCCCTGGGCCAGCTTGGGTTCGAGATTCTGCCGGCGGCAGGGGCAGCGCAGGCCTTCCGGCGTCTGGCGGTTCGCCGTCCCGACCTCATCCTGCTGGACCTGCTCATGCCGGAGGTGGACGGATTCGAGGTTTGCCGCCGAATTCGCGAGAACCCGGATTGGGCTGAAATCCCCATCATCTTCCTGTCTTCGGCGGACGACAAGAGCCTGATCGTTCGCGCGCTGGAAAGCGGGGGCGTGGACTATATTACCAAACCCTTCAATCATGCGGAATTGGTGACCCGTATCCGCACTCACTTGGCGCTCAAAAGGGCTCGGGACGAGTTGAAGCAGCTCGCCGAGGACCGGGATGAGTTGCTGGGCATTCTTACCCATGACCTCAAGAACCATCTGGGAGGCATGGACATGAGCGCCCAATTGCTCCGTGACCGTACCGAGGCGATGGCGGACCCAAAGCTGCGGCTCATGGCCGACAACATCTCGCATTCGAGCAGCCAAATGCTCGCGTTCGTGAAAGAGTTTTTGGCCAATGCCTCAGTGGACCACGTCATAAACCTCAAGCCCGAGCCGGTCAATCTATCGGCTGCGGCGGCTCGGGCGGTCCAGCAACACCAAGAGGCGG
>JAJYHY010000247.1:9976-12935 GCA_021784555.1 bacterium
GAAGCACTTGGCCCTTGCAATCTTTCTCCCCCCCAACGGCACGCTCGTCCAGGCCGATGCCCTCGCCCTCAGTCAAGTGCTCGACAATCTGCTCTCCAACGCCATCAAGTTTTCTCCTTCCGGCAAGCAGATTCGCCTTATGGTCGGTCCTGCGGGTGCCAGGCACATGGAATGCCGGGTTCAGGACCAAGGCCCAGGATTCAGCGACAGCGACAAAGCCCACATGTTCCGCCGCTATGGCCGCCTTTCGGCGCGGCCAACAGGAGGTGAGCCTTCCACCGGGCTGGGTCTGAGCATCGTCAAGAAGCTCGTGCTGGCGATGCACGGTGAATTGACGTGCGAAAGCACGCCGGGCAACGGCGCCACCTTTACCTTCCGCTTGCCTAGAGCAATCGCCCCTCGGTGACGTTTTGATATGGATTTCCTGGTCATTGACGACGACAAGACCTTCCGCGACGCGACGTGCCTGCTGATCGACGCCGAAGACCATTACGCCCAGGGTGCGTCTTCGGGAGAGTTGGGCCTTACGGAGTTGAAGGAGGGAAAATTTGATTCGGTGTTACTGGACCTCAACCTCGGACCGGAAAACGGCCTCGACATTCTTGAGCAGATTCTCAAGCGCCAGCCCAATCTGCCGGTGATCATTTTCACTGCTCAAGGCAGTGTGAAAAACGCGGTCGAGGCCATGCGGCGCGGAGCGGTGGACTTTCTGGAAAAGCCGTTCACCCGCGAGCAGTTTCACCTGGTACTCGCCCGCGTGCAGCGATTCCACCAACTCAACCAGAACATCGAGCGGCTGGAACGGGAGATAAAGGACAGCAACGCTCAGAATCCCGAGGTGCTTCTGGAATCAAGCACGCCGCTGGTCAAAGAGGCCCTGGACACCTTGCTCCGAGCCGCGAGAACACCGGCCTCCATTCTCATCCTCGGGGAAAGCGGCACCGGCAAAAGCGTGGTGGCCCGCGCCGTTCACCAGCAGAGCCATCTGGCGGACAGACCTTTCATCACCGTGAGTTGCCCCAGTTTGTCCAGGGAACTGCTGGAAAGCGAGCTCTTCGGCCATGTCAAAGGCGCATTCACCGGCGCGCTGCGGGACCATTGGGGCAAAGTCAAAACCGCGGAGAGCGGGACCCTCTTCCTGGATGAGATTGGCGACCTGCCGATGGAAATCCAGCCCAAGTTGCTGCGACTCCTCCAGGAACGTGAATACGAGCGCGTCGGAGAGAATGTCACACGTCAGGCCGACGTGCGGATCATAGCCGCAACCAGCCGCGATCTTAAGAAGCGCGTTGCTGAAGGCGCCTTTCGCGAAGATCTGTATTTTCGCCTTAACGTCATCACGGCGGAAATGCCGCCGCTACGCCTGCGTCAAGGCGACCTCCTTCACTTTGCGGACCATTACTTGGAGCATTTTGCCGCACTCTCCGGGCGCCGTCTCGACGGGTTTTCCCGGGAAGCCTCTGCCGCTATCCGCGCTTACCCATGGCCGGGCAACCTCCGAGAGTTGCGCAACGCCGTCGAACGCGCCGTGATCCTGGCCAAAGGAAAGCGGATCGATCTGGACGACCTCCCCGCTGAATTGCGCGATCAGACGGTTGCCGGAGCCAACGGCAGTGATGCCTCACCCCAGGTTGGTTCACTGGTCTCAATGGAGCGACTCGAGGAGGCGCACCTTCGCAAAGTCCTGGAACGAACCTCTAATCTCGCCGAAGCGGCTCAGGTCTTGGGTATTGATCAAGCAACACTCTACCGGAAGCGCAAAAGGATCGGATTGGAGTAAGCACAAAACAAGGGAGAATGGGAATCTTGGAAAAACCTTCTGAAATCCGAAGAATTGCGTTTCTGGGTGATTATCTCCCACGCAAATGCGGTATCGCCACGTTCACATCCGACGCGTTGTCTGCCGTCGCGGCAGGGTATCCCGATAGCCAGTGTTTCGCTGTGGCTGTCAACGACGTTCCCGGAGGCTATGCCTACCCGCGAGAAGTTCGCTTCGAAATCGAGGAACAGGATCTGCCGTCCTATCTCCGGGCGGCCGACTTTCTGAATATCAGCAGCGCGGACCTGGTCTGCGTGCAGCACGAGTTCGGGATCTTCGGAGGCCCATCAGGCGGCCACCTTCTCACCCTTCTTCGCGAATTGCGGATGCCCATCGTTACTACTTTACACACGGTCCTCGCGACGCCGACTGCGGAACAGCGGCGCGTGATGCAGGAGCTGATCGCCCGCTCGACGCGGTTGGTCGTGATGGCCGAACGCGGACGGCTCATGTTGCGGGATATTTACCAGGCGCCCGAGGCTAAAATCGATTTGATTCCCCACGGCATTCCCGACATCCCTTTCGTTGACCCCAATTTTTACAAGGACCAATTCGGTGTCGAAGGCAGGCTGGTGCTGTTCACCTTTGGACTGCTCTCACCGAACAAGGGAATCGAGCACGTGATCAACGCGTTGCCGGAGATCGTCGCGGAGTTTCCGAATATCGTCTATCTCGTGCTCGGTGCGACACATCCCAACCTCGTAAGGGAGCGCGGGGAAGCTTATCGCTTGAGCCTCGAGCGCCTCGCGAAGAGAAGAAATGTCGAGAGACAGATTATTCTCTATAACCGCTTCGTGGAACTGGAGGAACTGAAGGAATTTATCGGCGCTGCTGACCTTTACCTCACACCGTATTTAAGCGAAGCCCAGATCACTTCCGGGACGCTGGTCACGACTTACGCGGCATTCCTGCATCATGCCTTCAACCCCCGGACGAAACGGTTTCACAACCACCTGGGCTTCGACCGGCGCTGGCTGGACGATCAAGGCTCGGAAGATTCGCACGGCCAGGCGCTCTGGGCGTTGGGTGTCGGCGTTGGACGCTCGCCCTATCGCAGCTTTCAGGTCATGTCCGGCCGGATCTTCGCCCAGACTCTCCCGGCGGCACTGGGATTCACCTCGCCCCGAGCAGGGGCTTTCA
>JAJYHY010000647.1 GCA_021784555.1 bacterium
GGTAACCGCCCAGGTGGTGATAGGAGCGCGGACGCCCTCGTCCGCGTCTCCAGAAAGCCCCATTAGCGGACGAGGGCGTCCGCGCTCCTATCGCCTGCGTCAGGCGGCTTGACCGAGGCAGTTACAATCTATGAATTCGCGACCTTTTTCCACCCTCTGGCGCACGCTTCGTGCGGTTTTTCAATATCTCGCCTTGTGGGCTTGTCTTGCCCTGCTACTTCCCATCTCCAATGCCGTGGCGCAAGAACTTTGGGACCTCGCACGCCAACCCGGACAGGCCCACCATTTCTCCACGCTCTTTACGGCCCAGGACGTGCGGGATTACTTGAGCGGCGAAGACGGCCTTCGGCAGGCCATTGACTGGTGCAAACAGACTGGCATCACGAAAGTCTATATCGAGTGCTTTCGCGGCGGTTACCAGGCCCAACGCGCCGCGCTGAAAAACGCCAAGCAGCGATTTCTGGCCGAAGGCTTCAGAGTTTCCGGGTGCGTCACGACGACGAAGGTTGGCAAGCCTTCGACAGGCTGGAGTTCGGAAATCTCCTGCTACACCGATCTCCCGACTCAAAGGCGCCTGCGGCAGATCTTCGAGTATGCCGCCAGCATGTTCGATGAAATCATGATCGACGATTTCTGGTTCACCGATTGCACCTGCCCGGCGTGCGACGCCGCACGGCGGGCGGAGCGGGTCACCATCGGTTCTCACAGCTATCCGGTTAATGGCGACACCTGGGAGGATTACCGCCGCGAGTTGATGGCGCGCCTGTCGGCGGACTGCCTGCTTGGACCGGCAAAACTCGTAAATCCCAAGGTGCGGCTCATCATCAAGTACCCGCAGTGGTATGATCGGTTCCATGAGCGCGGCTATGACGTGGTCCGCGAGACCGCGGAATTCGACCGCATCTGGGTCGGCACGGAAACGCGCGATTACAACGACCGGCGTTGGGGCGGCACCCCACAATACGAGGGTTACTTCATCATGCGCTGGCTGGGCGGCATTGGCGGCCCCAAATGCGGCGGCGGGTGGTTCGACTCTTTCGGCACGACTCCAGCCACCTACATCGAGCAGGCCCGGCAGACCATCCTGGGCGGCGCGGCCGAATCGATGCTCTTTTCTTACGGCTCGCTTCAGCGCGGCACGGGCCCGGAGGACATCAAGGCGTTGCGGGCCAATGTGCCGGAACTGCTCGCGGTTGCGAAGCAGGTCCGCTCGCGCCAGATCATGGGCGTGGCCACCTATAAGCCCCCCAACAGCCATCCGGGAAAGGAGGCGCGGGTGTTTGACTTCGTTGGGATGATGGGCCTGCCCCTTGTTCCCTGCCACACCTTTCCCGCGGATGCGCCCGCGGCCTTTTTCTCGGTGCATGCGCTGAAAGACCCCGATTTGGTTTCCGAGTTGGGCGCGTTCATCCAGGCGGGCAAGCCGGTCCTGCTCACCGACGGGCTGGCCAAGGCCCTCGCTGATCGGTGCGACTTGCGCGCCGCAAATGTCCATATCCTTTCGGTCAACGGGGACCCAAAATCGCTGCTCAAACTGAGCCAGGGCGAGTTGGATGGCCTGCGCGCCCCGCTGTTGCGCCCGCTAAAGACCTCTTTCCATGCGCCAAACCGCGTCGGGCTCTATCTGTTCAGTGACGGAAGCTGGGTCATTGAGAACTTCAACAACGAATCCGCCAGCGTGGAGTTGAATGACACCCAATTCAGCATCCCGGCGCGCGGCTGGCGGTTCCGGTGGAACTGACGTAAAGCCCAGTTCACCCGATCTCACCCTGTAGAACCAAATTCCGCAAGAACTTGCAGCGCAAGAGCGCTGGGGGGCTCGCAAGCTTGACTATCAGGTGTGGACATGTTAAAGGTTAGAGGTTCCAATTCTTTGCGGGCGTCTTCCGGCTATCGCCTGTTGGGGAGGGGGGCCATGTAACCTTTTGAATATGTCTGAACTGAATATTATGCGGAGCCGATTCCGGCGCTTGGGAACTCAACCGTCCTCCATGAAAAGGCTCCCGTCCCATCAGCCGCGTCCACGCCGGCTGGCCGTTGGCGCATCGTTTGGATTTTTGCTGTTTGCCTTGTGCGGTGGCGCTGCGCAAGCGCAATCGCTCAGCAGTGGCGCGTATTATACTGACAGCATCGCCGTGAACGGAACCAACACTTACACGTTCACCGCCGGCAGCGGAGACAGCGTGGTGCTGCGGGCGGGCAAGATAGCGGGTGCCTCCTATTTCGAGCCGTGGGTGCGGGTCTATGGGCCGGACGGGACGCTGGTCGGTTCAAACGATCCGGGAGGCATCTGGGCGGCGGAGGTGGCGCTGACGGCGACCAACAGCGGCACGTTCACGGTCCTGGTGTCCGATGGGAAGTATCCTGGCTCTGATTACGCGGACACGGGAACCTACCAGTTGAGCTATGTGAAGGCGCCGGGTGCCTTGGTCGTGTCTCCGGGCCATGAAGGCGGCCCATTAACCAACGGCACTTACAACGTGGGCGTCATTACCAATGGTGAACTGGATGCGTGGAGCTTTACCGCCGACACCGGAGACAGCGTGGTGCTGCGGGCGGGCAAGATAGCGGGGGCCTCCTATTTCGAGCCGTGGGTGCGGGTCTATGGG
>JAJYHY010000648.1 GCA_021784555.1 bacterium
GTGATCCATTCCGAGCTCGGATTTGTTTTCCTCAAAGCAGCGCTCAATGGGCCAGCGCACCCGCGGCAATGCTGGCCGGGCGGGGCCCGCCACGGGCGGCGGGCAACTCTATCCATCCTCCCCGCCCCAACTCGCTCAATACCCCCAGCGCCGAACGCAGCTTGAGCCGTCCATTAGCGCTTCGCCACTCCCACTGCACGCACAGGGCGCCAGCCAAGCCCAGGCGCCCAGCCTCAGGCCGCTCGGGTATCAACCGCCGCACCGCTTGCACGTCCGCCGCGTCGATCCTTCGCTCGCGAATGATCCGCGCTTCGATTATCTCCGGCCCAGCGCCATTCAACTATGCCAGCCACTCTAAGCCACCTCGTCCGGAAGCGCAAGTGCCAATTGTCGCTGTAGTGTTAGGCGCGAACGCCCCCATGCCGGTGCCGGTACTGAGGCTCGAAGAACCCGGGCCTGCACCGGAAGCGCACCGAAACTTCCCGACAGGAGGACAGCGCACGGCTTTTCTCCTGCACCCGATCTTGAGAGTTAAGGGATTGGCACTTGTTTCGTGACCTCCTCCGACCAATTGTTTAGGCTCGTGGCATGAGTGAAAGCAAACGCCGCAATCTTTGCGCGGATGAGCAATACGCCTTGGAACATGGCCACCTGCGCCTGCTGACAACTCAGGCCCAGATTGCGCAACGACAGGATTGCATGACAATGGAGACGGCTAATCGGCCGGCGGCGATGGGCCTGCGGCTGGGAATGGCGGCGCTATTGGCGCTGGCGTTGAGCGGCGTTTGTCGAGCACAGCCGGCGGTAGCGCTGCCGAACGGGGTCAAGGCGGTCTGGGACCTCTCGAAGGCGCATAAGGAAACGACGCCGGCGCGGGAGAAGATCTGCATCAACGGCCTCTGGCTCTGGCAGCCGGCCAAAGGCGCCCCCAACACGGTGCCGGCAAGCGGCTGGGGTTACTTCAAGGTCCCCGGGAACTGGCCGGGGCATGACGACTACGATCAGAAGGACTGCCAGGCGGTTTTTGCCAATCCGGCCTGGGAGGACGTGAAGCTGGGCGGTGTCACCGAGGCCTGGTACCAACGGACAATCAACATCCCGGCCGACTGGGCTGGCCGCCGGATTGTGCTCTCCGCCAACTGCCTCAATTCTTATGCAGTCGTGTATCTCGACGGCAAGAAGGCCGGCACGCTGCGCTATCCGGGGGGCGAGTTGAACGTAACGGCGCATTGCCGGCCAGGCGCGACGCAGACCCTGAGCATGCTGGTCATCGCCGTTCCGCTGCACGCGGTCATGTACTCGAATGAAAACACCTTCGGGAACGCGAAGGTCCAGGGTCGCGTGGCCCGTCCCGGCCTGTGCGGGGACGTATGGCTCGTGGGCATGCCCAACGGTCCCCGCATCTCGGACTTCATGGTGGACACCTCGGTGCGCAAGTGGCAGATCACGTTCGACGCAGGGCTGGATGCTCTCGCCGCCGCCACCACCTACCGGCTGGAGGCCAGCATCAGCGACCACGGCAAGCCGGTTACTGAATTCGACAGCAAGCCTTTCACGGGCGCCGACCTGAAGGACGGACGCTATTCGTTCACGAACGGCTGGCACCCGGCCAAGCTCTGGGACACCATCACGCCGCAGAACCAATATGACGTGCAACTCTCCCTGAGCAATGCCGGCGGCAAGCCGCTCGACGTGGAGGTCCCGCAGCGGTTCGGCTTCCGCGAGTTCTGGATCCAAGGCCACGACTTCTACCTGAACGGCACTCGCATCTACCTCTTCGCCCTGCCGTTCGACAACGAGTTGCTCGGGGCGGCGTGGTCCACGTATGACGCCGCCAAGGAAACCATGCTGCGGATGAAGAGCACCGGGGTTAACCTCGTGTACAGCCACAACTACGGCTGCGCGCCGGGCGAGCACCTGAGCTACTCGGAAATCCTGCGGGCGGCGGACGACACGGGGATGCTCTTCTCGCTCGCGCTGCCGCACTTCAACGCCTACAACTGGAAGGCGCCCGACGCGGACCAGACCAACGGGTATGCGAGAACCGCCGCCTATTATATCCGCCGCGTGGCGGGGAACCACCCGTCCGTGGTGGCCTACGCGATGAGCCACAACTCCTGCGGCTATTTCGGCGGCAAGGACCCAGACATGCTCGGCGGCATGGTGGACGCGCGGGCTAAGGCGGAGAGGTCGCCTGGTTGGAAGAACAGCAACGCCGCCCACGCCTTGCGCACGCAGGCTATCGTGCAACGGCTTGACCCCACGCGCGTCATCTACCACCACGGCTGCGACGACTTGGGCGCTATGAGCGCGATCAACTTCTATGTCAACTTCACCCCCATCCAGGAACTCGACGACTGGTTCGGACCGTGGTCCAAGAAAGGGAAGATCCCCGTGTTCCTGGCCGAGTGCGGTTCGCCGCTCTCCTGGGACTTTACCATGTTCCGGGGCTGGTATCACGGCGGGCGGGAGTTCGGCGGCGGCGCCGTTCCCTGGGAGTTGTGCTCGGCGCAGTGGATTGCGCAATTCGGCGGCGACGAGGCGATGCGGATCACCAACGAGGAGAAGACGGACCTGCAGTGGGAGAGCAGGAGGTTTCGGAC
>JAJYHY010000649.1 GCA_021784555.1 bacterium
CCCAAGTGCGCGGCGCGGCAAGTTGGCATCTGCTGTGGCCAGGCGTGGGGATGGCGGTGCTGGCGCTCCTGCTGCTCGTCTGGCAGTTCTGGCGGACGACCAAATTGGATAACGAGTTGAGGAATTGGCGGTTCGGATTGAGGGGCGAACAGGCGGTCGCCGAGAAACTGATGAGTCCGGAGTTGGTCCGGGCAGGTTACCTGACGTTCCATGACGTGCCGGGGGATGGCGCGTGGAACATCGACCACGTGGTTGTCGGACCGGGAGGCGCGTTCGTCCTGGAGACGAAGACCCGGCCGCGCCGAAAGGCGACACGGGACCAACCGGAAGAGAGGGTCATATTCGACGGACGCGTGCTCCGGTTCCCTTGGTGAGATGACGGAAGGGCGGCGAGGCAGGCCGAGCGAAATGCCAAGTGGGTGCGGAAGTTCATCGCTGATTTCGCGCCGAAGGACATTCTCGTGCAACCGGCCGTCATGGTGCCGGGTTGGTTCGTGGAATCGTTGGGCAATTACCCTGTGAAGGCGATGAACGCCACCTATTTGGTGGGGTATCTGACGGGCAGCGGGCGGCGATTCACAGAGGAACAGTTGCGCCCGATTCTGCGGCGGTTTGACGAGCGGTGCCGGGACTTGGAGTTCTGAGCGGATGCTGAGGTGGCCCCTGACCCGCTCAGGGCGGGTGTTGCACCACTTCGAGGCGGTAGAAGCCGCGCGGTTGTTGCCGGGTCGAATCGAAGACCGAGAGCACGCCGCCCGTTCCGGGTACGGCCGGCCCCAGGTTCTGCCATTGGGGCTGCGCGAGCGAGGGCGTCCACTGGACGTGGTAAACCTTGCCCGCCTCCGAGTTCCAGGCCAGCTCGACGGCGGGGAAGGCGTGAAGTTCCGGGCCGGGCGCGGCCGCCACGGGTGTGTTCGCGGCAGGGGGCGCGTGCGGCCGGGGCGGAAGCGCGCCTGCTGCCGACAGTGCGTTGCTGTCGCTTCTCAGCCGCGGTCCTTTTTCGCCGATTTCATCGCCTTCCTGATGATTGCCGCGAGATCAACTTCCATCGCCGCGGTGATGCGGAGCAGCGTCTCAAGCGCCGGGTTGCGCATCTCCCGCTCCACATAACTCACCATTTGCTGGGAGAGGCCGGCACGCGCGGCCACCGCATTCATGGAAAGCCCGCGCCTCTCCCGTTCGCGCCGCAGGATGCGGGCGACTTGGGAGCAAACGGCTTGTTCGAACGTGTGGGATGCCACGCCAAAGAATTACCGCGGATTCTTCCGTCCTCAGCGTGGTCGGCATTGTGGCGAGCCTGCTCTTTACCGCCGTCTCGCTCCGGTCGGAAACGCAAACCCGCCGCATCGGCAATTTGCTCGCCCTCACCCAGAACCACCGCGAACTGTGGATGGCGTTGTTCTCGAACCCGGGCCTGGCCAGAGTGCCCGACGGCTCGGCCGATCTGTCGGCGCGAGCCATTACGCTCGACGAGCGCTTCTATGTCATCATGGCGATCCAACACCTGCACAGCGCGTACCAGGCGATGGAAACCGGGCTTGTCATCAAGCCCGAGGGCGTCGGCGAGGATATCCGGACATTCTTCTCGCTGCCCATCCCGCGGGCGATCTGGAAAGAGGTGTGCGACCTCCAAAACGAGAACTTCGTGGCCTTCGTTGACCGATGCCTGGCTGAGACAAGGGAGCCGAACTAGCCCCAAGCCGTTATGGCGAACGGGGCTTGCTCAGCCCGACAGCCTGCCAGCGGCCACAGGGAAATTTTCTCTTGCCAACAGCGTCTCCCGGACGCATGAAGAAAGTGTATGAAGGCACAAAGCCCCGCCACACGCGAACCCTCCCCGCCCACCGGCCCGGCGCTCGAAAAGCCGGTCGGCATCTGGATCCGGGTCTCGACCGAAGACCAGGCCAAGGGCGAGAGCCCTGAATACCACCTCGCCCGCGCGCGCGAATACGCGAAGTTCAATGGCTGGGCGCCGCGGGAGGTGTACGACCTCTCCGGCGTCTCGGGCAAGACGGTGATGGACCACCCCGAAGGGCGGCGGATGCTCGCCGACCTCCGCCGCGGCCATATCAAAGGACTCATTTTTTCGAAGCTCGCCCGGCTCGCCCGCAATACGAAGGAGCTTCTCGAATTCTCGGATATATTCCGTGAATGCCACGCCGACATGGTCTCCCTCCAGGAGAAGATCGACACCTCGACGCCCGCGGGCCGCCTGTTCTACACAATCATCGCCGCCATGGCCCAATGGGAACGGGAGGAGACCGCCGACCGGGTGAATGCGTCCATCAACATCAGAGCCAGGCTCGGCAAGCCGCTCGGCGGGCCTGCATCCTTCGGATATCAGTGGCAAGACAAGAAGCTGGTGCCGCATCCCCAGGAAGGGCCGGTGCGCAAACTCATGTATGACTTGTTCCTCAAACACCGGCGCAAGAAGACCGTCGTCCGGCTCCTGAACGAAGCCGGGCACCGCACGAGGAAAGGGGCGTGCTTCACCGCGAAGACCGTGGGCAGGCTGCTCCAAGACCCCACCGCGAAGGGGATTCACCGCGCCAATTACACCAGCCGCGACGGCCAGTCCAAGGGCTGGATGACGAAACCGGAG
>JAJYHY010000650.1 GCA_021784555.1 bacterium
CATATTTGAACACTGCCTTTCAGGCGGTGGCTTCAGCCCCGACACGGAACATCTGCCAGAACATCCATTTCATGAACACCAGTAATCTCACCCTTCGCGAGCGCGAGCGCCGGCGGCAACTCGACAACCTCAACTCCGCCGAAAGGGCCTTGCGCGCGAATTTGCATATGCATGGCCTGGACGCCACCGCCCGCGAGCATATGGAACGGGCTTTGTGCCACGTGCGCGAGGGCTACATTGCGGTCAACGAACCGGGCCGCGCCCGCACCGTTCAAAAACTCGTCGAAGACCTGGTCAGGGTCGAACGCCTTATGGAAAAGTTGAGGGCCAGAACGGGCGAAACCGTGCGCACCATAAGCCCATGAGGTAACGTAATGTTCGAGCGCGCGCCCAACGGTTTCTTCGTCCGCGACCTGATTGTGTTCAATCACCTGCGGCGCGGCGGTTATGTGTCGAAGGGGTTCGGCCTGGAAGCCCCCGACCTCACCAACAGCCCGGCCTCGGACCTGAACGACTTCCAGGACCAACTCTGCCTGCTGCTGGCATCCCTGCACGAAAACCAGCGCCTTCAGGTGCAGTACTTCTGCGACTCCGATTACCGGGCCGAACTCCTGCGCTACCAGCGCGAAACCGAACAGTTCACCAACATCTGGACCAAGCGCGTGCGCAACGAGCGGTTCGCCCGCTATTGGCAGGCGATGTCCGAGCGCCGGTTGCGCCGGCAGCGGGTGGTTCTCTACGTCTCCCGCAAGCTGGAGAACGTGCCCCGGACCTTCCAGACTGCCGCCGCCCGCCGCGACTACTACCGCACGCTTATCGACCAACTCGAAACCGAATACCAGCATGTCCACCGGCTGCTGCTCGAAATCTTTAGCCTCAGCGGGGCGCGGGTTCTGCCAATGACCGACCTGGAGCATTTCCGGCACTACAAACGATTCCTCAATCCCTCCCTGGCCGAGCGGTTCGACTTCGACCCGGCCGAGGGCTTCGCCCCCGAGCTTTCCCTCCAGGAGAACTGCTGGCACAGCGAGGGCAATGGACAAAGCGACTTCGGCTTCTTCCTCGACGGTCATTATCACTCCCTCATTGTTCTGACGCGCTGGCCGCGCACGACCTATCCAGGCATCATCCAGCGCCTGACCCAACTCCGGCTTCTGGATTACATGATCACGGTCAATGTGGACCCGCTGCCCATCACCGAGGAGATCAGCAAGGAGGAAAAGGAGCACGACCGGGTGGCCGGCGACTACGCCAGCGAGAAGAAGATCTCCCTGCTCACCGTGATGGAGAAGAAGCAGCGAAAGATCCACGCCTTGATGCAGGGCCAGACGATTCCTTTCCATGCCTTGTTCGCCGTGCGGGTCTGGGACAAGACCAGGGACGGGTTGAACGCCAAGGTCGGGGCCGTCAAGAACGCCATCAACTCCATGAACGCCGCCCAGTATTTCGAGAGCAACCTGCCCAGCACTTCAAGAAGCCTGTTCTTCCAGACCTGGCCGGGCTGGGCCTGGGGCCGCTACGAGCATCGCAAGCTCTACGCCGAGCACCGGTTCCTGGCCGACATGCTCCCGGTTACCAGCACCTTCACCGGTCATCTCGCCACCGCCGAGGCCATCTACGACGGCCCGCACAGCAACCTCGTCGGCATCGAGACCTTCTCCGGCCCGGCGGGCAATCAGGCGCCGCAGCACGCCGTCTTGCTGGGCATGTCCGGAGCCGGCAAATCGGTCACCGTATGCGACCTGCTCTCCCAGACCGAGGGTTACTTCGGTTACACCGTCATCATCGAGGAGGGACTCAGCTACGGGATCTATACGGCCACGGTCGAAGAGGGCGCGCGGCCCATCATCCTCCATCCCGACGGCGATTTGACCATCAATTATCTGGATACCAAAGGGCTGCCCCTGACCCCGGACCATCTCTCCGCCTCCACCGCGCTGGTGGCGCGCATGATTGGCCTCAGCGCCCAGGAGGACAAGCAGATGCTCCGCCAGGCCCAAATCGCCAAATACCTCAACATCCTTTACGAGGACGCCTTTCAGGATTGGTGCAAGAAGCGCCACGACCAACTCCTCGACATCGCCCGGCACGCCCTCGCCCTGCAAAAGTTCCGCGCCGAAAGGATGCCGCCCGGAGCCACCAGCCTCGAGACCTTCGCCGATTTCCGCGACCAGGCGGAGCCTCGACCCGATGCGCCCGCGGCGCGGACGGCCGCACCCTGTTGGAACGACTGGGGCCGGGCTTACCTCGACCAGTTCAACGAGGCGGCCGCGCTCAAGTTCCTCAAAGACCCGCGCACCAGCAAGGCCGTCCGCAACCTCGCCTTCGCTTACTTCACTCCCGATGAGTTCCCCACCCATCGCATGCTCCAGGAGTTGATGATGCTGGAACCTACCGGCGCCGAGCGCGACCAAATCGTGGAGATCGCCACCCTCCTCCTGCCCTGGTGCCGTGACGGCAATTACGGCTGCCTCTTCGACGGCACCAGCAATCTTTCGCTTACCGGCAAAATCGCCCACTTCGAGTTGGGCTACATCCCGGAATCGGCCAAGGAACTCAAGTCGGCGGCAGGCTTCCTCGTCACC
>JAJYHY010000248.1 GCA_021784555.1 bacterium
TCCGATAAAGGCGGTCAGGTCCTGCTCGTGGACAAGGTATTGAAGCTGCGCGCCGCCCCCAAATAGCGGCAGGAGGCGCGCCTTCTCGACTTGTCTCACCAGCCGCCCGAACATGGCTCCGGGCGGTTCGCCGCAGATCAGGCCCGGGCGAATCACCGTCGCGCCGAGTTCCAGGGCAACTCTCTCGCACTCCAATTTCGCCTTGCCATAGAGAGAGCGACAGCCGCGAAAGGCGCTGATGCTGGAAATATAGACCAGCCGTTCCACCCTTGCCTCCCGCGCCGCGCGTAGCAGTTTCTCAGTTCCCACGACGTTCACCCGCCTTATGTCGTCCCAGCGGATTTGGCCAAAATCGTAGGCGCAGTGGACCAGGGCAAGCGACCCGGACAACGAGGTGACTGGCATGTCAGCGCCAAGGTGAAACTCGATGGCGGCGGCGCCGGGTTCGGGAAGGCGCGTCAGTTCTGTGACCTGCCAAGCACGCTTCCGGAGCGCGGACTTGACGCACCCGCCCAGGTAGCCGCCGGCGCCGGTAACCAGGCACCTTCGAGAAGTTTGAGTCTGCATAAGGGTTCAGGGAAGCGTGGCGGAATCCCAGCCGATGCGATGCGCGTTGGCCATGACGGAGAGGGTGATAGTGGTGGCCGGTATGGCGGGCAGCACGGTGGCATCGACGGCATGTACGCGCTGCCAGCCTGGCACTCGGCCCAGTGTATCCGTTTCGTTCGGCGCAGGGGAGATGCTCATCGGGAAGGCGCCTCCAGTATGGAAGCCTCGACCGGCTTTGGCGACCTGCAGCATCGGGGACACGGGCGCGCCGCCAAACTGCCAGGCGTGTCGCAGCAGTTTCCGGATCACGCGTCCAATGACGGCGCGCGTTTCAGAGCGCGTCTCGGCCCGAAGCTCCAGGCGGTCGGCCCCGTCTCCGGCTTTCTTGAGAGTGGCGCAAATGCGGGCGGAATGGTCCGAGTGGAGATAGCCCTGTATGATCAGCAGCCGCCGCTCGAGGCTGCGCGCCAGCCCTTCCAGAACTCCCGCCAGCGGTCCGAGGGATTGCCTCACGGCCTGGCCGATCAGGTCATTATAGGAATAGACTTGGAGATGGACGGTGTGGGGACTGATGGTGGCGTCGAGGATTTCGACGAACAATTGGCTGAGGGTGTGCAAGGACTCGCGAGTGACATCCCCGGCGCTCCTGGCCAACGCGAGCGGGAACAGAAAATACTGGCTGTCTTTGAGCCAAACCGGCTGATCGTAGCGGTTCAACGAGCGCAACAGGATGGCGGTGCTGGGAATGACTCCCGCCGCCAGGTACACGCGGGAGGCCTTCAGCGCAAATGGTTCGCCAGTAACACGATGAAGACCCTCGACTTGGACGGCAGCGCCCAATTCCGCCACCCGGGCCACCACGGCGTCGGGCCGATAGGTGAACCGCGGCTGCTTCCTAAGTTCCTCGAGGGTGCCAGCCGAGTTGTAAATGTACCCATACGGACACCCATACATGCACATTCCGCAATAGACGCATCCCGCCTGGCCGCTTGGCTGGGGCGCGCGCATCGCCAGCCGCGCCTGGCCAAAATGAATTCCGGCGCCTCGCAGAGGCTCGCGGCGGCATTCAAGCCTGCGCAGGAGGAGGCTGGATTGCCGGCTGAGGTCAGCCGGCCCGGGTTGATCATAATACAGTGGAAAGAGGGCCTCCAGATCGTCCTTCCGCGCCGATAAACCCGTCAATTTGAGCACGGCCTCGTAATGTGGGGCTAAAAGCGAAACGTCGATGGGCCAGCCTGCCAGGTCGGCTTGCCGGTAGGGCAGCATGGCGGCGCCCCACACATTGCTCAGGCCGCCTCGGGCCAGCGACGGGCGCAAATCCAACCCGGCATAACTCGCCGGGGCAAAGAGGCCGCCATCGCGGTATGGGAAATCTGAGCCATAGACCAGCTTGAGAGGCAGCCCTTTCGGGCTAACCTCCGTGCCCTCTTTTAACCTGCCAATCTGCTGCGAGGTCCAGCCGGACGGAGGACTCGTCCGCATTTGAGCAACGAGGTCAGCGCGCGCCGGCTCAAGCCCAATGCCGGCATCCAGCAGCAATACCGTCGCTCCACGTTCCAGCAGGGCGTGAGCGCAGGCCACTCCGGCAGGTCCAGAACCCACCACACAGTGGAGCGGGGCGGACTCCTTCCGGGCGTTCGATTCCGTGCGTTCATTCATGTCCACCGGCACGCTCAGGCAAACTCGAACCGAACATCGCCCAGCCGTGCCTGGATTTCCCGCATAAGCCGCTGCTCATCGTCCGGCCCTTTCGCGGCGAAGGTCACGCTCAGGCGCAGGTAAGCGCCCGCCTCGTCCCAGGGCACGGTCGAGATAAGCTTCTCGGCAATGAGCCACTGGGAAACTGCTTCCGCCGTTTCGAACTCGATGCGCGAGCCGTCCCCGTTGACCGCCGCCTTGGGCGCTTTGACGTAAAGATAAAAGGAGCCTTTCGGTTTGGACGCTTTCCAGCCGGCGTCTTGCAGAACCGCCACTAAAGCCGTCATCCGTCTCGAATACTTAGCCGCTATCTTGGCGGTGATTTCGGGATGGCCAAGCCCGTGCGCCACCGCGTGCTGAATGGCCAGGAATTGGCCTGAATCGCTATTATCCTTGACATCGGCGTAGGCCTTGACCAGCAGCCCATTTCCCGCAACGAAACCGCAACGCCATCCGGTCATGTTGAAACTCTTGCTGGCCGAGTGCAACTCGACGCCGACTTCCTTCGCGCCAGGGGTGGCCAGAAAGCTCAGCGGCTTGCCCTCGAATACCAGGGCGGCATACGCAGCGTCATGGATCACGACCAGGCGATGCGTCCGGGCGAACTCCACCACTTGCGCAAAGAAGTCCGCTGTGGCGCTCGCCCCGGTCGGGTTGTTGGGATAGTTCAAGACCAGCACTTTTGCTTTCTTGATCACCTCCGGCGGGATCGCCTCCAAGTCGGGCAGAAAACCATTGGCTTCGATCAGCGGGAGGTTGTGGACAAGGCCGCCATAGTACTTGGCGTGGGTGCCGAAGACCGGGTAGCCCGGAGTCGTCATCAGGACATAATCACCGGGATTAACCAGCGTGGCGGGCAGCATCGAAAGGGCGGCCTTGCTGCCAATGGAGTGAACCACCTCGGTCTCCGGATCGATGCCCTTGACCCCGCAGACGCTCTCCAGGTAGCGGGCGGCGGCCTCTTTTAGAACCGCATCGCCATTGTCCGCATAGCCGCGGTTCTCCGGTTTGCGCGCCTCGGCGCACAGCCTCTCCACCACCTCCGGAAACGCCATCTCATCCGGCTCACCCACTCCCAGGTCGATGACCTCCCGGCCCGGATGCGCCGCCATGGCGGCGCGCCGCGCCCGCTTGATCTTCTCGAACTTGTAGATCGCCTGTGATTTGCCGTAATGGCCGCCGCCAATCCGCTCCGCAAAGAGTTCCTGTATGTAAGATTCGGACATAAGCAAGGTGGGGTCACATCTCAACATTTGACAATTCGCCATGCCGAATCATTGCGTCAGGGTGAATTGTCAAATGTTGAGATGTGACCCCGTTGGCTACGCTCTTCATGTGGAAGAGACTAGTGTTCCAGCGCATATTGTGTCAATTATGGTGTTACGCATGATCAGTGATATTGGCGAACTGCTGGAGACGGGGCCGTTCGAACCTTTCTTTGTCGTTACGAGCGGTGGAAAACGCTACCGGGTCGCCAGTGCGGATCACGCAAGCACCAACCCGAAAGGCACTCGGGTTCTGATCTGGGTGGGCGACGACAGCTTTGTGACGGTCCCCGGTCTGCACATTGCGGCCATTGAAAAGGAGACCTCATAATGCTTGACCGGCGAAGGCTCTCAAGACATTCTCGCACCAGTACTCAAACGCCCGGCAATAGCTATGAAAACGAATCTCGGAAATCTCAGGCGCCGCGACTTTCTGCGCGCGGCGGGAACGGCGGTGGCGGCCTTTACATTCGCGCCGCGGCATGTTGTCGCGGGCAGCGGTCAGACGGCGCCGAACGACAGGCTCAACATCGCGGGTATCGGCGTGGGGGGAAGGGGCCACGACGACATCAACGCGATCGCGCCAGGGAACAACATGGTGGCGCTTTGCGACGTCGATGAACGGCGAGCTGCGCGAACGCTCGCAAAGTTTCCTTCGGCAAAGCGGTACAAGGATTTCCGGAAGATGTTCGATGAGATGGAGGACGGCATCGACGCCGTGGTGGTAGCCACCCCCGACCATTTCCATGCCGTGGCGGCGATGGCGGCCATTAAGCGGCGCAAACATGTCTATTGCGAGAAGCCGCTGGCCCATTCGGTTCATGAAGTGGCCCAGCTTATGAAGGCCGCCCAGGATTACAACGTCGTGACGCAACTCGGAAACCAGGGGCACTCCTTCAATTCGATTCGCGATTTTTGCGAATGGATATGGGCCGGGGCAATCGGCCAGGTCCACACCATCCACGTCGGCTGCGCCGCGGTCAATTCCGGCATCGACCAGTTGGCCGAGGTGCGCCATGGAATGCCGGTTCCGGAAACGCTGGACTGGAATCAGTGGCTCGGTCCCGCAGCCTATCGCCCCTATCACCGCGACTATCTGCCGGGCTCATGGCGAGGGTGGACACCCTTTGGCAACGGCACCATTGGCGACTGGGCCTGCCACGTCGTTGACCCCGTTTTCTGGGCGCTGGATTTGGGCGCACCGGAAACCATTCAGGCCGAGGTGAAGCATTACGACTTCAAGACCCAGGGAGACGCCTTTCCCAAGGGCGAGATCATCACCTACCAGTTTGCGGCCAAAGGCAACCGCGCTCCCATCACCATGAAGTGGTACAGCGGCACTGAGAGAATCCCCCGCCCGCCGGAGCTTGAATCCGATGAACGGGACATCGAGACCGGGGGCGTGGTGATGGGGGACAAAGGCACGATCGTGTATGGCTCCCATGGGGCGGGCCAGGTGCGCCTCATTCCCCAGGCAAAGATGGACGCCTTTAAGCGCCCGCCGCGGACGCTTCCGCGCGTGCAGGACCACCCCCATAACTGGCTCAACGCCATTCGCAAAGGCAAGAAGGCCGACTCGGACTTTGCCAATTACGGCGGGCCCTTGACCCAGATCGCCATGCTGGGCGTGATCGCTATCAAGATGACCGGCGTCAAGCTGGAATGGGATGCCGGCGCCATGCGGTTCAAGAACTGCTCGGAGGCAAACGAGTTGCTTAACCCGCCGTATCGGATGGGGTGGACGCTCTGATTTCGATTTTAGATTTGCGATTTGGGCGGAAAGCCTGCGCTGCCGCGGGTGCCCGGAGGTCGGCGCCCGGATTTTAGAAAGAGGAAGCGAAAATGGAGTGTATGCATTGCCAAGGCAGGCTGGACCGTTCGATGGCGCCGTTCCATATTAGATCGATCGGGAGGGGATGCATCTTGGGCTAGCGAGGCAGACCTCAGACCTCTTTTGCGAGTTCATTAAGCATTGAGAATTAGGCATTGGGCATTGGGCATTGCCAATGCCTAATGGTGAATGCCCAATGCCTAATGAAAAATGCCGACGGGCGCGCCGCAGACCTCTTCACTCTCGCCGCGCACGCAGCAGAACTTGACCTGTCTGCAACATCTTTGGAGATTCAAGGACTCTAGACTCGGTTCCTGCCTGGGTATGCTCTCATTGCGGCGAGGCCTGCTTTGACGAATCCGCTGTCGAGCGGATTCAGGAGCTTATCCGCGCGGCTAATGAGCGTGTCGAGGCGCTCGCGACGGTTTGAGGGGTGGGGATTTGCGATTTGGGCTGAAAGCCCGCCGCCAGAAATACCCCTTCAAGCGTCCGCCAACCAACCGGAGCAAGTTTGGGCATACCGCTCATCCCGCCAGCGGTGCGGAATGCTTTTCGATGCAAACCCAATCCGGGCTGCGCCAGCCCGTGCCGAGGTTTTCGTAACCGGCGTCCTCAAGGACCACATTGAGTGTGCCGTGCCGCTCCGCCGTTTCAATGAAGAGTTTCACGGCCTCGTCCAGCGCCGCGCGGGCGGCCTGCGGCGTTTCTCCGGAGCTGGCCACGTCCAGCGGCATGGCATGCGCGATGAACTGCCCGTCCTCCCGCCAGATTTGAAGGGTATAGTCTATTTGCATTGCGCCTCCAATCTATCGCCTCGTGGTAATGAGGGCAAGCCGGGGCCGAAGGGCGGAGGATTGCGACTGGCGATTGATAGCCGGACGAGTCAGACTCGTCCGACCTGTCGGACTATCCATCGCAAATGCTAACGTTGGAGCAGGTTTCGGTTTTCTTATTCGCGATATTAATGCTTCCAATACCTGGTGAATTGTCATAATCCCCACTTGCAACCCGCCAAATCCGCGCTAAATATTAGAATCTGACCCCTTGGCGTGACGCGGGTTGCCATACGATGAAAATGAACTGTACGGATATTGTCGTGAACAAAACAATTGACGGTTAGTCTAATTTCTCAACATTATAACCGCTCCGGATGCGGCGGCGACCGCCAGGCCGGCGAGCGATAGAGCAGAATAGAAGATTCGACATGTCAGCGATTTTCCCGAAGTGGACCAACCAGTTGCCGGTGAAAGTGATCATTGGGGCGGTGGTGACCGGCAGCGTGGTGACGGTGGGGGCGTGGTATTATCTGACGCCGAAGTACGCGCGGGTGGGTTATCAGCCAGTCCAGCCGGTGCCTTTTTCCCATGCGGTCCATGCCGGCCAGCTTGGCATCGACTGCCGCTATTGCCACAACGGGGTGGAGCGGTCGTGGTATGCGAACATTCCCGCCAGTTCCAAGTGCATGAATTGCCACAACCAGGTGCTCAAGAACGACCCGCGGCTGGAATTGGTTCGGGAGAGCGCCCAGAGCGGCCAGCCGATACCCTGGGTGCAGATCCACCGGGTGCCGGATTTCGTCTATTTCAACCACGCCGTGCATGTGGATCGGGGGATCAGTTGCGTGGAATGCCACGGGCGGGTGGACCAGATGGACGAGGTGTACCAGGTCAAGCCGTTGAGCATGACCTTCTGTTTGAACTGCCACCGGCATCCGGAGAAGCATCTCCGCCCGCTCGACAAGATTACCGACCTGGCCTGGAAGCCCGCCTCGCCCGCGGCGCAGGAGGCCTTCGGGCGCAAAGCCATGAAGGAATGGAAAGTCCAATCGCTCCAGACCTGCTCGACGTGTCACCGATGAATATGAACGAACACACCGAATCGGAAACCGCCCGTCCCAATCCCGCCGCCCCGGCTAAGGCGGAAAGAGCACGGGGGCGGCTGCCCGGTCGCATCTACTGGCGCAGCTTCGATGAGCTGGCCAACACGCCTGAGTTTCGCCAATGGGTCAGCAGCGAATTTCCCGAAGGGGCGACCGACAGCCCCGACCCGGTCTCCCGGCGGCATTTCATGAAGATCATGTCGGCGTCGTTTCTCCTGGCGGGGATGGGTCTGGCGGAGAGCGGATGCCGGCGTCCGGTGGAGAACATTTATCCTTTCAGCCAGATGCCAATGGACTATGTCCATGGGGTGCCGAAGTATTACGCCACGGCCATGCCGGCGCATGGGAGCGCCATCCCGCTAGTGGCCACCTGGAATGACGGACGCCCGACCAAGATCGAAGGCAACGCGATGCACCCAGACAGCAACGGGGGCACCAACGCATACGCGCAGGCCTCGGTGCTCAACCTTTACGACCCGGACCGGGCGGTCGAATTCAAACAAGGGGGCGACCCCAGGAGCCGGGCGGCGACTTTCGATTTCCTCACGGCGCTTTCGAGAGAGGCGGCGGCCAACGGCGGGCAGGGATTGAGTTTTCTGCTGGAACCGAGCAGTTCCCCCTCCAGGGCCAGGCTGCAAAAGGCTATTCGCGCCAAGTTCCCCCACGCCCGCTGGTATGTGTATGATCCCCTGGACCTGGATATCCACACGCGGGCCGCTTCTCGGGCGTTCGGACGCCCGGTCAAGCCCTTCTGGCGGTTCGATGCCGCCAAGGTCATCGTCTCCCTCGATTGCGATTTCCTCGGCTCTGAAGAGGAGGCGTACAACCACACCCGGCGCTTCGTTCGGCAGCGCCACCTGGAGACCTCCTCCGGCTCAATTAACCGGCTTTATGCGGTGGAGAGCTTGATGACGTTGACCGGCATGAGCGCCGATCACCGGCTGCGGACGCCCTGCTCGACCGTCGTCCAGGTGGCGGGAGCGATGGCGGCCGAGGTGTTTCGGCTCAGCGGCCAGCCTGCGATTCCGGGTTTGGAGAGGTGGGGCACGCCGCCTGGAGTCAATCCGGCTTGGATGGCTCAATGCGCGGCGGACCTGGTGCGGAACCGGGGGCAGAGCCTGGTGGTGGCGGGGTATCGTCAACCGCTGGCGGTTCACCTGTTGGCCCACGCCATGAACGTGGCGCTGCTCAATGTCGGCAAGACCATCGAGTTTGACGAGGCGCCGCCGGCCGAGGGGGAGGGCATTGCTGAGTTGGCCAAGTCGCTCAATGCGGGCCAAGTGGAGACGCTGGTCGTCTTTGGTGGCAACCCGGTCTATAACGCCCCGGCGGACTTGGACTGGAGCCAAACCCAGCGCAAGGCCAAGACCGTCGTCCGGCTCGGCTACTACGAAGACGAGACCTTCCCACACTGCGACTGGCATCTGCCCGAGGCGCAGTACCTCGAATCGTGGGGCGATGCCCGGACCAGCGATGGGACGCTGGTCGGGGTGCAGCCGCTCATCGCACCGCTGTTTGACGGAATCACGGAGCTAGAGGTGCTGGCGCGCATCGGCGGCTTAAGTGTGACGGACCCTTATGCCATTGTTCGCGAAACCTTTTTCGGGTTCATCTCGGGGCCGGACCCGGAAGAAACGTGGCGCAAGTTTCTGCATGATGGCTTCCTGCGAAACACGGCGGCCAAACCGGCGGAAGTGAAATTCAATCCAGCGCTTGTCGCGGAGGCGGTTGGAAGAATCAGCGTCACGACCGCCACGGCGGGCAGCCTGGAGGTGGTTTTCTATCGGGATTACAAGGTCGATGACGGACGCTATGCCAACAATGGGTGGCTCCAGGAGTTGCCTGATCCGGTCACCAAGATGACCTGGGACAACGCCGTGCTCATCAGCCGGAGAACCGCCGCGGAACTGGGGGTTCAGGACAAGGATCTGGTCGAGATCACCCTGGGCGGACGGACGGTGCGCGGCCCGATATGGGTCCAGCCCGGTTTTGCCAATTACTCGCTGGGCCTGGCCCTGGGGTATGGACGTCCGCGCGCCGGACGGGTGGGGCACAAGGCGGGGTTCGATGTCTATCCCCTGCGCACGACCGAGGTGCGGTATATCGCGGTGGGAGCCACGCTCAGGAAGCTTGGCCGGACCTATCCCCTCTCCGGTACGCAGGGACATTGGTCGATGGAGCGGCGTCCGATTGTGCGCGAAGTCAACCTGGATCAGTATCAGCAGCACCCGGACTTTGCGCAGGACATGTCGCAGTTGGACGTCCCGGTGGTACAATCGCTCTATCCAAACCCGTTCGACCAACTCAAAAGACAGGGGCTCCACCAATGGGCAATGTCCATTGACCTGAACAAATGCACTGGCTGCTCGGCCTGCGTGATAGCCTGCCAGAGTGAAAATAACATCCCGATTGTGGGCAAGGAGCAGGTCGGCCTCAGCCGCGAAATGCAGTGGATGCGGCTGGACCGGTACTACGCGGGGCCGGAGACCCCGCTGGAGCGGTTCCAGCGGGATGACCAGCAACAGTTCCAGACATGGATTGACGACCCGCAGGTGGTGGTGCAGCCGATGCTCTGCCAGATGTGCGAGGCGGCGCCTTGCGAGAATGTATGCCCGGTCAATGCGACCTCGCACAACGCCGAGGGTCTCAACGTGATGACCTACAATCGTTGTATCGGCACTCGTTACTGCTCGAACAACTGTCCTTACAAGGTGCGCCGGTTCAATTTCTTCGATTACAACAAGCGCCCCATCAACAACCACAAGCTCTACCTCGGTCCACTGGCCACCCGCCCGAAAGAAGAAATCGACCTGATGGAGATGGTCAAGAATCCGCAGGTGACAGTCCGGATGCGCGGGGTGATGGAGAAATGCACTTACTGCCTGCAACGAATCGAGGCGGCCAAGATAGCGCAGAAGATGAAGGCGGGCGCCTCCGGCGATGTAATCGTGCCGGCGGACTCCTTCACGACCGCCTGCGCCCAGGCCTGCCCGGCCGGCGCCATCGTCTTCGGCAACGAGAAAGACCCGAAGAGCCGCGTTTCAAAACTGAAGAAATGGGACAGGAACTACGCCGTGCTGGACTTGCTTTTGACCAAGCCCCGCACGACTTATCTCGCCCGCGTCCGCAACCCCAATCCCGCAATGCCCGATTACTACGCAGCCCCCATGACCTTCCAGAATTACGAGAAGAGGGTGGGCGACCCGTTCGAAAAGGCCAAGGAGGCCGAACCGGCACCGGCCTCAGTGTCCGGCGTGGCCGGTGAGAAAGGAGCGATCTGATGGCCGCTTCTGCAGAAACAACGCTCGACCTGGTAGAGGCGCCGATCCGCGTGCCGCAGCCACCGGCGGAACTGGAACGAACGCCGTTGGTTGCCAATGGCCGGAGCTTTGGATGGCTCTCGAACCGGGTCGCCTCGCTGATCGAGAACAAGGCGCCAGGGTGGTGGTGGGTGTTGTTTTCCATCAGCCTGTTAGGTTTGGGTCTGCTTATCTTCTGCATGAGCTACCAGATCTCCACCGGGGTCGGCGTCTGGGGCGACATGCGTCCGGCGATGTGGGGCTGGGGCATCGTCAACTTTGTGTGGTGGATCGGTATTGGGCATGCCGGCACCCTCATCTCGGCCATTCTGTTTTTGTTGCGGCAGCGGTGGCGCACGGCGATCAACCGCGCCGCCGAGGCCATGACGATTTTCGCGGTCATGTGCGCCGGGATTTATCCTCTCATCCACGTCGGGCGGGTGTGGTATGACTGGTGGCTCTTTCCAATCCCGAACGCCAACTCGATTTGGCCTCAGTTCCGCTCCCCGCTCATGTGGGATGTGTTTGCCGTCTCGACCTACTTCACGGTCTCTGTGCTGTTCTGGTACATGGGCCTCATCCCGGATCTGGCGGTGATGCGTGACCGCTCCAAAACCAAGGCGCGGCAGTTTCTCTACGGCCTCTTTGCGCTGGGCTGGACCGGTTCCAACCGCGCCTGGAGCAACTACGAAAAGGCCTATCTGCTTCTGGCCGGGCTTTCGACACCGCTCGTGCTTTCGGTCCATTCCACCGTCTCGCTCGATTTCTCCGTCTCCCAGGTATCCGGCTGGCATACGACGATTTTTCCGCCCTATTTCGTTGCCGGCGCCATCTTCTCCGGGTTCGGCATGGTGCTGACGCTGGTCATCCCGTTGCGGTCGATTTTCAAGCTCCAGGACATCATCACCATCAAGCACATCGAGACCATGTGTAAAGTGACCTTGGCGACCGGTTCAATGGTCGGTTACGCCTACATGATGGAGTTTTTCATTTGCTGGTACAGCGGCGACCCCAACGAGGCCTTCCATTTCAGCAACCGCGCGCTGGGGCCGTATCAGTGGGCGTGGATTCCCATGATCCTCTGCAACGTGCTCATCCCACAGCTTTTCTGGTTCAAGAAGTTGCGGCGCAATCTGGTGCTCGTGTTCATCGTTTCCATCCTGGTCAACGTGGGCATGTGGTGCGAGCGATTCGTCATTATCGTCGTCTCTCTCACCCGCGAGTTCCTGCCCTCGAGTTGGCATTACTTCCGTCCGACCTGGGTGGATATCGGCACCTATGCCGGCACGTTTGGGCTGTTCTTTACCTGCTTCCTGCTATTCATCCGGTTTCTGCCAATGATTGCTGTTTCTGAAATCAAAGGGGTCACCCCTCAAGCCGACCCGCACAATCCGCTGGGCGGCGCCAAAGTCCCGCAGTTTGTTCACGAGGAGCATTGACCGACTATGACCGAGACTTCAACGCAAACCTCAAAGCCCTACGGCATCGTGGCTGAGTTCACGACCGCCGCGTCGATTCTTCACGCAGCCGAGTTGGTGAGGAGCGCCGGCTTCCGGCAGTGGGATGTGTTCACGCCTTTCCCGGTGCATGGCATGGACAAGGCCATGGGCTTGAGAAATTCAAAGGTAGGCTGGTTCACGTTTGTCGGCGGGGTGATTGGCTACGCCAGCGGCATGATCATGATCTGGTACATGAACGCCTTTGATTACCCGATTGTGATTGGGGGCAAGCCGATGTTCAGCCCTTATTCGGCCTTCCCGCCGTCGTTCGAGCTGACGATCCTCTTTGGAGCGTTCGGCTCGCTAATTGGGATGTTGTTTTTAAACCGGCTGCCGCGCCTTTATCATCCCTTGCTCAAGAACAAACGCTTCTCGCTGGTGACGCATGACCGGTTCTACGTCGTGATTGAATGCGACGACCCCAAGTATTCCGAGGTTGAAACGCGGAGGCTGCTGGAGCAAGCGGGCAGCCGGCACATCGAGGTGGTGGAGGACTAATGCGTTACTTCTTCGCAATTCTGGGTCTGTGCATCCTGATGGTCATCAGCGTCTTCGGGTTCCGGGGCATGCACTCGCGCAAGCCCACGCTCTACATCTTTCCGGACATGGAGTGGCAGTACAAGCTGCGGCCCCAATATCCGGATTCGTTCTTTGCCAACGGGCGGACTTCGCAAAAGGCGGTGCCCGGAACCGTCGAGCGTGGGACGCCAATTCAAACCCCGAACGGCCCGGTTTATCCGTATGAGGATTCTCCCGT
>JAJYHY010000249.1 GCA_021784555.1 bacterium
GCCGTCCTAGAGCATCTGCGAGACATGGATGTTTGCTTCGAACAAATCAAAGGATTTATGGGTGACGGCGGGTGGTTCGCTTCGCAGTGGGGACCCATGTGGTATTCCTACAGTGGAGACCACATCTCCGCCGAACTGGGATTCAAGGCGGGCTACCAACACCTGCTCCTTTCCGCGGAGGAGTATCTCGACTACTACAAGAATCACCCACGAAACAGGGCAGGTGTTCTGGCTGGGAGACCTACATGGCTCGAGCTCGGCCTGCACAACTTTGCACGCTATGAAGAGTACCTGGCCGCGATACAGAAATGGTTCGGGCCGGTCTGCTTTTTGAAGTGGCAGCTAAGTTCCGAAGCGTTCCGGTTTGCGAAACTCTATCCCCAGGATTGGGTGAAAATCCTGGGATTGTATCCCGGCCTCACATCGCTGGACCTCCTGCTTGGTGGGGCGGCCGTCTTGGCTTCGAACGAACGGTGAATGGCAGACTCAAGCTCATCGACCCGGAGTAACAACGCAACCAACGAGGCAAATCCGTGGGATCGATCCGGCGAGCATTGTTTCTCACTTATGGGAATCCATGGTGCGATCCACCGCAACGCCAGGCGATTTTGTCCTTGGCGACTGCAGGGTTCAAGCCGGCTGTCTTTCTTGGGGAAACACGGCCATCGGAAGGCCCGGTGGCGCCGGGGGCGGTCGACCACGCGTCCTGGCATCCGCCACCCATGTTTTTTAAACTTCCGAGGGCAGCCAGGAGCTTGGTGAAGTTCCTTGGCTTCCGACGCCAAGCGTGCGCGGTGGTTCGTCAGCGCCAACCGCAGGTCCTTGTCTGCTATATGTTCCCCTCCCTCGCAGCGGTGCCCGACTTACGGAATCTGAAAAGACCCTGGAAACTGGTATCCCAGATTATGGATATTCCTTCCATACCCGACTGCGGAAGGCTCGACACGCTTATCAACAAAGTCGGCTGGAGACGGACTCGGCATGCCGACCTAGTTTGGGCCAGCGACGTTTACAAGGCCAGGCTTGCGAAAGAGTTTGGCAAGCTTTCGTCGCTCCCCCTCGTTTGCCACAATTGCCCTACCCTTGATTATTTGCCGGAACCTATGTGGCCGAGGGACGCATGGCTTAGAAACGAGCTCCGCGAGCAAGGCGCGAGCATTGGTGAGAGCGGCGGGAGCATTCTGCTGCGCGCGGGTGCGGTGGGCGAGTGCGGCGGAATTGAGGAAACCCTGGAAGCGATGTGCAGCTTGCCAAAGGACTTTATATTCCTAATGATGGGGCGGCCTCCTGAGGCTTACAAACAGCAATTGGTCGACCGGGTCGAAGGGCTGGGTTTGAACCGGCGCGCGTTCCTCTGGGAACGCCCCAGCGACCGAGTTTGGAAAAGAGCCCTTCAGGGCGCCGACATCGGACATTTGGTCCACGGGCCGTACCAGCCAGGCCGCCTGATGCGGCAGTACGAACTCAATTCAAGCCTGTCGAACAATCGCCTGTTTCAGTACATGGCCGCTGGTTTGCCGATCATCTGCTACGACGATCCCAGGATGAATGACATTTACAACGAGGTCCAATCCTTTCGGGTTGCACGGCTCTCCGATCTTAAACGAGACATCAGAAACATCTGGTCGAGACTGGGCAGCGATGCCCCTGTCCGGCGCCGGCTCGGCGACACGGGGAGAACCGCCCATCTGCGGAAGTATTGCTGGGAAAGACAATTCCTCCCAATTTTGGAGACCCTGGCGTAGCCCCCAGGCGGTCCCCATGGGGTCTCAGACTGCCCCATCATCTTCTAACGCATTTCCATGCCCGAGGTCGCTGTCCTCCTGCCCGTTTATAACGGCGCGAACTACCTAGAATCCTCGATCAAGTCGGTTCTGGCGCAACACTGTGACCTCGAGTTGCATATCCTGGATGGCTGTTCTACCGACGCTACTCCGAGCATCGCGCAGTCCACAGGCGACCCTAGGGTGCGCTACTCCTGCACCGACGGCGGGGCATTCGCCAGGTGGAATCGTGGCTTCCAGCAAGCGTCGGCACCTTTGCTGCGATTGTGGGCGCATGACGACCTTATGCTGCCTGGTAGCCTGGACTCCTTCGTCAGATTTGCGCACGAGCATCCCAGGGCGGGCATGATCTACTGTGATTTTGCCTCAATCAGCGCCGCCGGGGAGCGAACTGGGAGCGATCGCCGGTATGAGGCGCAGCGTGATCGGACGCCAACGCTGGCTGATCCGCCTCTGTCAGCATTACTCTTTTTTTGCTTCGGATGCCTTCCCGGCAACATATCGACGGTGATGCTGCGGCACGATGTTTGGGAGCAGGCTGGCGGATTTCGCGAGGACCTTGAGCAGGCGCCAGACTATGACATGTGGCTGCGAGTGAGCGAGTTCGCTCAGGTTGGGTTTGTTCGCGAAAAGTTGATCGAGTTGCGCGACCATCCGCTGCAGATGAGCAAGGTAGGACAAAGGCGACTTACGACAATAGACGAGGACCTGATGGTCTTCAAAGAGCTTCGGCGTCGGCTGAACGGGAGCGTGACACAGAGAGAATTCATGGGGTTTTGGCGTCACCACCGTGGGAGGCAGCACGCGCACTGGCTGGTCAAATCGCTCACCCGGGGCGACGTTGCTCTCTCGCGCAGGGGCTGGCGCGCATTGAAGCAGTATGGACAGCCGTGGCGGCAGTTGCTCTTCTGGCTCGCTAGCGCAAATGGACGGATGTTCACCATCGACAACGCCCGTTTCTTCGACACGCTCCTGCCGCGCGTAACGCGCGCTGGACCGGCACCCGACACACCCGCTCGATGAACCCGTACCCTCCGATTGTCTTAGTAGCGGCGTTCAGCGGTTGGTGCCTGTGGCGTCGCTACCGGGAAGGCCACCTGCTCGCCCCGGCCAGCGGCCTCCACGTCCAGATCCTGATCTTTTTCGGCTTGGGCGGGCTGGCCTTCGTCGGCTTCCAGAACTCGGATCCCCTTCTCGCGCCGGAGGAAGTGAAACACTATGCGGCTCTTTGCTGTTGGCCACTAGCCCTGGGATATGTCGCGGCCGTCGTTCTTGAGCGTCGCATCTTCCGCCCGGCGCCCCGTGAAGAACCGGTTCTGACGGAGGCCGGGATCTTGACACCTGGGGCCGTCTCGCTCCTCGCGCTACTCGGCTTCGGGGGATATGTGCTCGAGGGGAGGATAAACGTGCCGGGATTGCAATCCGTCCCGAGCTACTTCAAGATCCTCTTCTTCCCCGGTCTCTTCCTCTCTCTAACCAGCACCCTCTCGCACCGCACGATCAGCAAGCAGGTCGAATCCCTGATAATCGTGCTCGCCTCGGCGCTGGCCCTCTTTACGCCGTGGCGGTCCGTCCTGGTGCTCGCCATATCCACAATCTTGCTGGCGTTCGCTCTCACAAGACCAAGCTGGCTTGTGCCGGCATACCTCCTTGGCGTCGTTTCCATCCTCGTCCTCGTTCCTTTCCAGAACCTCAAGAAGGCGGACTTCAGCGCCTTCAGGCGGCAGCCCGTGGCGGTGCTGAGGGAAAGCCTTAGCATGCCCCTTGCCGAGAGGTTGGCCCAGGTTGAGGAACTCGCCAGAGGGCGCCTGGATTACGTGCGCGAAATGTCTTATGTCCAGCGGGCATTGGAAACAAGCATGCCTCCCCGGAACGGCCAAACCTACGTGAATATCGTCTCCCAGCTTGTCCCCCGAATCCTTTGGCACAACAAGCCGGAGATGGCGCACTGGGCGGGCTTTGACCTGCCGCGCGAGATTGGGCTGCTGCATAAGGAAGACGAATACACGAGCTGGGCGGTCGATATGTTCGCGGAAGCGACCTACAACTTCGGAATCTGGTGCCTCCTATGGTTCGTCCCTCTCATCTTTTTGATCGCCCGAGGCATTGAGAATCTGATTGTGAAGCTCTATAGCGCGCCGCAGGCCGTCCTCCTTGCGGACGTGGCCTTCTTCTTTTTCTTCCTCGACATAACCACGGTAATATTCGCGGCTTCGGAGGCGATCGCCCTTCTCCTCGTCGTCAAGGTGGTCGATCACAGCATGACCTTCCTGGAGAGGCAAAAGCCGCAGGCCACCGCGCCGGCCTTCAAACGCTCCCGGCGGCGAAGAGCTAAGGCCGAACAACTGCCCGCTGCCGAGCCGTGAGGCTGCTAGTCTATGGTGACGCGTCGCCGGCGTCAGGCGGCTGGTGTTACGCCGAGACCCTGCGCGATATGGGCCACGAGGTCTTGCGGTTTCCCGATGACCGCACCCTGGAACATTACCGCTCATCACTGCCGCGCCGGTTTTACCGCAAGCTTTTCAGGAAGATCTGGGAGAGCGACCGCCGCCGCCACCTCCATTTGTTGCAAGAGGAGGTCCGCCGCTTCCGACCCGAAATCATCATCATACTGAAGGGCCTGCACCTCACGGCCACTGATGTCCACCTCTTGCGCCGGGCTGGCCATTGGGTCTGCAATGTCAACCACGACGACTTCTTCAGTGCCAACCGCAATAATTGGAGCCCAATTCAACGGCAAGCAATTCCTGCCTACGATTTCATCTTCACCACGCGCGAGGTGAACGTTGAGGAAGTCCGCCCCTTCAACCCTAACGTCGAATTCTTTCCCTTTGCCTGCTACCCGCGGATTCACAAGCCGGAGCCGATTCCGTCCCAAGAGTGCCAATTGTGGAACGTGGACGCCGTTTTCGTCGGGACCTATGAGTCTCCTCGGGCCAAGCTGCTGGAACAGCTCGTTCAGACAGTGCCCGCCAAATACGCGGTACACGGCGCGCAGTGGCACAGGCTGAAGCCTGGCTCTGCGCTCCGCCAATACCTGGGCCTCCCCGACCTGCGCTTCGAACGCTTGGCCAGGGCGCTGGGCGGAGCCAAGCTGGCCTTGGGCTTTTTGCGGAAGGAGAACCGCGACGACTACACGCAGCGGACCTTCGAAATCCCCGCCTGCAACGGCCTGTTGCTCGCCGAGCGAACGGCCCGGCACGCCAGGTACTATCGGGAGGGCATTGAGGCGGAGTTCTTCGACCCTGGCTCCCCAGAGGAACTCTGCCAGAAGGTAACGGATCTCCTGAAGGCCTCCGAACGCCGGGAGCGGATTCGGCAAGCCGGTCACGAGGCCGTGCTCAGGGGACGCCACACCTACAGAGACAGGCTGGAGCGGTTGCTGGAGGTTTACGAGTCCACCAGGCGGAAGAGATTGCACCCGGTTTCGCAATGAACGCCATGAAGCGAATCACACTGGCATTGGAAGCCGCGGTACTCACCGCCTTTCTTCAGATTACGCTGATCGGGGCGTCTCCGAATATACCGCGCTTGGACTGGCAACCCCGCTCGGATTGGCTCAACGTGAAGACGGGCGTCACTCCCAGAGCGCTTGGCAATGGGCGTGCTGACGACACGTCGGCTTTGCAAGCGGCCCTCGATCGCGGGGCGGTTGGGCGCACGATCTACATTCCACCGGGGACGTACCGAATCGCCAAGACCCTTGCCTGGCACGGCCCCGGGGAGGGATCGGCAATCATCGGCGCGGGGCGTGACACCCGCCTGGTATGGGACGGCCCGAAGGGCGGGCGTATGTTCTGGAGCGACGGCGTCGCGTACAGCCGGTACGTCGGCCTGACGTGGGATGGCCAGGGTAGGGCGGCCGTCGGCTTTGATCACGCGGCAAAGCGGCGCTTTGAAACCGAAATTCAACATCGAGATGAGGCGTTTCTCAACTTCACGAAATACGGCATCCGGGTTGGCCACGACCAAAAGCTCGCCTCCGCCGAAATCCTGTACCACAACTGCCTGTTTCAGAACTGCGGCACAGCCATTGGCCTTCTCAATTTCAACGACTACGACAACACCATAGACCACTGCGAATTTCGCGACTGCGGCACGGGCGTAGTGGTTGCGAAGGGCAACTTCTACGCGCGCAATTGCCACTTCGAGAATTCTCGTGAAGTGGATTTCCGCGTGAACGCAGAGCACGGCTGTTCCATCCGGCGGTGTACGTCGCTTGGTTCGAAAGGCTTCATCTCCGAGATGAACGGCATCACTCCGCTCACAATCCAAGACTGCCACGTTGCCAATTGGGCGGGCCCCCAGGGCGCCGTGCGCCTCAACAGCCCAACGCTGTTGTTCGACTGCTCGTTCACCGATGGCGCGCCGGGCGAGCCGCCTGTCGAGCTGCTGGGCGGCGTGCGAGAATTGCTCTGTAGCGACAATCATCCCGACTCCGTTGCACGCTTGGTCGGGCCGGCGTTCACGAACAGGGTGTTCGTCATCCCGGACGGGCGCTTCAGCGGCGCCGTTACTTCCGCCGCGGAGCGGTTCCTGCAACAAACTCAGGACGTTTCCGGCAAGGTCTTCGACGCTGTCCGAGACTTCGGAGCCAAAGGCAATGGCAAGGCGGACGACACGACCGCCATTCAGTCTGCCATCGACGCCGCGCGTGCCTGGGGACGCGGCGCTACCGCTTACCTGCCGACCGGGCGCTATGTCGTGTCGCGCACACTCGTGGTCACCGGCTCCGACTATACTCTGAGCGGCAGCGGATTCCGATGCGGATTGCTTTGGCGCGGCAAGGCGCATGTTCCAATGATCCAGGTCTCCGCCGTCACGAACGTGACGCTAGCCAATTTGGCCGTCGGCCACGCCAACTTTGGGCCAATGAAACACGGCGACGATATTCTCGTGACCTCGCCAGGCCGATCTCCTGTTCGCTTGGCGTTCGATGGGATTTACGCCTACGGCATGTACCAACACGCGCCTGACAGGCACGGCATTCATTTCCTCCGCCTTCCAGCCGACAGCGTTGTTGATGCCGAGTATGTCCAGGGCAATCTGCGAATCACCGACTGCTCGAAAGCCACGCTCCTCTTCCGAACTTCGTACGAGGGGACCGCCACGGTCGAGGGGCGGGAGCAGGGCGGCGGCGGCCTCACCGGTTTTCTGACCCGGCTCACGACCAGGTCCCGCCCCGCCCTCCGTGTTCTGGGCGATCAGTCGCTGGTGATGAGCGATTTCTACGTGGAACAGAGCGAACAGGTTGTGACCTTCGCCGGTGGACCTGGCGAAAGCGCCGGCGCTGTCACCATCCAGATGCCGAAGGTGCATGCGGTCACCGAACAACCCATCCTCGACACTCGCGACTACGCCGGGCGCATCTACCTCGGCCAGAGCCAATTTTACGTCGGGCCGCTTCAGACTAGTTTCCAGTCCTCCGGCGCCCGCCCGTTGCGGCTCATCCTCGCTGGTGACTTTTGGTACCGAATCCACCCGGCCTTTGCCCTGGCCAGGGCGACGAAACTCACCCTGTTAGGCAACAACGCGAAGCCCGACTCAGGCGTGACCCCAGCAGCGGTCGCAGGGATCTCTTCCGCCCTTGACGACCTGCGGCGCCTGGGCGCGGCCGACCTCGTGATTCCAGAAGGCAGCCCCTGAAAAGGCGAACACAGTTTGCGGCGGACAGATCGGAAACCCGATCAGAAGCACATCGAGAACCTGTTGCGGAAACCGCCACAGGAAGCAAAGGATTGAGAGTAGGCGATCGCCTGACGGCATGCGGACGGTTTCCACTTTCTGCTTTCTTCATTTCTGCTCTTTGTTGAAGGTCACCCACTTCCACCGGCGTCCTACAGAGTGGCATCATAGCATCGAACGGCTCTTCGCGGATGTCCGCCGGGCCATGCCGGAGGGCGTCGCTTGCACTCCCCACGTCTCTCCGCGCTTCAGCAGGGCTGTTTGGCCCCGCCTGATCAACATGGTGGATGCCGCAAGGCACCAAGGCGAGGTTAACCACATTACCGGGGACGTGCATTACCTGGCACTCGCCTTGGATGGCCGACGCACGCTGCTGACGGTCCATGACTGCGTCTCGCTGCACCGCCTCAATGGACTACGCCGCGCAGCCTTCAAAATGCTCTGGTACACCCTCCCCCTCAGCAGGGCGGCCCTGGTGACTGTGATCTCGGAGTCAGCCCGAAACGAACTGCTGCGCCACGTCCGCTGTAACCCTACAAAGATTAGGGTGGTGCCTGACTGCGTCGGCGAGGGATATGCTCCCTCGCCCAAGCCTTTCAACACACAGGAACCGCTGATCCTGCACCTTGGCACCGGCCCCAACAAGAATCTCGAACGTCTGGCGCGGGCGCTGGCTGGGTTGCCATGCCGGCTGAACATCCTCGGCCGACTGACTCCCGCCCAGGAGGCAGCGCTGGCAGCCGCACGGGTCCGGTACACCAACACCCCGCGCGCCGCAGATGCCGAGGTGCTGGAGGCCTACCAACGCTGCGACATCGTCGCCTTCGTTTCCACCTATGAGGGCTTCGGGCTGCCCATCATCGAGGCCAACGCCGTCGGCCGGCCTGTTGTGACAAGCAACATCCTCCCCATGCCCGAGGTGGCCGGAGACGCCGCCTGCTTCGTGGACCCGTCCGACCCCGGCTCGATCCGGCAGGGGATGCTGAAGGTTTGGCACGACGCGGGCTACAGGGCGAGCCTGGTGGCCGCAGGCCTCGAGAACGTGAAACGATTCACTCCGGCCTCGGCCGCCGCCAAATACGTCGAGCTGTACGAAGAATTAGCGCGTGCGCAACTCAATGGTCGTTCAGGCTAGCGCTTCGGCGTCGCGGTTGGCGGGAGGCACGTTCCACAGCATCCGGGATCTCTCCTTCGCGATCTCTCAGGCCGGCGCCTTCCAAGTTCGTGTCCTGGCTCTCCGCGACTGCCGCTCGGACGAAGATCTACCCCACTGGCGTCCGCTAACGGCGCAGGTCTGCCCGATTCTCGGCCCCGCATCCTTCGGGTACTCATTCGCGCTCGCACGTTGCCTGGCCACGATAAACCCGAGCCTCGCCCACGCACACGGCCTTTGGAAGTATCCGATCCTCGCCGCAGCCAACTGGGCGCGCAACGCCAAGATCCCCTATATCGTCTCGCCCCATGGGATGCTGGAGCCCTGGGCTCTGAGCCAGTCGCCATTCCGCAAGAAGCTGGCCGGCTGGCTTTATCAGAACCGCTGCATCAGAGGCGCCGCCTGCATTCACGCCACCTCCCCCATGGAAGCCGAGAGCGTTCGGCTGGCCGGTTTTCGCAATCCGATTGCCGTCATTCCGAACGGCGTCGAACTGCCGCCAAAAGCGGAAAGCAGAAAGCAGAAAGCGGAAATCCGCACGGTGCTGTTTTTGTCGCGAATTCATCCCAAGAAGGGACTGCTGAACCTGGTCAGGGCGTGGGCGATCGTGCAGGGCACGAGACCACGAGACCACGAGACTACGGGACAACAGACCAGTGGTCGGTGGTCGGTGGTCAGTGGTCGTCCTTCGGACTGGCGCCTGGTCATCGCGGGGCCGGACGAGAAGGGCCATCTCGAAGAGGTAAAAGCCGAAGGCACAAGGCTGAAAATAGGAGACCATCTCGAATTTGTCGGGCCGGTCGATGGGAAGGCGAAATGGGACTTATATCAGAGCGCGGATCTGTTTGTCCTGCCCTCGTTCAGTGAGAATTTTGGGCTCGTCATTGCCGAAGCCCTCGCCTGCGGCGTTCCCGTCATCACCACCCGCGCGACACCGTGGGAGGAACTCGAACAGCACCGGTGCGGTTGGTGGATCGACACCGGCGTCGAGCCTTTGGTCGATGCCCTGAAAGACGCGATGAACCGCCCGGTCGGCGAACTGCACGAGATGGGCCGGCGAGGCCGGGCGCTCGTCGAGGCCAAATACACCTGGCCGCCCGTCGCCCGGCAGATGGTCGAGGTCTATCAGTGGGTGCTGGGGCGAGGGCCGAGGCCGGAGTGCGTCGTCTGAAAGGCTAAAGGCTAAGGGCTGAAGGCTGAAGGGGAGAGGTCGGAGGCCAGAAGTCAGAGGTCTGAGGGGCGAATGGTTGAAAAGTTGAAAGCTGAAATGCTGAAATCGCGGCGCGGGATCTACGGCGGCTCGTTTCGTATTAGCTCCCCGTCAAGGTCTGACTGCCCCTTTGAAGACCGCCGATTCTCTCCCGGTAGTCCGCTTGACGAGAGAGCCAGCTTCGGTACACACTCGCCCATTCGCTAAAATCCAGCACCCAAGCCTCATCCTCCGGCTCCTCACCGCTGGCATAGGCGGCATAAGAAGTCTCAGGGCGGACACCGTATTTGCGCTCAAATTGGATCAACTCCTCCTCCAGCGCATGGATGTCCCGCAATATGTCCTGCGTCGTCATAAAATCTGCGCATAAAACGTGCCCGACGGCCGCGGGACTGGCAAGTCATATTCCCTGGAGGTGATCGCCAGGCGGCGAAAACCGGAGGGTGTCCGGGTGTGAAAGGCTGGAAACAGAAAGCTGAAATGGAGACTGCGGACCACAGACCACTGACTGCAGACCAGAGATCGCGCAACTCTCTATTCTTGAAGTGGCCATTATGCTGATTCTCCTCACGCGTGACGAGTATTTGAAGGAGCATGAGACGCAACCGATCCTGCGGAAATCATCGCCGCATTTGTCGAAACTCAGCCGCCCGGAGCTGCAGCAGGTGGACGAGAGAGAGAGAGAGTTGCTCGGCGGCGGCCCGCCGCTTCCTGGGGCAAAACGCCTCTGCAAGCGGTCGGCGCAGCCCGGGACCTGCCCGAGGACCTTCCTCACAACCACGATCATCACTTACATGGCCTGCCCCGCCGATGATTCATCCCTCAAACTCCAGTAGGAGTGTCCCGCCTATAGAAACCGACCTCCCCTCTTACGATGAACCTTAAGCCGTTTGAGATTTGGAGCTGCCAGCCGGAAGGCTGGACGCTAATCTCCGCGCACGGCTGGAGCGGAATTCTGGCGCGTTAAGCGCCCTCCTCGGCCCCAAAGACCGGCCATCCATGTGCAACATCCTTTCACAACTCAGCCTCACAGCTTCGGAGGCGGTCCATTTGCTCTTCCGTCAGATTCAGTTGCGGCGCGGGTTACCCTTTGACATGCGGATTCCCAACGCGCTGACGGCGCGCACTCTCAGGACCAGCCAGGCCGGCAAAGAGGTCAAACGGTTCAGCAGCCGCAAGAAGTTTTACGACGATCTGGGGTTGCGAGGACCTTCGGCCGCCCGGCGTAGTCCGGGGGAAGGCTATTCTGCCTTTGCCCAACGCAAGAAAGAAGGCTACCATTGATTCATGACGAAATTGACGCCTGTGCATCCGGGAAATCGGATTGAATTGCCGCCGGAATGGGCGGCGGAAATCGGGTTGGCACAGTACGCGGCCTTGGAGAAGACCAAGGAAGGCATTCTCGTGCATCCTTGCTCCGGCGCGACGTGGGACGAAGTGTTTGCGCAAAGACTTCAGGCCAACGAGGCGGGCGGGATGCTTGGAAAACCGGACCAGGAGTTGAACGGCGACGATGTCCTTCTCTAAGCCCGGCTTGGAACGGACTTCAGCCTCTCAGGAAATCCGATGGGGAAAGTGCCAGCGATCCAAACCGGAACAGATCCGCGGGAAAAAGGAACCCGGCCACGACCATTGCGTCCACCACGATCACTTCCGGCCCTCCCGGATGGCCGCTTGCGTTTCGGCCAGCGACAGGCTCGCGCCCGATGGGATGGAATAAATGGCCCGGCGCAACTCCTCCTCGCTCATGCGCGGAGCGCCTAACGCCTCTTTGAGAACGAAGACTGCCTCCAGGCTCACGCTACGCTTGTGCGCCGCAGCGCGCTCAGCCAGAGTCCGGTGGATTTCCGCGGGACAATCCCGGATTCTAAGGCAAATCGTCTTCACGCCCAGATCGTAACGCATCTGCCTGCGGAAGCAAAGCGCCAAACAACTGTTGCGCTCGAATCGAATAGGCACCGCCGCTCATACCTAAACTGACTCCGGTCTCCCGCGGCAAGTTCATTAAACGCTTGCGCGAGCTTCACCTGACGCTTCAAACGAGAGAAACCTTTGCCTGTCTGCACGGCTTGATCAAAGCCGTGGAGCGCGAGGCTGGAACGTTGAGCAAGCTCGTTTCAACGCTCACCAGCCCTGAGCGGAGATCAGAGACCACAGACCAGAGACCACTGACCACGGACACAGAAAGGACCCAATGCGCGACTACACTAAAATAGAGGCTTGGAAGTTGGCGGACGAGCTAACGGTGGCGGTTTATCAGCAGACGCGGTCATTCCCCAGGGAAGAAATCTATGGCCTGACCAGTCAGTTGCGCCGGGCATCTTATTCAGTTCCGGCGAACATTGTCGAAGGTTCTTCGCGGGAAAGCAAAAGGGACTATCTCCATTTTCTGTATATCGCGAGAGGCTCGTTATCGGAAACGCAGTATTTCATTCATCTCTCAGGCCGCCTGGGCTACCTGTCCAGCCCGGATGTCCAACGTCTGATGGCCCAAACGAGGGAAACCTTTGCCTCTCTGCACGGTCTGGTCAAAGCCGTAGATCGGGAAACGGGCAGGTTCAGCAAGCTGATTTCAACGGTCACCAGCCTGATCGTCCTGGGCCTTGGGTCTCATCGTCTATTGTCTGTAGCCCATGGTCTGTAGTCAGTGGTCTATGGTCAGTGGTCTATTGTCCGTAGTCTCTAGTGTGGTCTCCCTCCTCCTTCTCGCCTTCCTCTGGTGGCGCCTCATTGACCTCCTCCATGTCGAGTGGTCCGTGAACCCTCAGTACGCCTACGGCTGGGCCGTCCCCTTCCTCTGCCTCTACCTCTTCTGGCACCGCCTCCGCCCCGTTTCCCGCCCTGGCTCCCCGCTTTTCCCAGCGGTCTCTGGTCGGTGGTCAGTGGTCTTTCAGGCTGTGGTCTCCCACCTGCTCCCTGCTCCCTTGCTTTCGCGCA
>JAJYHY010000651.1 GCA_021784555.1 bacterium
AACTGGCTGATTGCGGCGCGGACGCTATTGATCGCGTTCAGGGCGGTTTGAATGATCCCGTTAATGACGTTCAGCACGGCCTGGATCGCTCCCCAAAGGCCTTGGGCAAACACCGGGCGCGGCGACACGACAACCGCAGCAACCACACCCGCAAGAGCAACGGCGACCACCTGCCGGCGTTTTTGGGCCGTCATCACGTACCAGGAAAACAAGATGAAGAACAATGCCGTCATTTCTCTTTCACCTCCGAAGTGGAACCATAGGTCTGTCCGTGTGGAATCATTCCCTCAACTCAAGCCCTCCCGAATAACCGCACCCGACACCTCTTCCGGAAGCTCCGCAAGTTCGGCCAGACCTCGCGGAAACTTCTCAGCTAGTTCCTTGTAGGACTCGATCAGCGGCTTGTCTTGGTACTTTTTGAGAAACCAGCTTCGGTACCGCCGTTCGCGCGGAAACGTCGTGCACACCCAATAATCCATCGCGGTAGGCACAAGGCGGATCACCTGGGTTGTCTCAGCCTTTTCGCCAAGCACCAGGAGCGCTTCCGCGCCTCGGCCCTTGCGTGGGGCGCTGAACTCTTTCACTTCCCTGATGGCAACGGGATTGAGGAATAGGTGCTTCGCGAGCGGCGAGGTGTCACCGGGCTGCTGGCCTACGATCTTCGTCGTGGCGTTCTTCAGAATCCCCGGCCCGTGGACCCGGGGCGTGGATTCTGTGCCCACAAAGTCCTCGACCGTCTGCGAGATTCCCCAAACGCTCCCGTGACGCTTGCGCGCCGTGCGGAAGAGCTGAACGACCTCAGGCGCAAGCGTCGGCGAGTCAAGCAGCGCCCAGCACTCGTCGAGGACGGTAATCGACGGCTGGCCGCTTCTGCCCGAGGCTCGCTCGGCCATGGCATTCGCGATCAACATGCTCATCGCGGTTTCGAGCGTCGGGTCGGAGCTCAGGCCTTCGATGTTGAAGAAGAGCCAGTTCGAATCGAGACGCATCGTGGTCGGCGAGTCGAAGAGCTTGCTGTAAATGCCCTTTTCCCCAGTCCACAGGCGCAGTTTGATGGAAGCCAGTTTTGCTTCATCAATCGTCCGCTCCAGGCGTTCTTCATCCCGCCAGTTGGCAAGCTCTTCACGCAGGTCGTTGAAGGTCGGGATAGGATTCGAAAACCGGATGGCGCAACGCTTGTAGGTCCGTGCGATGGCATCGGAGAGAAGATTGTCGAGGAGTGTCCGGTCCGAGGCCGGGTTATCCCCGATCATGTGGAGCGTCAGGTTTTTGAGGAAGGCGATCTTTTCCTTGCTCGGGGATCTTTGGCCCGGAGGCAAGTCCCACGGATTGATCGTCTCGCGGCCCTCAAGACTTATCTCAATCGCCCGCCCGCCCATCAACTCAACCAGCGGCCGGTAAGAGTCGCCACGCTCAAGGATCGAGATCAAGGGATTCGCACGCGCCATCATCAGCAGAAACAACTGCGCCATGAAGGTCTTCCCGCCGCCAGACTTCGCCATCACGAGCAGGTTGGCATCGCCAAGTGAAGAATCGAAGGGCGAGAACGGAACGAGCTGCCGGGTAGGCGTCTCAAAGAGAGCGAGCGGAGAGTTGGGCGTTCCCGGCCAAGGCAATTCAACCGGCAGAAGATCGGCGGCGTTGAGCGTCAACATGTCGATTTCGCGCTTGTTTTCTTCGGCCATAGCCGGAAGGCCACCAAAAAACATTCTTTTCTGCGCAAGCATTTCCGGGATGCCGCGCGCTCCATTCATCCGGGCAAGCGCGTGGAGGACGCGCTGCCGGCGGTCAGCCAGGATACGCTCGGCTTCCTCCCGTTCCTGGCGGTTGCGCGCCAGCTTCGAAGTCCTAACTGCAAGAACCAGACTCAGCTGGCAGGACTTGGCCGAGCTTGAGATCACATCTTCAAGCACCTTGACCAGTTGCCGCTCCGCTACTTGCGCGTCCACGTTCAAGCGAAAGCCTCCGTGGATATCGCGCTGTGCGGCCATCATTTTCCGCAGGCGGCCCTTGTACTTCTTGACAACCTTCGCGTGGTCCGGCAGACTCACGCCGGCATTGAGGACCAGCGCAAAATCCATCTGCAGAAGCTCTCGCAAAATTCCGGGAAACGTTGCGTCGGGCAGGTCTTTGAGCGTAATCCAGGTGTAGAGAAGGCCGCCGATTTTGAGGTAGTCATCGAGCTCGTCTTCGAGATTGACGTTCGCCATCTGGCTCCGGGCACTTTCGTAGGCGAGCGAAGATTCGGGCGGGCGATAAGGAAGCGTATCGTTGGCCAAGGGATTCAGGGCGCGTTTGATTTCAAGGAAAATTTCCTGGTGGGTCATGCGCCTTGCACGCATCCCGGTCGCCTCAAGCGTCGTCTCGACGCCGCTCATCAGGCTGTTGAATTCGGCCAAAAGGTCTTCGTGCTCCTGGCGCGTGCGCTCCACGCATTTTGTTGCTGACAGGCTCGGGCTTCCGCCATTTGAGCCTTTCATCTTGCGTTTCCACTCAAAGTCGGGCGACTGGTGATGAACTCTCGGATCCCAAATGAAGTAAGCGTGAAGAGAACCGCGCAGGTAGTAGCCTCGTGCGTCCT
>JAJYHY010000250.1 GCA_021784555.1 bacterium
GGAACCGGCGGCATGGTGCGGTGCGTCGCGACAATACCCCCTGGGGGCTGGGCCAAATCCGAAATCCCAAAGCACTAATGACCGAAACTAGATATCCCGGCGGGTTTTGAACATTTTGTTTTGCCGCATTTGAGATTGTTTCGTGTTTCGAATTTCGGGTTTCGAGTTTTTCCAGCCGAGACGTGGTGGCACTGGCGAAATGCACCCTTGTGCGGAAGCAAAATATCCGTTCCAAGCGCCGCCCCCCTCGCTTCTTCGTCAGCCTGCCGCTGCCCCTGGCCGCAGCCCTGGATTTGAGCGCGGGCGAGCAAGTCCAGTGGCAACTGCCGGGACGCTCGGACCTCCGTCTGCTCCGGCTACATCCTCCCGCCCCCAAACCAAATAGGAAATAATTGCCGACGGTTTTTCAGCAGAATCAACATTTGACATTTGACAATTACCCCATCCGCGACGGTTATGCATCGCACAATGTCAAATGTTGAGATGTGACCCCAACGCCACGGGAAGGTTTTCTTTTCAGTTTGACTTTATCAGCGATTTGAATCTTCATCTGCTGGACGGTTCAAAGTGGTGAATACTCATTGTGGTTGAAACTCTTTATGAAAGCAAAACTTGCGAGGCTCGCCCTTTTGGGCGCGGGACTGTTAATGGTTCAGGGCTGTATAGCGTTTCCGCCTTTGGTACAGGTGGAGAGGAAGGAGCCCAGCCAACCGCCGCCTCCGAACCGCGAGGTGATGCGCCGGCTCGACTCAATTGATCGCCGCCTGAGCGAGTTGGAGAAGAAGGTGGATGCGGAGCGCCATCAGGAAGAGCAACCGGCGCAACCACATTAGCCGAGTCTTTTCGGGCTGGATAGTCCATGGCGGGAGAGAATGGCAGGGCAACTGGCCACCGGTCAACAATGGAGGCATTGTTGCATTGCGGTGAGGGAGCCTGCGTCCCGACCCGATAGCGTGACTTGTGATCCCCCTAAGACACAACCCACGCTCAAGACACCAGGCTCCCCCGGTTAGCCGCTATTCTCCGCAACGGAAATTATTGAGCAAGTGCCCGTATAATAGAACAAGAACAGGCAGGCGGCATAGTCAGGAAGAACGGCAATCGCGTGTCAGGAAATTCCCCGACAGGTCGCCGCTCGCGCACGGCCTTCTGAAGCCGGCTGGGCGGCCGGGCCAGCACCGCCTTCAAGGCCAACTTGCGCCACACCGGTTCCTTCTGCTCGGCCAAATAGGCAACGGCGCGGTTTGCCGTAGCACCATCAGAGATCCAAGACACCCCAGAGGACCCGGCCGCTTGGCTGCCCCAAATGGGGCTGGGGTCCCGGCAACTGAGAGGGCCGCCGCGCAGCCGATCTAGGTATTCCAACGGCAAAGCATTGGCCAACTCGGGAAGGCCTGCGGGGTTTCTGATTACTGTAAAGCTAAATCTCTCCTCCAAAGTGGCTTTGAAATAGCGCCGCCCATCCTCTGCGAGCCAGAGGCGATGTTCCTGGCCGCCGGGCTCCGCTAGGGCCAGGTAGCTTTCAGCCCGGATCAGGCGGCTTTGCGCTCGCGGCCAGAACGGATTTCTCCGTTTGCCCAGCCACTTCAATGCGGCGCGTGCGCTTAGCGCGGCGACCGGACGGTAATCTTCAGCAAGGGTCGCGGGTCCTTCTGATACGGGAAGGTGCCGGTCGTCCGGAGACCCGACGCGCCAAACCAGGCCGCCGCGCTGGGCCCGAACCATCGATTGACCCGGTCTCTCACCCAATTGGCCGCGTCGGCCTTGAGCTTCCTCAGCCTCGATTGACGATCGAGTATGGGTTCCTGGCTCATGTCGATGCCCCACATCCACACGGTGCCGTCGGAGGTGATTCCAAACGCCGTGCAGAGGTCACCGTGGAGCGCCAGCCAATCGGAACGGTTCCCCACGCGCGTCCACCGGCTCGATGGGTGCGGAACGGGGAAGTTCGGATTGAGTCGCTCCCAAAGTGAACCATCACGCCGGATTTGGAAGAGCATCGGAAATCCACAGGTGGCGAATGCGAAGCGGTGGAGCGACGGATCGAGTCCGCTCATGCGGAAAAGGGTCGTATCCGCGGAAGCTTTGGGAGAGGGCGGCGCCTTCAGCGGAAGAAACCATTGGCCGGAGCGATTTTCGACCAGGTCGGTGCCGCTGAGAAACCTCACCCAATTCGTGGCCCGACACACCTGCGTCGGGGTCGTAAGCGTAAGGTTTGAGGAGACCAGCCTATGGTTTGAAGTGAGGCTTCCTCTGTAGAACACTCTGCCCCAAACCCACAGTGTTCCGTTCTTGCGAATCCCATACGTGTAAGAGCCTTGTGCGCAGGAGATCGCGCTCCAATCGTTGTTGGTTCCGATCCGCGTGGGGCGCCACGCTGCCGGGCCTCCGCCATTCCCCAGTTGGCCCATCGAGTTGTCGCCCCAGGCCCAGAGGGTGCCGTCGCGCTTCAGCGCTACTGAATGCACGTCACCCGCCGCGATCGCGCTCCAGTCATGGTCCGAACCCACTTGCTCAGGCGCGAGACTCCGCGAGACGGCCCGCCAACCCCATTCCCAGAGCGTCCCATCTTTTCGAAGCCCGAGGCAATGATTGTTCGGGGCGAGGGCCTCGACCCAGTTGGTGCCAGTGCCAACTTGCTGTGGCACGGCGACCCTTGGTGAAATATCTCCCCCGGGTTGACCCCACTCCCAAAGCGAACCGTCGGGCAGGACAAAGAAAGCCCCGGTGACCCCCGGGCAAATCCGGATTGGGGAGTTGCTGGCAAGGATCGAAACCAGAGCGGGCGGCGGCACCTTCGAGGTCGGGACCTGAACTCCGGAAGGCCCGTGTGAGAAAAAACAAATGCGCACACCCCACACCACAATCCCAAGCCCAACGATCGCCCCGAGCACCTTTTGAGATTTTGTCGTCTTGCCGAACAGGCGGTATCGTTTTGCATTCATCTTTGAAAACAAAGAAAGCCGGTCTCCACTCCCTCAGCTTCGGTCGTCCCGTGAACCGCGCCACATCGATAGCCTAGCGTGGGAGCAGCGTCACCGTCAATCGCGAATGCTGTCGTGGCGCCGCGGTTGGCATGGCCATTAACAAAGTCGCAGCGCAGATTTGCAATCTGCTGTATCGCAGGTTTGCAACCCAATGCCACTAACTTTTGAACCGGCCATCGGCCGAGCAAACTGCTCGCATGTCCCTGTGCCGAAGGCACTTCCGAAAATAGCCCAACGTTTCAACGTTGGGTGGGGGTGCGGACCGAAACCAGTCCCGACAGGGACGGTTGAGGGGCCAGGAGAGCCCCGACACCACCGCCTCAGCCGTCCCATTCGGGACTCGTTGCCCTTCGGCGATCCAACGGGAGGCAACGCCTTCCGCAGCCGCGCGCCGCGCTGCCGCATTGCCCTGGCCCGGCGATGGCGCCACCGCCGTCCCCGGGGCGTTCAAAGCGGTCGAGCCAGGCGAACGAGCAGCTCGCGGGGCAACCCGTTAGGAAAAGGTGAGGGAGCCGTAAACCCGCGGGTGGAGGGGCGAGGTTCTGTTGGGCTGTCGCGGGGCCAACTGGCTTTCGGGATTGTCAGGGTTCGTTCTTCTGCGGTGGGCCGCGAAGAGGCGCAAAAGACGTGGAAGGGGGGGCCATTGTTCTTCGGCGGTTCGGCCACTGGCAGCAGCTCGAGCCCCCTCCCAATCGTCTCCATCGCCTTTCGGCGTTGAGCGGCTTCCCGCCCTTTAACAGGAGGGAACGGAGGAAACGGAGGGATTTTGGAGTCTTCATTGCCTATCGCCGATCCCAATGCTCCGACGTGGTCTCTGGTCAGTGGTCAGTGGTCTCTCCGTCGCCGTCTTCATTGCCTTTCGGCGTTCACCGCGTTTCCGACTGCTGGGGTTGCAAGCTATTGGGGCTGAGGAAGCAAGCGTGAGGAAAGGTCCGAGGGGGTGGTAAAGGGGACAGATTTCGGTGGGGACCCGCCGGGCCGGGGCATGGGGATCCGAGCCCAACGGGTTGATTGGCAGCGGGTTGGGCAAAAGGTCCGGGCTGCCGGGTTTGGAGGCCTGGATAAGCTCGGACCTTGCCTGCGGAGGATGAACTTTGGGCGAGTGGCTAGAGAACATAGTGACTGCGCTCTTCGGAGAGGGTGGCCAGATTGCCGGCGGCGCGGCGTCGGCGCGCGGCGGCCGTTGCCAGTGCGGAATGCGGAATGGGGAATGCGGAATCATTCGAATGCGGAATGCGGAATGGGGAATGCGGAATGGGGAGGCAGCCAAATGCGGAAGGCGGAGTGGGGAATGCGGAAGGCGGCAGAGGGGCCGGACCGCTTCGGCGGCTCGACGTTCGGGGATCCTCAGTTCACAATGCTCGCTCATGAAACACGAAGACCTCAAAAGCAGAACCAAGCACTATGCTCTTGCCATCATCCACCTCGTCGAGAGCCTGCCGCCTGGACAAACGTGCCAGGTGCTCGGCCGCCAGTTGCTCCGCGCCGGCACCTCAGTCGGCGCGAATTATCGAGCGGCTTGCAGAGCTCGCTCCAAAGCCGATTTCGTTTCCAAGATGGGCGTGGTCGAAGCAGAAGCCGATGAGTGCGGCTCCTGGCTCGAGCTGCTGGTGGACGACGCCAAGGTGCCCGCGATTCGAGCGGCCCCTCTGCTCCGCGAGGCTGGCGAGCTCACCGCCATCGCCGTTGCCTCAATCAAAACCGCCCGTGACAATCGACAATGACTCCGCATTCCCCATTCCTCATTCCGCATTCGGCGCACTTCGGTGGTTCCGCACTCCGCACTCCGCAGTTAGTTGATTCTATACGGAGGACGATCCGCGGGACGGCCCCTGTCTTATTCGATGGGGAGGGTGTAGGAGACAAATTTCCGGCGCGTATTGTCGCGGATAAACAAAATCATCTTACCGTCGCGGCAAGCGGCCGGGTATTCCTTTGCCAGAAAGGCCTGGGTCCTTTCCGAAAGGGTGGCGGCGAACTCGCGGTACGGGTACGCATACCCGCGCTGTTCCTGGATGTCGAAGAGCATCACCGGCCGCTCGCGCGCGAACTGCTTATAGAGGGCGAGGACATTGTAATACTGCTCTTGCACGACGCGCCAATAAGGGTCGGGTGGGGATTCTGGCTGTCGTTTAGAGCGTTTGGCGGGCATGGCTTACAAGGTGCGCGGGGGGCGGGTCAGCCGTTCCTTCGGAACTTATTGCCTTGCCGTGGGCCACCCCACGTTTGAAAACGTGGGCTATTGTCGAGCGTCCCTTCGGGACGGCAAATCGGTACTCCTCCGGCCACTCGTCGTCCGATAGGGGCGCGGTCGGGTCGAAATCAGGAGCCATCCAGAGCGGCTTAAGGTCCGGGCAGGTTTGCAGCCGGTCCGCGTTTGCTCGGGGCGAGGCGGCCTTGAGTTCCGCCACCGGTTTGCCTTCCCGGCAGATCAGAATCGTCTCGCCCTTCTCTTCGACGGCGGCCAACAGCTCACCAAACCTGGCTGCCGCTTCCTCGATGCTAACATTCGTCATACCGCTTCAAGATTGGGCCCCCCCGGCGCCGGAGCAAGCCCCATTTAAACCAACATGCGCCAGCCCAGGCCACCGTGGCGTCCGCGCACCGTCGCGCTGGCTCCAGGCGTTCACCGCGTTCCCGACAAGACGCCTGTGACCGTCATCAACCGGGCAGATCCTGGGTCTTCATTGCCTTTCGGCGTTCGCCGCACTTCCGACTCCAGAAACCGCGAGCAGTTCGCGAACAACACCGGACGGCCTTCATTGCCTATCGCCGATCCCAACGCTCCGACGTGGTCTTTGGTCAGTGGTCAGTGGTCTCTCCGTCGCCGTCTTCATTGCCTTTCGGCGTTCACCGCGTTTCCGACTGCTCGGGTTGTAAGCTATTGGGGCTGAGGAAGCAAGCGTGAGGAAAGGTCCGAGGGGGTGGTAAAGGGGGCAGGTTTCGGTGGGGACCCGCCGGGCCGGGGCATGGGGATCCGAGCCCAACGGGTTGATTGGCAGCGGGTTGGGCAAAAGGTCCGGGCTGCCGGGTTTGGAGGCCTGGATGAGCTCGGACCTTGCCTGCGGAGGATGAACTTTGGGCGAGTGGCTAGAGAACATAGTGGCTGCGCTTTTCGGAGAGGGTGGCAAGGTTGCCGGCGACACGCCGTCGGAGGGCGGCTGCGGAGTCAAGGGTGTAGGCGAGGATCTGGTCTTCGCGGGGTTGGATCGTGCGCTGGAGGCGCTCCCAGAAGGTCTCGAAGCGGTCCTCATCCAGCCAGCACTCGAAGACGCTCTTCTGGACCCGGACGCCATAATCCTGGCAGACTTCGGCGACGCGGCGCAGACGGCGCGGGCAGGCGATATCATAAGCAACGACGCGGAGCATTTCTTCAGCGCCTGGCGGGTGGACATGGGGATGGGCGGGCAGCAGGTCTTCCCACCAGTCCTCCGGGCGCGGGGCAGGGAGTGGGGAGTGGCCGTTCAATTGATTCGAAACGCGGCATAGGTGTGGGGCTGGGCCAGGGCCAGTTTGAACTGAACGGCGGCGTTTTGGAGCTGCTGGCGGAGGGTGGTACGGCAACCGGCGTGTTCGGAGAGGAACTCGCGCTGGACGCGCTGCTCGTAGTGCTGGATCAGGGTGCGGCGGCCGTCGCAAGTGAGCCAGACGCCGCGGTCGTGGGCTTCGAAGTGTGGCTGCTGGAGGATGCGATGGGAGAAGAGCCGCAGCGTGAGCGCCTCGATGAGGGCGGGGCGGAAGGGTTCCATCAAGCCACCCCGCTGGGGTTAAAGCAGGGCACGACACCCGGCATCGCTCCTCCTCGGCAGGAGAGTGCAGGTCTGCCAAACAAAGTGAGATGCTCACCTGCCATACGTGAAGTTACAAAGGTTAAGACTGATGGGACAGTCGAAATCCAGACGCCGACCCTGCCCCCAGGCGAGGAGGTGGAGGTTGTCGTCCTGGTGCCTGAGCGCAAACCGGTGTCGGGAGGTGATCCTTACGCCTTCTTATTCTGCCTGAGGCGGCCGCATAAGTCAGCCGACGAGGATAATGGCTGACTCAACCGCCGCGATAAACGCTTCCGCCACCTGAGGCGAAGCTTCGCGCAAGTAGCAGTTGGTGGCATCGGCATACTCCAGCATCGCCTCGGGATGGAAGCCATAGGCGACCATCAGCGCCCCGCCTGCGATGATCCCACCAACCGGCGAACCTGCTCCAAAGCCTCGTCACCAGGAACAAGAGATACTTCACCGGAGTCCACTTGAGCCATCCTCCGGCGGACCTCCGCGAGGTGCGCCCGCTGGACGCCGGGCGGAATGTCTCGGACCAGGCACTCGACGAGCCGATCCGCCAATTCCTTGCGCTCGGCCGCAGAGAGATGTTGAGCCTCGTTCAGAATCTGTTCAACGGCTTGCGTCATGCGAATAAAATACCCGTGCTGCCGCTTCATGCAAGCCAGCGGCATCGGCCATAGCGATGTTGGCGCTCATTGGTCCGAAATGGAGCGGAGATGCTCCAAATCCGAGGAAAATTCCTCAAGCTCCCGCGGACGATGCGCCTCGGCATTCTTTAGGAAGCCATCGGTGTCCCAGCGGCTCAAAAAGGGCTGCCCAGCTAACGCCGGGGTCAAAATGCGGTTCGTGCGCCGGCCGTGGTGGAAAACGATGCAGGGCCCGATGCGGACCGCCACCCGGTTGCGTATGGGCGGTTGGGCTCATCGGTTGAACCTGTTGCTCGCACTCGCAAGGGCGCCAACTTCCGCGGGGGAAAAGAGCATGCTCATCAGGCCAGCGTTTCAATCGGCGGTTTCACCTCTAGGCTGACGGTCATCGCCGCATCCACAACCTCGAAACTCCGGCTTTGAAAACTCCGGCCGCGGTGCTAGGCTCCCGTCCGTGAAGACGATTCAGCCTGAACTGCTGAACGAGACCGTTCAACGGTTGAAAACCGAATTTCAACCGGAAGCAATTTATCTCTTTGGTTCACACGCCTGGGGTACCCCCACGGAGGACAGCGACGTTGACCTCATGGTCATTGTGCCCGCCAGCAACGAACGCCCCGTTCAACGCGACCAGCGCGCCCAGAGATGCCTGGGCCGGTTGGCCGTGCCCGCCGACGTACAAGTCCGGACACGCGGCGAAATCAACCGCTACAAACACCTTCGCGCCTCCTTGTTCCATCAGGTCCTGAACCACGGCCGAAAGCTCTATGGATGAGCCGGACCTGTAACTGCCGCTTTTCGTTACCCCGGCGGCGCAGGCGAACCGATGCCCACGCGCGAAGAATACGACGAGGCCGTGCAACACGCCCAAGCGATCTACAGTTTTGTCCTGAGCTTGCTCCCGGCGCGGGCTCGCCCATAACCCACGGTCAAGCCCCCGCTCGTGTCTGGTTACCCATAAACCGCAGTCAACTCGGTTCAGAAATCGGCCGGCACCGGCCCGCTCTGAAATCTCAGACCCGTCACAATCGCGACAACCCGCAATGTGCCCCGGAGTCGTCAAGAGCCATAAAAGGATTTGTTGACTCGCACCCGCGCCATTCCTTCGTCCCGGAGGGACATGGGATAATAGCCCGATGTTTCAACATTGTGGGCGAATTGACACAGAGCCATAAGTCCCGACAGGGACGGCTGACGCGGCTGCGGGCAAAGACCTTGGTTAGAGCTTCGGCCGTCCCTGCCGGGACTTTGTCTTTTGGCGTGCCCACCCAACGTCGAGACGTTGGGCTATTCTCGAACGTGCCTCCGGCACAGAGAAGGGCAGTCATGGCTTCCGGCGGGGGCGATGGCTCACGCAGATCACCTGCTCGTGCGCAATTGCCAGCCCCCCGGCAACGGGGCTCTCGCGCGGCTCCTTGCCTCAGTTTCCTCTGTTAGCTCCTGTTTAGCCGAGTGTTTACCTCACCCCGGCAAGTATCAGTGGAATTAGGTTGCAAACTTGCGATATCCCGACGCGCCGGGACAAGCTTGCGCTACGACTTTGTCAATGGCCTGGGCCGAACGGCACGCGGGTGAAGGTGGTCGTTGATAGCCTTCAGGTGCCGGTAGGCGCGGTGGGAGCGAGGGCCGAGGCAATCGTGAGCGGCGATAACGATTTGCTGTCCCTGGGAACTCTCGGGGGCATACCCATTCTCACCGTGACGGAAGCGATGGGAAGACTTGGAATCTCGCCGGACTGGCGCGGTCCTCAGGCATCCCATTCGCGCATTCGAACCTCCGATTGTCGCCAGCGCAATCGGAAAGGCCGCCCGCCAACGCCGAGGCCAAAATGTGGTTCGCGCGCGGCCCTGGTAGAAGACGACCCTGACCCTGACACGGACCGCCACCCAGTCGCACAGCGGGAGGTTGGCTCCATCGGTCGAACCAGTTGCCCGCACCGCAAAGGCGCCAACCCCACGCCAAAACAGTTTGCCGCTGTTTCAGTAGTGAACTGACACCCACCTGAGCGCGCGGGTAGAGCAGCTTAGGCTTTACAGCCGATTGCTGGAAGGTAAAGTGAACAGATGACCGCCATACGCCATACGTGAGGTTACAAAGGTTAAGACTGATGGGACGGTCGAAGTGCGGACGCTGGCCCATCGATGACCCCATCGACGCATACTTTTCTACGGTCTGACCGCATCGATGCCTAATCGTCGGCCCGACGCCGACGCCAACGCTGCACACAGAATAGACACGCCATGCGCTATCAAGTCGAATTCCTTCCGGCGGCCCTCGCTCAATTGCGGGCTCTGCCCAAGGAGGCGCGGCGTCTGATTGGCGGGAAAATTGACCGAATGCGGGACGATCTGGCGGCGGATGTCAAAAAACTCCAGGGTTTCAGGAATAAATACCGGCTGCGCGCCGGCAATTACCGGGTGCTTTTTGAATTGGAAGGCGGCACGATTGTGGTTTATGATGTGGGAGACCGGAAAGACATTTATGAGTAACGGGGCTGTCGCACAAAACAAACCGCCGGCAGGCTGGGCGCGGTTGGACAAACAATTGGCCCAAGCCCGGTCCGTCATGCGCCGAATGCGCCAAACGGTTGAGGACATCGAGGATGCCCGGACGATTGAGCGCGCCAAGCGCGCTAACGGCAAGAAGCCGCACATTCCCTGGCCGGAAGTGAAAAAGCAGGTTGGCTTGGGTTGACGGGCGAGCGCCGTAATGTGGCCTGATTCTCGCATCGGCAAATTCCCGCCCAAAGACCACGGCGGACAGCACACACAGCCCGCGCCGCAGGCGAAATGATTTGAGACGTCCTCGCGAAAGCCGGGAACGGAGTCCAAGGGTCCGAGCCGGAAAGATTTTCAACACCGGGGTCCAGTTGCGAAAGTACGGCTGGCCAAGCTGGGCCGGGCGGCCAGCGAACCCGGAGTGGCCGGTTCCAAAATCCCCAGTCCGGTTATGCGGCAGGCGGTGAACGCCCTCCAACCCATGGCCGAGCCGCCAAGATTTTTCCCGAAAATTTTCTTTCAAAGCGATTGACATCTGCTTTCCGCGCTCCACGATGGCCGCTGGTCAGGACCTTAACTTCTATGCACACACTGGGACATGCGGAATGCCCACCGCCGCGCTCCCGCGCAACGGCGAGGTCCATTGTGCCGCCGCGTCCCGGTCACCAGTGGCTGCCGACGCACCGAGTTTCGGAGCGGTCGAGGCCACCTGACCAGCCGTCGCGGCGCTGCCGATCCCTGGCCGGAGACCTTGCGGCCTGCTTCCACGCCAGACCTGACGTTGCCGCCTCTTTCCTTCCAAACACACCTCACCACCGATATGTCAAGCGCAGTCCTTTCACCTAATGCCGGCTCCGGCACCATTAGGGCGGTAAAAGTCCTGGCGTTTGCGGAGGCGGCCGTCATCCTGGCCGCCATCGTACTTGGCCTCGCGTTCAGGCGACCGCCCGTGCTCGAGGTTCTCTGGCTTGGCGTCCTGCTGGCCGGCACGGGCGGCGTAATCCTGGGGCTGGCGATCTGCTCAGAGCGAAACGGAATGCCTTGCTCGGCCAACCCGCCCCCTTTTGGAACGGTCTGGAAGCGATTCGCCAAAACGGCAAACTCACCGCAAATCACCTCGCCATCCGGGGCAGCATCCGGCTGCGCCTTGGCAACGCGCCAAGCGCGGTCCAGGATTTCAAACAAATGCTCAGAATGCGCGAGCGCGAGGCGGCAGGCGAAGCGGCAGTGGCGGATGCAATGGCGCATCTTGATTGCGGCTATCTAGAGCCTGTCCCAAACTACTTGACGCACCACAAGCTGTTGGGGTTTTCGGCCTCTCAGGAACACAATATGTTGTATATTCGTCAAGACCCTGGGACAGGCTCTATCTATTCTGCGGCCGCTGCCTCAAGGGGCGCGGCTACCTCGAACGTGCCGTGAGGGCCATGAACAACAGCCATCCCGGAATTGCGCGTGCCAAGCGGAAACTGGCTACCGCTTACAGGCTCACTGGCAAGTTAGCGCTGGCCAACGAAACCAAACGCCGAGCGGAGGAAGACGCTGTTCGTCTGCACGCACTTGATCAAATCAATCGGTAACATGGAATTGAATAGAAAGGCGGCCGAGCTGATGAACCTGAAAACAGTAACTACCCTGGCACTTGGATTGGTGCTGATCCAGTGCTGCCGCGGCTCTGATCCGCTGGACACATGGACCTGGCGCAATCCCCTGCCCACCGGGAATGGGCTCTGGGGCATCGCCTATGGCGATGGACAGTTTGTGGCGGTGGGCGGTTATGGGACGATTCTAACCTCGGCGGACGGGGTGGCTTGGACCGGCCGCAGCTCGGGCACCGGGAATTTGCTCGATGGCATCGCCTACGGCAATGGGCAGTTTGTAGCGGTGGGGTCGTCTGGCACAATTCTAACCTCGGCCGATGGGGCGGCTTGGACCAGCCGCAATTCGGGCACCACGAATGGGCTCGGTGGCGTCGCGTATGGTAACGGGCAGTTTGTGGTGGTGGGACTGTCTGGGACGATTCTAACCTCGGCACACGGCGTGGCTTGGACCAGCCGCAGTTCGGGCGCCGGAAATGACCTGAGTGGCGTCGCGTATGGCAACGGGAGGTTTGTGGCGGTAGGCACCCCCCCGCCGCCCTGGAGGTATGCGACGATTCTAACCTCGGCAGACGGCGTGGCTTGGACCAGCCGCAATTCGGGTACCGGGAGCGCTCTCCGGGGCATCGCCTACGGCGATGGACAGTTTGTGGCGGTGGGCAGGTCTGGGACGATTCTAACCTCGGCGGACGGCGTAGCTTGGGGCAGCCGCAGTTCAGGCACCTCGGCCAAGCTCTTTGGCATCGCCTACGGCAGCCGGCAGTTTGTAGCGGTGGGGTGGTCTGGGACGATTCTAACCTCGGCCGATGGCGCGGCTTGGGCTAGCCGCATTTCGGTCACCTCGGCTAATGTCTTCGGCATCGCCTACGGCAACGGGCAGTTTGTGGCGGTCGGGGTTAATGGGATTTTCGGCGCCCCTGGCACGATTCTGACCTCGGCAGACGGGGTGGCCTGGACCGGCCGCATTTCGGGCACCGGGGATTCGCTCCTTGGCGTCGCCTACGGCGACGGGCGGTTTGTGGCGGTCGGAGCCGAGGGGACGATCCTAGCCTCCGCTGACGGGGTGGCTTGGACTAGCCGCAATTCGGGCACCGGTGCCTCGCTCGTTGGCATTGCCTACGGCAACGGGCAGTTTGTGGCCGTGGGAGAGGCTGGGGCGATTCTAACCTCGGCGGATGGGGCGGCTTGGACCAGGCGCGATTCGGGCACCGGAAACTGGCTCTACGGCATC
>JAJYHY010000652.1:0-546 GCA_021784555.1 bacterium
GGGTAAAACGCGCAGGACGCCGATCCCGTCTTGTAGCCGGATTCGCTCAGCCGCAGGTAATGCGCGATGTCCCAGGTGGAGAACCGGCTGGCCAGCGTCGCCTTGCCCCCCGGCGGCCAGTTGGCGAAGGCGCCGTGGAACTGCCCCACGTTGAAGTTGGCCCAAAGCGCGACTGCGGCCACCAGCGCCATCAAGGCCTTGGTCGGAAGGACTACGCTCCACAGTTTTCGGTTCGCGCTCATGATTCAGAACAAGAGCCGTCAACAGAACCCACCCAGGCCCAGCATAAACGCGCCCGCAACGACCGCCAGCGCCATCTTTCCCACCCACGCGCCCAGGCGTCCAAGGGGTATCGGGATGCCTTGCCTGCCCTTCGTGGTGAAGAAGGGCATTTCGCAGCCGAAGAGTTTCTCGAGCTGGGCGATGTCCCGCGCAAACAGGGGGCGGAGGTACTCGAGCGCCCGGGGATCGATCCGCGGCTTCGTTGACGGCTTGAGCAGGGCCGCCGCCGCGAGCCGCCCTCTCAACGCGGGAGGAATCAGCCGA
>JAJYHY010000652.1:556-2570 GCA_021784555.1 bacterium
GGATGCGGGCAGCCCAGCCCGTGCGAGCGACCGAGTGGCCATTGTATATCTCGGCCTTCTCGCTTGGACCGACAAGCGCCGGATCAAGCCCCAGAAACTGCAGCGCCCGCGAGAGGACAAGGTCCGAATTCAGGGCCAGCGTCTCAAACAAAAAGACCGCCACATTGTCCCGACCAAATAGGTCCAGGTATCTCTTGACAGAACTGAAGTAGAGGCCTTCCTCGACATAGAGCCGTGAGACGCCCCATCCTTTCCGCGGCGCGCGGTGGTCGTGTTGCACGGCCTCCAGGAAGGGCCGCGACTCCAGCCCATCCCGGATGTCCATCAGGTAATGGGAGAAGGCCCTTTCGACCGGGTCCCTGAGCAGGATGATGATCTTCGCGTTGGGCATTCGCCGGCGAATCCGCTCCGCCGCCTCTCCTGTGACCAAGTAGGAAGAGCTCGCCTCGCCAATGGCGGCTTGGCCAGGGAGCGCCCCCTCAAAGAGCCGCAGGTAGCGCCTTTCGTCCATGGGAACGAAGCAGTGCCTTTGTTCGGGTCCGGGATGGACGTCGGAGAAGAAGTGCGGTTCCTTGAGAGCGGGCATGAAGACCCGCGGATGCCGCCGCAGATAGCGGTAGAGCGAGGTGGTGCCCGACCGGGGAGCGCCCACGATGAAGAAGTTAGGCAGGCTGCCGCTCCTTTTCCTGAACCTCATCGCCTGGCCTTTCTCTGTGTGCCCGGTGGGGCGCGCTCGCCCCCGGCGCGACCTCATCCCGCGGACAACGGTGTAGAGGGGAAAGATCCACCGGTCGGGCAGCAACGTCACGCCGACTGTCTGGGCCAGCGTCGCCAGCCACCCGGCCAGCGTCGGCCGGTAGCCGTAAAGGGCCACCGCCTTCAGCCGGCCCCGGAGCGTTCGGTAGAACGTTCTCTTGACGTGCCGCAGGGAAAGATTTCCGCCATGAATCCGGTACTTGAGGACCGTCTCGTCGAGGTTGCCCAACTGGCCGCATTGCGCGAAACGGAAGAGCAGCTCCACCTCCTCGGCGGTCGCCGCCTCCGGCCGGTACCAGACAAAACCCCGAGGCAGCCGCCCGCGATGGACCGCCATGGCGCCCTGTTGAATGGGCATGCACGTGAACATCATCCTCCGGACCGCCTCCGGGTCGGTCGGAAACCGCTTTTCTCCGATGACGTTGCCCGCGGAATCGATCATCGTGACCTGCCCGCCAACCGCCACCGCCAAGGGGTGTTCAAGGAGATAGGCAATCTCCCTGGCAAACCGCTCGGGCGCCGCCACGTCGTCGGCGTCCATGCGAGCGATATATTCGCCGCGCGAGGCCTCCAGCGCGCGATTCGACGCCCGGGCGACGCCTTGATGCCCCCCGCCAGCGAGCACCCGGATGCGCTCATCCATGGCGGCCGCCGACCGCAAAACCGCGCCGGAGCCATCGACGGAGCCATCGTCGCAGCAGAGCAACTCCCAGCGCGTGTAGGTCTGAGCCCGGATGCTGCCAATCGCCTCCGAGACGAAACGCGCCGCGTTATAGACTGGCATGATGACCGAGATCAGCGGCTCCGCTCCGTTTGCGGGCTCAGCGTGCCAAGGGCCGTTGGACATAAGAATCAAGGGGTTAACGGGCGTCCTGCGTGGCGTGGTCCAGCAGCCACCCAAGGTCGGACCGGGCGAGCTTGTCTGTCGGATGCCAGGCGCGGTCTCTCCGGAACCTCACCGGCGCCACGGTCTGGGCGCTGCGCCACCCATGCCGCTCGCAATGGCCGTCTGAATACGAGAGATTGGCGCCCCGGTTGTGGAGAGACCCGGGGAGGTCCGCCCACCCCTCGCTGTTGATCCAGAAATAGGCGTCGTTGAGGGTGTCCGGGTGTTCGTCGATAAAGACGTAAGTCCCGGCGGGATTTCGGATGTCGGTCAGGGCGATGAACTGGCGCTTCCACGGCAGGAACGGATTCCGTTCGTTGACCACGGCGGGGACGCCGTTGGACAGGAACGTGCCGACAAAGCCGTTCATGG
>JAJYHY010000251.1 GCA_021784555.1 bacterium
GATCTCCAATATCCGGATTCGTTCTTTGCCAACGGGCGGACTTCGCAAAAGGCGGTGCCCGGAACCGTCGAGCGTGGGACGCCAATTCAAACCCCGAACGGCCCGGTTTATCCGTATGAGGATTCTCCCGTGAACACCGGTCTTATCCCCGGCACAACGAATTTTGTCGCAACGATACCGTTGCCTGTAACGGCGCAAATGGTTGAGCGGGGAAGGCAGCGGTTCATGATCAACTGTTCCCCTTGCCATGGCGCCCTGGCGGACGGCAACGGGATTACGAAGCGAATCGGCGCGATGGCGGTGGTCGCCAATCTCCATGACAAACGCATCGTCGAGATGCCCGACGGCGAGATCTTCTACGTCATTACCCATGGACGCAACCTCATGCAACCCTACGGCCCTAGCGTCACCATCAAAGACCGCTGGGCGATTGTCTCTTATGTGCGCGCGCTCCAACTCAGCGAACTCGGCTCCACCAACGATGTGCCGCAGGCCCTGCGCGCCTCTCTGGAGAAATGAATATGAATGACTCATCCACAGGGACGCCCCTGGACCTGGGCAAATGGCGCAACGTGCCTAAACTCCTGATGGGCGTGGGCGGGGCGTTGTCGCTTATCGGTCTGTTTGTCAATCGCGAGCAGTTCGCCTATTCGTGGCTGCTGTCGTTCATGTTCTTCTTGAGCCTGTGCCTGGGGTCGTTGTTCCTGATCCTCATGCATCATCTCTTTGATGCGTCCTGGACCGTGCCTATCCGGCGTTTCTGCGAACACATCGCGGCACTGGCTTTTCCTTGGATGGCGGTGCTGTTCCTGCCCATCGCGATTTTGGCGCCGGACATTTACACGTGGATGCACGTCAACCCGCAGTTCGATCACGCGCTGAGGGTGAAGCAGCCTTTGTTCACGTGGTGGATGTTCGATATCGTGGCGATATTCTGTTTCCTGGTCTGGGGAGTTCTCGCCCACCGCTTGCGCTATTGGTCGCTCCAGCAGGACAAGACGGGCGAGGCGCGGGCGACGCACCGGATGCGTCGTTACTCCGGCCCCGGGATTTACCTCTACGCTTTGAGCCTGACCATTGCGGCTATTATGTGGGTCAAGGCCCTCGATTATCAGTGGTATTCGACGATCTACGGGGTCTATTATTTTGCCGGCAGCGTTTGGCTGGCCATTGCCACCGCCTATATTATCACGATGGTGCTGGACCGGCAGGGCATCCTCACGCCGGTCATGCACGAACACCAGTATTACTATCTCGGCTCGCTCCTGTTCGCGTTTACCGTTTTCTACGCCTACATCGCCTTTGCCCAATACTTCATTATCTGGAACGGCAACATGCCCGACGAAACCTTCTGGTATGTTTTGCGCGAGCGCGGCACGTGGTGGTGGATTTCAATGGTGATTATCTTTGGCCACTTCTTCGTTCCGTTCCTGGGCCTGTTGCGTATCGACGTGAAAAACGTGTTTGCCTACATGACGCCGCTCTGCATCTGGGCCTGGGCGATGCATTGGGTGGACCTTTGTTTCAACATTATGCCCGTGCTCCATCCGGCGGGCTTTGCGCCAAGCTGGCAGGATGTGACATGCTTTGCTTTTATGGGAGGACTGCTTTCGTGGCGGTTCCTGGCGGAGTTTGCGAAATATCCGCCCTATCCGATTAAGGATCCGCGGCTGAGTGAGGCGATGGGCCTTTATCATCCCATACCGGCGCAGATGTCAGGCGCCGAACTGGATCAGACGGACGAATTTCCGGACGCGCCGCCTCAGTTCGGAGGAACCAATCAATGAGTTCGCAACCGACACCTCCACGCACTTCCTGGGTTACGACGCTGGCCGTCCTCGGGGCGTTTCTCATCGTGGCCGCGCTGGTCGGCGCGATGCGGCATTACACCCAACCGCCGCCTATCGATGGCAAGCGCGCTGCCGAACGCTCCAAAGACCTGGCGGAGATGCGCGCCGCCAACGCTCAAGCCCTCAACACCACCGCCTGGATCGACAAATCCAAGGGCCTCGTCCGCCTCCGCATCCAGGATGCCATGAAGATTGTTGAACGCGAATGGGGCAGCGACCCGGCGGCGGCACGTTCCAACCTCATTGCCCGAGTTGAAAAGGCCACGGCCCCGCCTCCAAAACCCAAGGCAGCGCCAAACCCCTTCGAGTAAGCATGGTGTCCTCCCAAACCACGACCCAGAGTCCGTCAGTCCAGTCGCAGAGCGCGGCGACGATGGCCCCCAATTCTCCGGTACCAAGCGCCGCTGTCCCGGCTGCCACCGACACGCAGCCTCCTGTTCCCAGCCCGAGCGAGATCGACTTCTCCTGCCGGCTGCCGTTGTTGGTCCTGTTCCTGAGCGGCGCCGTGTGGCTGTTGATCGCCTCCGCTTTCGCGCTCATCGGCTCCATCAAGTTCCATGCGCCGGACTTCCTCGCGGGAACGCCATGGCTGACCTACGGACGCGTTCGGCCCGCCTTTATCGATTCACTGCTCTACGGGTTCTGCATTCAAGCCGGCTTGGGCGTGAGTCTTTGGCTGCTGGCGCGGCTGGGTCAAACCAGGCTCAACCGGCGCTGGGCGGTGACTGCCGGCGCCGCGGTCTGGAATCTGGGCCTGACCATCGGCGTGGTTGGGATTCTCTGGGGGGATAGCTCCGGATTCGCGGGATTTGAAATTCCGCGCTACGCGATTCCGCTCATGTTCATGGGCTATGTCATGCTCGCATTTGGGAGCGTTGTCGTTTTCAACCAGCGGCGCCGGCGCGAGCTGTTTGTCTCGGAGTGGTTTCTGCTTGCGGCCCTGTTTTGGTTCCCATGGATACTCTCCACTGCCGCCTTGCTATTGGACGCCTCCCCGGTGCGCGGCGTCGTGCAGGCTATCATTTCCTGGTGGTACTCGAGCAACCTGCAAACCGTCTGGCTTGGCTTGGTGGGCTTGGCGGCAGTCTTCTACATGCTTCCGAAGCTTCTCGCCCGTCCGCTGCACACCCGCTACCTGGCCCTCTTTACCTTCTGGACTTTGATACTTTTTGGCACTTGGACGGGCGTTCCGGCATCCGCTCCCGTCCCGGCCTGGATTCCAGCGTTGAGCACCGCCGCCACTGTGCTCACTCTCCTGACGATCATTGCGGTGGCGGTGAGCTTCTATCAGACTGCCTGCGATAGGAGCGCGGACGCTCTCGTCCGCTCTTCGGACCAACCGGCGGTCAAAGCGCAGGCGCGGACGAGGACGTCCGCGCTCCTATCTTCACCCGAGCGCTTAGCTCTATGGTTTGTCACCTGGGGTGTGCTGGGCTTCATTGTGGCGGGCGTGATGCGAGTCCTCTCCACCCTGCCTGGCTTAAGCGAGACTCTTGGGCTGACCTGGTTTACTCCGGCGCAATCCATGCTCAACCTCTATGGCTTCTTCTCGCTGGTGATGTTCGGCGCAATCTATCACATTCTTCCGGGCGTAATCGGGATTCAGTTTCCGTCAACAAGGCGCGTCCGAGCGCATTTTTGGCTGGCGCTCTCAGGGATAGCCTTAGTGGTTCTGCCACTGGCGGGCGCGGGCATTCTTGAAGGGGTTGAACTTCAGAATCCGGCCCGCGCTTTTGTGGAGATCAGTTCCGCCACGCTGCCGTTCCTGCGGGTGAGCACGCTAGGCGACCTGGTTATTGCCGCCGGTCACGTTCTATTCTCTTGGACTCTGGCGGAGTTGGTGCTGAAGTGTTACCGAGCCCGCGCCGTCTCGGCCTATAAGACGGCGACGGCCGACCTGTTCCATCCCGTGGAGGTGAAATCATGAATCATGGTCCGGTCATCTTCCTGGCCGCCTTTCTGGCGCTAACCGCCTCTTGGTTCGGATTTGTGCTCATGCCGGACATTCAGGTGGGTGGCCTGCAGCAGACCAACATGGTGGGTGTGGCGGCCACGTATCCCGTGGAGCGTCCCGGCCTGGCTCGCGAAGGGCTGGACGTGTATCGCGCCAACGGTTGCGCCTCCTGCCACAGCCAGCAAGTCCGCCAGAGCGGAACGGTCTGCAACGTGGTCATGACCGATGCCGGCACCAACCGCGTCGCCGTTATTGACGTTCTGACCCAGGAACTGCCGGATACTTCCCGGAGTGAAATCGAGCAGATGCTCGTTGGACTGCCCAAAACGGTGTTGAAAGGCTCGGATCGCCCGAAGGCCAACCGAATGGTCAGGGCGCTCAAATCCAGCGGGGCTAAATCCTCCTTGTCCATTGTGCCGGTGGGGCCGGACATCGCGCGCGGCTGGGGCAAGCGCCAGACCGTCGCCGAGGATTTTCTCTATGACGACCCGGTCATGCTCGGCTCGCAACGCATCGGCCCCGACCTCGCCAATGTGGGCCTGCGCGAACCGGATGCGCGCTGGGAGTATCTGCATCTCTATGCCCCGCGTCTTGAGGTAAAAGGCTCAATCATGCCCCCGTTCCGTTACCTCTTCGATGAGCGAAAAATCGGGCAGGCCCCGTCCCCGGATGCCTTGGCCTTGCCCCCCGACCTGGCGCCTCCACACGGTTATGAGATCGTCCCGACGCGCAAGGCCCAGGGACTCGTCGCCTACCTGCTCAGCCTCCAGGCGACCGCCCCTCTGTTCAATGCGCCATTGACCGTCCCGCCCAGCGCCGAGCCAACCGCGCAGACCAACGCGCCCAGCAAGAACCCCTGAAGCCCTTCCATGCCTGAGCCTATTCAACCCACTCCGATTGCCGAGACCGGCGAGCCCCAGGCCAGCCAGTTGGCCATGCCCGTCTGGCTGCTGGTTCTGATGTTCCTGCTGCTCTACTGGGGCATGGTCTATTTCGACCAGCACAGCGGATGGTTTAATACCGAGGTTTATGTCCCCTACTATTCCCTGGCCGAAGTGCAGGAATTCCAGCCGCCCACCGGCGGGGTGGACCTCCAGCGCGGCAAGGCCCTCTTCGACAACGTCTGTGCCCTGTGCCATAACCCGGATGGCATGGGCAAGCCCGGCCAGGCGCCTCCCTTTGTCGGTTCGGAATGGGTGGTGGGACCGCCCTCGCGCCTCATCCGAATCCCGCTGGTTGGCTTGACCGGGCCGGTTTCGGTCAAAGGGCAAGTGTTTACCTTTGCCGCGTCGATGCCGCCGATGGGCGCCTCGTTTTCCAATGATGATCTGGCCGCTGTCCTGTCCTATATGCGCCAGTCCTGGGGCAACAAGGCTCCTCCTGTCACGTCCGACGAGGTCAAGGCCGTTCGAGCACAAATTGGCAATCGCGCCCAGCCCTGGACACCTCAAGAACTCATGCAGATCCCAGCCAAATAACGGCTGGCGGGAGCCGACGGCTTTACGGTCGCGCGGCATGGCTCAATGCCAGCCACCACGGCAGGATGACCAGCACGGCGAAGGCCAATCCGCTGCCCAAGTTGATCCAACTCTTCCGCGCCGTTGCGGCCGCCAGGCTCAACGGAATCCCCAGCGCCACCCCGCTGACAAATCCCCCCAAATGCGCCAGCACGTCCGCTTCCGGTGACAACCCCATCAGCACAAAAAGCATCACTCCGCCAAAGACGCCAAGGAGAATGAGCCTTAAAGCGTGCCGCGTCGGCCTCCACCATGAAAAGGATTGCACCGTGAGCAACCCCAGGCTGCCCATGACCATCCCTGATGCTCCCAGGCTGATGTGCGGCATGGAGGACAGCCGCCAGGAGGCGACGTTCCCGACGGCGCCGGCCAGGTAGGAGGCCAGCAGGCCCGTGCCTGTGCCGTGAACCCCCATGGCGAAGCCCAGCAGGATGAAACCGAAGGCGGCATTGGAGGCAAGGTGGCCGACGTCGGCATGGAGCCAGACGGCTGTGAACAAGCGCCACCACTGTCCATGAGTTACCGCGGCGGTATCCATGTACCCGGCGGACCGGAACCCGCGCTGGCCCTCCAGGAAATAGAATAGGGCGACCAACGCCACCCAGGCCAGACTGGCCCAGTCAAAAAGAACGCCGCGTCCGGAGACGGCCTGTTGCCAGGGCCAGCCGCGATTTTCGAGTTGGTATTGGCGGATCGAATCGAGCGCCCTCCGCAAGTCTGGCTGCGCCAGGAGCAGCCCCCAACTGCCATCCTCTTGGGAGCGGGTAATCGTGACCTCAATGTCCTGGCTGGCGAGGACCAGGCTCCAATCCATGGCCTGCTGCCGCGAACGCGCGGGAATCCTGGCTAAACCCGTGTCCATGGATAGAACGAGGTTCAGCGTTTGAGGCGCGGCCAGGCCTCGTATATAAGATTCCGGAATGGGGAGCTGGCGACGCAGATAGGCACGTGCCGTTCCTCGTTGACCCGCCAGGGATTGTCATAGGTTTCAACCAACCTGACGGAGCGGAAACCACGCGCCAGATCGCGGACCGGAATGCCAATAGTGACCACCACATTGCACGTCCCGTTAGTGGGCGGCGGCCAGAGAAGATAATTGTCAGGCATGAGGATGCGTTGCCGCAGGCCGTATTGCGGCCCATAAAACTCCAGCGCGCCCGCCTCGCCGTAGTTGCGGGCGATGAGCATGGTCTGGGCGCGTTGGGCCGCGGGCAGTTGCTTCCAGGCGCGCGCCACTGCGGCAACCTGCTCCTTCCAACCGAGCATATCCGCATAGTCCTGGGGCAAGGCAAGCTGGGTGCCGCTGTTGGTGGTCACGGCGGCTTTGATGCCAACGGCCGCCGCGTAGCGGGCCATTGGCGCAGGAGGCAGGATGGGCACCCCAAAAGGGAGCACTGCGATACCCCAGACGATAAGGATGGGGATCAAAAAACCGAGGACGATTCGCCGGGGCGCGACGGCCAGGCTTTCCAGGCCAACCGCACCCGCAGCCAGCAGGGCGGGATAGATCGGCCCGATGTAATAGGCCTTGCCGTGCAGCAGCATCAGCAACATGAAGGCGCCGAGGCAGGTCCAGCCTACCACCCGATAAGGCCGCATCGCCTCCGCCCTGAGCAGAAAAACCAAACCCGCCCCGGCGAGGACGAGCGCCGGTCCCAGTTGGAGCGCCTGGCCGAAGAGGAAATCTCCGTAGGTGAGTCGATACAGTTGATGAACCTGCAGGTCGTGCATCCAGATGACGACGGGAAAACCCAGCCGCACTTGGCCGACAATGCTGGCACTGCCGATGACCAGCGCGGTGAGCACGGCCAGGTACGGCCAGCGGGTTCCCAGCACCGCGCGCTCGCGCCAAAGCAGAATCCCAAGCAGCACCCCAAGCGCAAAGAAGCCGATGCTGAACTTGGTGAGCAATCCGAGTCCCTCGGCCGCACCCAGCAGCAGCCACCAGCGGCTTCGCGGCGCCTGCGCGATCTTAATGAGCGCGTAAAAGCCCAGCGTCCACCAAAGTTGATCGAATACAACCGGCTGGAAGAGCGTCGCCGTGCGAAGAAAGAGGGGGCACGAAAGGACAGCGCCCATGGAGAGGCCCTGGGCCAGGCGGCCTCCGCCCAACTCACGCGCCATCAGACCGGTCAGGGCAATAATGAGCGTCCCGGCGATCGCCGGCAGGAACCGGACGCCGAACAGCGAATGGCCGAAGAGTGCGGTGGAGACGTTGGCCAGGACGCCGATAGCAGGCGGAAAATCCATGCGCCAGAATCGCAGATGATGGCCCATGGCCAGATAGAGGAATGCATCGCGGTGGATGCCGTAGGGGGTGATAGCGGCGGTGATGAGATGAATCGCCAGCGTCACGGCCGCGAACCCGGCGATTAGGCCAGTCGCCAAAGGCGATTGTCCCGTGGCCCCTTGCCCGGACGCGGGAGTTGGCGGGCTCACCTTGCTGGCTGTTTCGTTCATTTGAGGCAGGCTCTAATCCGCGAAAAGGTACTGCAGGTCTTCGATGGTAAGACTTTGGGAAAAGCGTTCTTCGCCGAGGACGTCCTGGGCCAGGGCCTGCTTTTTCTTTTGCAGTTGGCGGATCTTTTCTTCGATGCTGTTTTTGATGAGCAAGCGGTAAGCCATCACCTTGTTGGTCTGGCCAATACGATGGGTGCGGTCGATGGCCTGCGCCTCCACGGCGGGATTCCACCACGGATCGAACAGGACGACATAACTGGCGGCGGTCAGGTTTAGGCCGAATCCGCCGGCCTTGAGTGAGATTAAGAAAACAGCCGGCCCCGTGCAGGATTGGAATTCGCTCACCAGCGCGCCGCGGTTCTCCGTCTCGCCCGTGAGCCAGAAGCGCGGCCACTGGCGGGCCTCAATCTCCGGCTTGAGCAACTCGAGCATCTCCACGAATTGCGAGAAGACCAGCACCCTCTCTCCTTCCTCCATGAGCGGTTCGAGCAGCTCCATGAGCGCCTCGGTCTTGGCGCTGTTGCCGGGCGGGGCTTGCGGGTTGACCAGGCGCGGGTGGCAGCAGATCTGGCGCAAGCGCAGCAGCGAGGTGAGGAAATGGAATTGCTGCTGGGCGAGTTCCTTCTGCGTCTTAATGCCGAGCAACAACTGCTGCGCGCGCTTCAGCTCGGCCCGGTAGAGCATTTGCTGCTCCCCTTCGATTTCGCAAAACAGGTCCTCTTCGACCCGATCGGGAAGGTCTTTTGCCACCTGCGCCTTGGTGCGGCGCAGGAGGAAGGGGCGGACGCGGGAGGAGAGACGGCGGCGGGCCATGGGATCGCCCTTCGGGTCGTAAATCTTGGCAAAGTAGGCGCGGCTGCCCAGGACGCCGGGCATGGCAAAGGCCAGGAGGCTCCAGAGGTCAAGCAAACGGTTCTCGATGGGCGTGCCGGAGAGCACCAGCCGGTTGTCGGCGCGCAGGGAGCGAGCGGCCTGGGCGGTCTGGGAGTTCGGGTTCTTGATGTATTGGCCTTCGTCGAGAATGACCGCCTGCCAATGCACGTCCCCGGCCCCTTCCCCCAGAATGCGGAGTTGGCTGTAGTTCATGACGTGCAGGTTGGCCGTTGCCAGTCCTTCCCTCAGGTTGGGGAGCTCGCTGGCCGCCCATACGCGCACCCGCAACGCCGGGGCAAAGCGCGCCGCCTCCGCTTGCCAATTGTCCATGACGCTCTTGGGGCAAACCACGAGGGAAGGCAAGCCGGTTCCGCCGGCTTGCGGTGGGACCTCGCCGTTGGCCGGCTCTGGGGCGGCGCCCTGGTCCGTTTTGGCGGCTTCCTCTCGCAGCCATGCCAACCACGCCAGCGCCTGCAAGGTCTTCCCCAGTCCCATGTCGTCGGCCAGAATGCCCCCGAAGCGGTTTGCCGCCAGGTAGGCCAGGAAATGATAGCCCTCGACCTGGTAGGGCCGGAGTTGAGCGGTGATCGTCGCGGGCAATTCGGGCGCGACGCGTGCCTTAATCTCGCCGGCCCGCCGCTGAATCTGCTCGACCTGTTGTTCAGGCAGGAATTTCTTCGCCGCTTCATCCGCGAGTTGGAGGGCGTGCAGACGCTGCGGCTCAGCCGAAAGTTCCCTGGGATTTAAGCCCAAATTCGCCAGCCGTTCATTCTCCTCCTCGCTCAAATCAAACTGGAGCCGCCGCCAACCTTTGCCGGCCAGCCGGACATAGCCGCCCTTTGCGTTGAGCAGCAGATTGATTTCCGCCTGTGTCAGCGTGGTGTCCGATACATCCAGAACAACGCGCAGGTCAAACCAATCGATCTCCGTCTCGGTCACGTCGAGCTTGACCCGCCCGCTCACCTCCGAGGAGGCGAAGGAGGCCAGTTCGCCGACGAGTTCCACGCGAATGTGGGGCGGCACTCCCTTGAGCCACGAGGCAAAGACCTCGGGGAATTTCCGGTTCACCCGCAGGGTTAGCCTTCCGGAGTAAGGATCGGTCTTCAAACTCAGCGGCGCCATCAGCGCGGGAATCGGCTCCAGCGTGGCCCAGTCATAGAGCACAATCGAATTCGGACTCTCCTTAGGACTGCGCCGTTGACTTGGTTTCGGCTGCTTGCTCGTCCAGGTCGCCCCGTTCCAGTGCTCCTGCCGGCCATCCGCCGCCGCGGCCGTGACATCCACCACGCAATCCTCCGTCCGGCTCCCGTAATGGATCGGCTGGAGTTCGCAGTGGATGGTGACCGCAAAGGGCAGCGTCCGGACTCGCTCGCGAACACTCTCCGGCAGTGCAACTCCCAACGATTGCAGGAACGCCACGCCGCTGGTTCGCTCGATGGCCGGGGCCGGAATGCGGGTCTCGGCCGCCAGGCTGAGGACCTCGGTATGAGGCGGGGGCCCCTCGAACACCGCGTCGCGGCTTAAGTAAAGGGCCGGACGTCCCGGTAATACGCAAAGAATTTGCGGCACCGGCGAGCCGTCCCCTCGAACCAGGCGCAGCCGGTAATCATCGGTCTCATCCTTGGCGGGACTGATCTCCCAGCGCAAAGGCTCGGTTACCCGCACCAGCGGCACGCCGACGCTATCGGTAATGCGGCCTTCAAGCAGACGCGTCCGCAGGGCGCGGCCCAGGGCGGCGGAGGTCTGCGGGTCGTTGTAGCGCAGGCAGCCCCCCAAGTAAGCGCGGCTGCCGAAAAGCTCCCAGAGGACCTCGCCTTCGGTGGTAAACTGGATGGCGCCTTCGTTTCGCTGGTGCCAGATACTCTGAATGTGCGCCGGCTTGAGCGCCTCGTAAGTGTCAAAACCCGGGCGGCGGTAATACAGCCGCGGTCCGGCCTCCTCAATAGCCAGCCGAAGATCGGTCTCTCCGGATTCGGCCAGCGCCACCGGTGCGGCCTGAGGCAGGAGTTGCCCCAGCTTCTGCTTCCATTTGTCGATCTCCCGCTCGCGCCGCCACTGGGCCAGCCGTCCCTTGATGAGGTCCAGGTCCGTAATCCGCTCCATGAAAGCGGGGATGGGGGCACCCTGCTCTTTGGCGGCGTTGGCAATGTAGAGCCAGAAATCGTATTCATCCTTTGGCACCGAAGGCCAAATTTCCAGCGCGTCCCAGCCGTAGCCACCGAGGTGGATCCCTAGCTCCTCCAGGTCCCAATAGGTGATGCGCCTGCTCATTTGGCACCGCGCCAAGACGTTCCGGAGTTTTCCGACGAACTTCGTCTCCGCCGATTTCAGCGAACGTCCCAGTGCCGTCCTCAAACGAGTGGGGATATCCACGGAAGGCGGCGGGGGCGGTGGCTTGGCTTCCGCGGTTTCACGCGGCCCAGGGGCTGGGGTGAAGCCTGAGCTGAGGCTGCGAACGATGGCGGCGCTATGCTCAGCCTGGAGCGCCCTCCCCGCGGCAAAAAGGTGCTGGCAATCGTAGCCCGCGGGGCAGGTGCAAGTGCCCCACCATCGCTCCTCCTCCCCATCATACTCGAGATGAACTCCATGAGCGCCAGAACCATCCTCTTCCACCTCGGCGGAATAGGCATATCCTTGCGCCTCGGACGACAGCTTGCGCACCCTGCCCTCGCGGAACAGCTTGGCACCCGCTCGCCGGGCTTCCGCCGGGAAGCTCTTCAACAAAAGCTGCATGGACGCAGGGTCCAACAGTCTGAAGTCATCATCCATTCCAATAGTATAAGGGCACGAAGACCGCTGACAAGGGCGCGTTCGTCAACTCAGAGGGCGCATCCACGGCTGTTGGCAAAGTCCACACGGCGTAGCGCAAACTTCCAAGTCTGCTGTGTCGTGGGCTTCCAAGCCCGCGGACCGCGACCATTTCAGCGGCCAGCCGGCTGGGAAGCCGGCGATAGTGCGCTTGGGAAGCGGGCGCGCACCGGAGGGTGAAAGTCCCTCCCTGGCGGAGCTTGCCGCCAGACAACTGAAGGCAATTGCGTCCCGGCAACGCGACGTGGAGAGCAACTGGAAGTGAACAGATAGTCCGTAGAAGTGCGGGCGAAGTGACGCCTGCGATACGAACTCGATATATTGGGTCAACGACACCAGCGGCGATCCGCTCTTTGTCGTCACGGCGGAGGCCAACGCCGGCCTGGTCAAGATGCTGCCGGGCATACTGGCTCAGGTCCGCGCCCTGGTAGGCAAACGGCGCGTCACCGTCGTCTTTGATCGCGGCGGCTACTCTCCCAAGCTCTTCATTCAGATCCTGGACGCCGACTTCGATGTGCTGACTTACCGCAAGGGCCCTTATCGTCGCATTCCGCGCCGGTGCTTCCAGCCGCATCGCACCCGGGTGGAGGGGCGGACCCTCACGTATGTTCTGGCCGATCAGGAGGTGCGTTTGCTCAAAGGTAAACTGCGCTTGCGGCAGGTGACTCGCCGGATGGATAACGGCCACCAGACCCCGATCCTGACTTCACGGCGAGACCTGGCGGCGGCGCAAGTGGCCTACCGCATGTTTGATCGCTGGAGACAAGAGAACCTCCTCAAATACTTGACTCAGATACTTGACTCAGAAATACGCGTTGGACGCGCTGGTCGAATATGCGGCGGCGCCCGATGATCCTCATCGCGAAGTGCCCAACCCGGTCTGGGCGTCCCTCGACGCGAAGCTGCGCCAGGCCTGCGCGCAACTGGAACGGCTCCAAGCCGAATACGGCCTGGAGGCCTTCACCAATGAGGAAGAGCAACGCCGCACCATGCGCGGGTTCAAGATCGCCCAGAGCAAGCTGGGCCAGAAAATCTGCCGGGCCTGGGAGCAGGTCCAACAACTGCTCAAACGCCGCGCGACCGTGCCGCGTCGCGTGCCCGTCCAGAGCTTGACCGAGGAGCCGGTGGTGAAGCTGGCGCCGGAGCGAAAGCATCTGACCAATGTGATCAAGATCGCAGCCTATCAAGCCGAGAGCGATTTGCTACGGTTGGTCGCCCCGCACTACCGCAGAGCGGGGGACGA
>JAJYHY010000653.1:0-1625 GCA_021784555.1 bacterium
TGCGGTACAGTTTTTTCCACGCTCGCCAGCGGAGTCATCGTGCTGGGCATGCACGGAGTCGCTTTTCTTGGCGGCTGGATCGAGCAGATTGGCGCCTTCACGCACAGCCAGGGCACCGTCAATGTGGGTATTTTTGCGAGCATCCTGATGCCGAGTGAATCACTGTGGCGCCGCGCTGCGTTTGACATGCAGTCGCCCTTGATGGGCGTCCTGAACATTTCTCCATTTAGTACCCTTTCAGCACCGAGCCGATTGATGGTTGCTTACGCTGTTGTGTATTTGCTTGTGGCGCTTGGGCTGGCTCTACGCCGCTTCCGGCTCAGGGACCTGTAAGTGGCTGTCTGCATCTCACGAGTGGCGATTCGCGGCACCTGACCCCTGTGACGCCTGCGGAATTTCATCAGGGCTTTGTCCTTATTTTCACTAGCGAATTCAGTGCCGGCGTCCTCAGTTAACGTCGGCCGAGCGGTCGCCCTCGTATTGCATGATGTGATAATAAGCCTCCCATCCGTCCCAAAGTATGGGCGGCGGCAAGTGCGTCAGCGGGTCGGTGAGAAATTTAGAAAAGATCTCCACCATCTGCTTTGTGCGGTAAACACCGGTCAGCCAGTCGCCGCGATACCAGTTCTTCCACTTGCCGTACTCCGCGGCCGCTTCCGCCTGCTGGATGGAATTGAGAGCCTTCAACGCTTCTTGCGCCGAGGCGCGCGCCTCGTTCATCTTGCCTTCCTGCGCTTCCTTGATGGCACTGGCTACCTGGAACAGCGTCTGGTTACTCTCCCGGTTGATAGCAATCATGGCCAGCACACTCGAGCGATAGAAAGGCTGGCGGGCAGGAGCCACTAGGGGTTTGGCATCGAGAGCCTGCTTCCACACCGCGTCCCAGCGCGGCTGTGCGCTGCCGCATTGATCGATTTCTCTCTTTATAGCCTGGTCCAGCCATTCCTTGCCGGTCGCATGCGGAGAACCAGTGCCGTAAATCCGGGGCGGCACCCATTTCGGCGCCTGGCTGGGAATGGAGTAGAGTGGGGAATCCATCATGTAAGTGAGCATCATGGTGCGCGCTTCGGTATGGTAAAACTGGTCGCCGTACTCGTGGATTGGTTCGCCAAAGTGCGCGGGAGCTTTGAAGTACTCCTCGTAAACCTTTGCCACTTGCGGGGCTGCCTTGGGTCCAAACTCGCCGGCGGACCACTTCTGATAATAGGCTTTGCCAGCATCATCGCCACCAGCAGGAACGCCGCTCCAGCCCGCGTTTAACACGGCCTTGGCGGTCATCAGGACCGGGCGGATGTCGCTGGTATTCACCAGCAGATAATCGGTGGCCCCGGCCTTGATGTACCGGCCGAGTTCGGAATAAATGCGTTCCACCGGGACCATCTCAGTCAACTGATTGGCCCGGCCATTCATCATGGCCACGTGATAGTAAGCCCCCTGGCCGGCTGCAACTTCGCCTTTGTCCTGTAAATGGCCGTAGCCGCTGTCAGCCCACACTTTGCGGACCTCGGGCGGAATGCTGAGGTCGCCCTGCTGCACCAGGCGCGCGCCTTCCTGCCACAGGTTGGTGATGAACTGCGCGTCAGGGTGCATTGAGCGAACAATCTGAATCTGGCTGGCGATAGCTT
>JAJYHY010000653.1:1635-2562 GCA_021784555.1 bacterium
TCAGCCGGCCGAGTGCTTTGTTGTTCCCCCGCACGGCAGGGTCTGATGAGGCATAGGTGACGTCCGACAATCCCCGCAAGCCGACCGTCCAGAGCACTTCAACTCCCGGCGGATATTCCCGGACTGCGTCCCGCCAGGCGCGATCCAGAATTTCGGGATGCTCGGTGTAGTTGTAGGGCACACCTTCAGGCCAGCGCGCCACGTTCAGCCCCAGTGGAATTGCATGGTGCTGGGTGATAATCAGCCCGCGCTCGCCGGCCAGTTTGATCTGGGGTTCATCGGAAAAAATCCAGGTTCCGGGGCACACCATGTCGCCCTTCAGGCGCAGGATGGTTTCAAAAATCCTGTTCCAGACTTTCAACGAGATTCCGGTATTCTTTCCCGGCGCCCAGCCGGTCAGGAGGTCTTCGTCGTTGATGAAAAAACCCCGATAGCGGAATGTCGGCCCTTGGGTCTCAGAAAGATTGTCCGCAATGCTCACTTCAGCTCGGTGCAAGGGTTGGTGGTCTGTCCACCAGTAGAGTGGGTCCACGCCCAGGAATTGCTTAGAGAACTGGTAGATGGCGTAAATGGTGCCCCGCATGTCCGAGCCAGTCAGCACTACTGCGTGAACGTTCGGCGACCCGGGAATGGAGCGATTCACCGCCTGAATATGCAACTTTTCCCATCCGGCGGGTCTCTGCACACCTGCAGGCAAATCGGTCCCGCTGGAAATCCAGATCGTGGTCGCATGAGCTTTTGCGGGATCATTCACAATTGCGACCGGACGACCGAAAACCTTCTGCAGATCGCCGGCCAGATCCTGCGCCACCTTCTGCACCGGCCCCGGTTCGAGTGGGCTGACGTAGAGACTGGTGTTGGAATCAATCTTAAAAGTTCCTGCTGCGGCCAGCGGCCCCGCACACGCCAGGAGCACAGCAATAAAAA
>JAJYHY010000654.1 GCA_021784555.1 bacterium
AACACGCATTGCTGGGCTCGGTCCTTTCTGGAAGCCCGGCGGCCGACGGCTTCCGGTCCCGGAGGGACGGCCAACCGGGCGGTGCGGGCCGATCTTCGGGTGTCCCTTTGGGACTCATTCGCACTTGACCGGGGGTCCCAACGTTCGAAACGTTGGGCGATTATCGGGATGCCCCTCCGGGGCAGAAGTTCGGCAGCCAATGTTGTGCGCGAGGGGCAGGGCCGGGGGGGCAAACAGTCGAAGCGGCACGGGCAAACCGAGTGGGGCCGCCCGCGAGGCGCGGTTGGGGGTGCGGTAGGCTGGGGGGAGAGCACACCTTGCAAGGTGTGCTCAAACCCGGTCCGGCTCCGGATGGCCCGGTTGCGATACCATTCTCGGTACACTGCCTCTTTTTGGAAGAAGCTTTGGTTGCGGCTTTCCCGCGCTGGGAAATGTCCAAACTCCAGCGGATGTCGCGCCGCCGCGTCCCCGCCCGCATGAGCTGCTGAAGAGTCGCGCGCCGGCAAGGAAGGCGCCTTATGGCATTCGCTTTTGCAGCCGGCGCACTTCTTTCTTGATCTCGGCCCCCACTCGGTGCTTAGCCACATAGACCTGGGCCAGGCTCACGCCGCATTGCTCGGCGACCTGCCGGCTGGTCCGCTCTTCGATCACCAACTGCCGGAAGATCAGCCACTGCTTGGGACGCACCCGGTTCTTCACCCGCTCCATCGCCACCGACGCGAGGTTCTGCCGCCATTCTGTCTCCCAAACCTCGTCTTGGACCAGGCTCGCCGGGTCCGGCACGCGCTCGATGGTCGCCGTCCCCGTCGAGTCGTCCGGCGTGGATGATCCCGCCACGACGCGCTTGTCCCTCTGGCGATATTGGTCGGCGATGCGCCGACGAGTGATCTGCAGCAGCCAATTCTTGAACGAGCCGCGGGCGGGGTCCGGGCGGAATCGTTCAATACTCTTGCTCACCGCCAGGAACGTCTCCTGGACGGCATCCTGGGCCTCGCTCTCGCTCAGCCCCGCCTGACGCGCGACCCCATAGACCAGCCGCCGGTACGTGTCGAAGAATTCCTGCCAACTCCGCTGGTCGGCGCGGTCCTTGAGCCGGGCCAGAAGCGTCAATCGTGTGGGTATGGAGCCATCCGAATCGTGTGGCATAACCGATCTATACTCGCGACGCTCCCCTGGTTTCTAACAGATTTTTTGTAAGAAACCGGCGTCTCACCACGAGGTAGCCTTAGGCCCGAGGCGGGCCGCAGACATCCATGAGCCAAACATGAGCCAAACAAGAATCAGTCAGATCCCCGCGTTGACTCTCGCCGCCGCGGCGAGATTCCCCCTCAACGCTCGACCTATAACCCTTGGGAATCCACGCAAAGCCATCTGGCTGGGCCTCGCCGTCGCCGGGTTGCTGGCCGCCGACCAGCCGCCGACGCGAGCCATTGACATCCAACTCAGCGTCGGCGGGGTTGTTGAGAACCAGGTTTCGCGAGTCGGCTGCTTTACGGATGGAGCGGTGGGGTCAAGCACTTTCGGCGCTACGGTGTCTGGATACGTCCGGATGAGCGGCAGCGAGGGTGCGTGGCTGGAATGGGTGAATCTGTTTGCGGACCGACCCTACGTCACCGTTCTTTGGAGCCTGCGACGAGATTGTGACGGACGGTATTGGAATGGCACGAACTGGGTCAGTGGTGAACGGGACCTCGCGACCTCTGTGGATTGGATGTGGCCCTCGGATATTTATGATAGTGATAATCCGCAAGGCGTGACGTGGGATCTCGTTAATGGGAAGGCGCAACACGCCCCCGGTGGCGGTGCCTGGGCACCCGGCACCTACACGGCCGAGTTTTGGGCGGAGTGCGATGGGGTCTCACTGGACACCCACGCTTGCCACTTCGGTGTCCACTCCCATCCGCCGACCGTCAACTTGAGCACGCCGCAAGACGCCGCGGGTTACTACGACTTCCCGCCGCTCGAAGGGGATTTTGCCGTGCCGGTCGAGTCCGACACGTGTGGTGGGACATTTTACATGCCCGAGTTGGGGCCCGCTGGCGGGAGCCTTCCGTACTTGGGCGACGTCCACGTCCTGGTGCAGTTGCAGCGAAAAAGCGACGGCGCTTACTACGACCGCACCGGCAATTGGAGCACGGACAATTATTACGTCGATTGGCGGACCGTCCATTCGGGCAGTCCGCATGTGAAACTCTGGGGACCTCCTTTCCCCGGGGAAGACACCTATTTCATGAATATCAAGGCAGTGGATGCCCTGCAGTGCTGCACCCTGCTCCAGCGCACTTTCGTCCTGGATCAAACCCCGCCATCGGCGCCCACCATCACTTGGCCGGCGACCGGGAGCACCGTGGCCGGGCTGCCCACCATCACCGGCCGAGTGAACGATAATCCCGGCGGCAGCGGTATCAGCGAAGTGAACTTCTTCCTCACCCGTCTGGCGGATGGGAAAGTCTGGAATGGAAACGGCGGTTATTGGTCCTCTCCTCCCGCCATTCAGCTCCCGGTGACCACCGACGTCTTCAGTCAGGGCGGCAGTCCCGGGATGGCCCCG
>JAJYHY010000655.1 GCA_021784555.1 bacterium
TCTAGCAGGGCCTCTCCAGCCAGACGCTCCGGGACTGCGACGTCCTCATCTGGTGGTCGCACGTGAAGAACAAGGCGGTGCCGGATAGCAAAGCGCGGGAAATTGTTCGACGGCTTAAAGCCGGGAAGCTCTCGCTGATCGTTCTGCACTCGGCCCTCACTTCAAGGGTCTTCATCGATGCCATGAATGAGCGGACGCGCGAGGACGCGGCCAGACTCGTTCCCCCAGGAGTGAAAACGGAGTTCATCCCGCCCAAGGCCTACAAAGACCCACTGTCCACCGACCCGATTACTCCGCGCATTGAAATGTCCAGGACGCCGGACGGCGGCCGGCTCGCGCGGGTGTTTCTCCCGATATGCGAGATCACCGGTTGGCGCGAAGACGGTAAACCGAGCGAGGTGACAACCCTGCTGCCGGGGCACCCGATCGCGCGCGGCGTGCCGAAGCACTTCGAGCTTTCACACACGGAGCTGTACCTGGAGCCGTTCCACGTGCCAAGGCCGGACGCCGTCATCTTTTCGGAAACGCACCAGGGCGGACAACGGTTTCGGAGTGGAATGCTCTGGTCGGTGGGCAAGGGCAAAGTCTTCTACTTCCGGCCCGGGCACGAGACCTTTCCGGTATTCTTCAACCCGAACGTGCTGAGAATCCTCGGCAACGCGGCCTGGTGGATGGGGGAAAGAGCGGCGCCGCGCAAAGGGTCTTAGCGCGACCGTGGTTCCGGTCTATGATCGAACTCTGACGATGGTGACGGTTGCAATACCTCAGGAGGTCTCGGCCTTGGCGGGACTGGAGAGCGAGCCCGCTTCGGACGGTGCCAGCAGGCTTGCCGATGGGGCGGTCGCGGATTTACGCCCGCCGGCAACTTTTTCAGACATGAGGTGTTAAACCACTGGCTATGAAGCATTACCTCGCGCTTATTATTGCGGCTGCTGCCGCTCTTTCACTCGGTGCGGATGCCGCCTCGTATTCAACAGAGGCCACGATCACGCCACTGCCGGATAGCGGCCAATACCAGGTGGACGTGCGTGTTTCCCGACTGGTCCAGCAGGATGGCAAGGCTGTGGAGGAGTTAATTGCCAAACCGAGGCTTCTGTCGGGCATGGGATGTGCGGCATCGCTCTACCAGGGCCTGGCGCCGACAAATCCCGGCTATCAGAATGAAGACAACGTGAGTGTCGATGTGTCGTGGCCCTATCCCGACGAGAGCGGCGTCGCCTATTGCACTGTGGTTGTGAGCCATGGGGATGAGGTGGTGGCCAGATCGAAGTTACAGTTGCAGATCAGAGGCAAGGGCCGCGCGCCACTGGTTTTGACGCCGCAAAATGTCGATTCCAAATCGGTGCGTGTTGAGATGGATAAATCCCGAGATACAGCTTTTGTTTTGCTTAAGTTTCGCGGCAAGACCCGGAAAGAAGCTAGAGCGATGGCGGTCGAGAACCTTGGGAACAAAGTCAAGGTTCAGGATGCGGCAGGCCACGTCGTCGGAAGCGGCGTGATGAGCGGAACCTATAAGGAGATAGGCCTGGCTTTGCAATACCACAGCGAAGCAGAAGCACAGCGCGTCGCGGACGTTTTGGAGGCAACGCCAGCCAGATGAACCCGGCGAGGCCCCTCTCCACCGCCGTAAGGTGGTTCTCTAACGCTTCAGTTAAAAGGGTACAAATAGCCCCCGCCCTGCGGTGCCCGTTGCGCTCTTTGCGTTCTTTCGCGGCTATTTCGTCCTTTTCGCGAGGGGCTTGGCGGGACGCACCCCCTTGCACCGAGCGACGAGCGCCTCAGTGTCCTGCTCCGGCTGCCTGGAACCGATAATTCCAGCGGCCGTTGGGGGCGCTGTCGCCGTTGAGGTCCAGTTCGGAAGCGCCGTCAAAGCCCTGGATATTGTCGGCCCAGTGGAAATCAAATGACGGCAGCCCGCCGCTTTGCCCCACCAAGGCGCGAGGCACCGAGAGCTCGAGGCCGTTCCCATTAACGCGGTAGCGCGCGCGGCCAATGATGTGCCAACTGTCCCCGCGCCAGGCCTGCACGGTTGTTTCGGTATCGCTGAGTACCTTGAGGTTGATGACGTAGTCGTAACCCAGCCAGCCGGTGCGGGCGTTGCGGTCGCTGTCCAGGAGCAGCAGCATCCAGTGCGGATCGGTTCGCGGGGTGATAGGATTAAGGGTCTGCGCGAAGAAGTAGAGGTTGGTCTGGTCATAAGCCGCCTTAAGGATAACGAAATCATTGCGGCCGGTATTGTTGCGATAGACGAGGGCGCCGCAACCCTTGTGATTACGGTGGAGGGTATCGCCGATGGTGTCGCGGAATTCAGGCTGCACGCTGTTCCAGTCGCCGAATTGGCCGTCGATGACGATTCGGCTTGGCCCGCTGGCCTTGGGCGGGGGGCGAACGCCCTTGAACCGGCGCACCCAGCTCGCCAGTTGATAGTAATAGTTGTCTTGGTGGCCGCCGCGCATCGGCTCGCAGTCGCGGCTGTACTCCTCCGTATATTCATCGACGAACAGGCCGCCGGGGTAGTAACAGTCCGCGTCGGTGTAATG
>JAJYHY010000252.1 GCA_021784555.1 bacterium
TTTCCGAGCGAAACGGCACGCGGCGCCAAGCGCCATAGGCTCGCGCCCGCATCACCCGCGTTGCACGCACGCGTGAAATTTTGAGGAAATTCGGGTACAATGCCGTTTTTTCTGGGTTGCCGCCTTGCATCCCGGCAAGGACGAAGGGGCGGCGCCCCGGAAGATAGCGTTAACGACGCATGGCCAAGTAGCTCAGTCGGTAGAGCAGAGGACTGAAAATCCTTGTGTCGGTGGTTCGATTCCGCCCTTGGCCACCATTCTATGTGCTTCAAATGAAACGACTTCGTTGAGGCACACCACCGGGCACGGCCCCCTTTTCTGACGATTTTCTGTCATTCTCGTCCGGAAACGCCCGCGGCCCGCTGCGCTCCAATGCGCAGGACGCAAGATTTTTGCGGAAAGCGGCGCTCTCGTGGCTATACGCAACTCCATCTCAAGGAGTTGCCATGGCATCGCCGTTTCCTGTCGCCCGCCCCCTCGCGTCCTCGTCAAGCCCCCGCGCCGCGCGGACTTTCCCCGGCCTCTCGCCTCAAGGGGGCAGCCATGGCTAAGCCCTATCAAGAAGGAGAGGTCTGGTCCTTCCGCCTGCGCGTCCAAGGGCAGGACATCTACCGTACCGGTTTCACCAAGGCCGACGACGCCCGACGGGAACATGACCGCCTGCGGCAGAAGATTCTGGAAGCGGCGAAGCCCAAACGCAAGGGGCCCTTTCAGACGACGGTCGGCGAAGCGCTGCAGGCATACGCGCTTGAGCGTTTTCCTTTCATGAAAGGCTCCGTGCAAGAGGCCTGCCGGGTCAACCGTTACCTGCGATCCTGCGGCCTATCAACCATCAAGGTAAACAAGCCGACCCTGAAATCGGAGCAGAGGACGGAAGGCGCGCCTGAACACGTGTATTGGGCGGTGAATCTGGAGCCCGCAAGCCAATCGCGCCAGGTGCCCCACGGATTGCAGGCGCACCGCCAGTCGCAGGCCGACCGGACCGCCGACACCGACCGGTTGCGGCGTCAGCTCGCACGCACGCGAATGGCACAGGTGATGCCCTACCACATTCAGGAGCTCGTCGACACCATGGGCAAGGACGGCTATAAACCGGCCACCATCGGACTCGAGAGGGCGCTTCTGCGGCGATTGTTCAGCTACGCGCGCAAGTCGTGGCTCTGGATGGAACCCAGATCCAATCCCGGGAAAGAACTGAAAATGCCTCCCATCCACAACGTGAGGGACCGGGTGCTTACGAAGGCGCAATGGCGGCGCATAGTGGCCGCCTTGGAACGAGGCCGCAACTGTTACGTGGCCCCGCTGCTGGCGCTGCTTCTCGAGACCGCGATGCGCATTTCGGAACCGCTACTGCATGCCGCCTGGAAGAATGTCGATTGGGAGCGCTGCCTGCTGCGGCTACAGGATGCCAAGGCCGGGGCTAGGGAGGTTCCCCTGAACCCGGGCGCAATCGAGGTGCTGCGCCTCGTCAAGGGGCTGCCCCGCGAAGAGGGTGACCTGCGGATTTTCCCCATCACCTATGAGTCCGTGAAAGCGGCGTGGAATCGGGCCTGCGAAAGCGCCGGAGTGGAAGATATCCGAATCCACGACTTGCGTCACACCTCCGCCACGCGCTTCACGCTCGAGCTCAACGGCAACATCCCAGTGTTGAAAATCCTCACAGGGCACAAGACATACTCTCAGCTGACCCGCTACATCAACGTCAAAGCTGCGGACGTCGCGCGCCTACTCCATAACCGGCCGCTCACGGAGGCCGACGCCCCGGCAGGGATGCACCTGGAACCCCCCCGATCGGTAAACGCGTCCGCGCCAGCACAGCAGTGGACCCCAGAAGACCTCCCGGCGAACGTCGTTCCGCTTTTCCGGCGGGCGAAATAGCAGCCGCGAGCTTTCTTCATGTATGCGATGCGCAGTTCGTGCAAAAAATGCACATGCTCCCAGAACAACGCGGCGAACTGTTGCGCCGAGCCGGCGTTCAGAACCGCGGCCCATAAAAATCCGGGGCAAAAATGCCCCGGACTTGAATCGAATTTTTGTGCCCTCCTTTCAATTGATCGCAGGTGCCAACCCGCATAGACTGTGCCCACTCCCCCGCCAAGGTTCGCAAGCACTACCCGATATCCGCCGCCAAGCGGATTTTGACGTCCAAACTCGCTGCCTGCCGTCTTTCTCGTAGAAGACGCATGCGCCTTCTTGATGATGAGGCTTCGGTCAAATCGCCGCATCATCTGCCGTGCGCGCGCACGGCTCAATACTCAACAGCGCTCCCCCTCTGGTTCATCCGTTTTGTCGCGGATTGGCGTTTCGCATCGGTGCCACCCGATGCCGCCCCAGAGGTTCCCACGTTAGAACAGTCGCTACTACGATACCGCACGCCACCTCCTCACTAATCGCGCTAGCCGTATGGCTTTCGCATCCGATTTCGGCCCGGGAGAGATTCCAAAGTCCCTGGACTTACTCACGCGATAGTTTCCGGATTTGACCGCCAAAAAACTGATGTTTTTGGCAATGGCTTGCGATATCTCCACTTCGCACCCGCCGTGTCCGAAGACATGGGTGCTTTCGCCGGTTGAGCTGTTCGCCGACCTGCAAAGGTTTCCCCTCGCAGTGCCGTTACCCCAAGGTTTCCCCCGGATAACTCACGTTCTCACGAATCGTGCTGACGCCCTCGGTTGTGGCAAGCGTTCGACCCTTTCGAGCCGCCCGCCGGCGGGACTGTACCCGCTTTCGCTTCTGTCAGGGTTTCCTCCGGTCACCCGGAGTCCCGTTTCCGTGTCGCCCAATCTCGAGCCGCTCGAACGGCTCGCGGAGTGGGTCGAATCGAGGGTGGTTAACCCCCGAAGCGCCCGGTGCAGCCGCGCCAGCCCCATTACGGGCACGCGGCTACGGGCAGCGAAACTGGTTCCGGCTGGCTGGCCAGTTCCAGGTAGACGTTTATCGTGTCGGGGATGTGTTGGCGCACATCCCCGACACCATCAATATGGCGGCGGTTAACGGATGTGGCGGCATCCTCGGTGATCGATACTCCCATGGGGGTCCTGCCTTTGTATAGCGACGCCTTGTCCGCAATCATGGAATCTCAAGTAATGTGCTGCGGACAATTTTTTTGATCACAAAAGCACACTACGCACACCTGGGTGCCCGTTTTCGGCAAAGCGTTCGCTATACATGTTTGTCACCAATAACGGGAGAATCCCATGCTCAACGTGCCCTCGATTATCCCGGCCGGAACATCGTACGTGCGGATCCCCCGCAGCAAATCCGCCGGAATGCGCCTCATCCTCGAGACTGTCCAGCGTGGTACCAGGTATTGGGCAGGGGGCGTCATCCCGATTGAGAAATCCATGCGTCTCGCACATAAATTCGCGCACATCTACGGGGCCGCCTCCTCGCAATCGAAGCGCTCGTGGGACAAAGCGCATGGGCGTGCAAATTCCTCGCTCATCATGTACCCGCAAGACGATCAAGCATTGACACCGCTCAAGTGGTGGCTTTTGGTCACGCCCGGAGAAGGACTTGTGCGCAAAGAAGAGCAACTCAGAGATGCGTCAGGTAACCCAAGTTTCGCCCCAATCGGCCTAACCGGCGCTGCCCAAACCGATTCTTGCAGGTCTGTCTCGCCAACTTGACAATGCCATATCGAGCTGTTTATTGCTTCGTCATACGCGATGGGCTTCAAGGTGGTCGAGGATGGTCAAGTGTGAGTGCCAACCATCAGTCACCGGGGCGCTCTCGCCAAGCCATACGGGATCAGTAGCTGGGTGTGTGCGCAACTGGTCGCGTATGCCTGCGCGAGAGACCACGATGCATGCCTGTCGGTGACGGCTGAGTAAAACGCATAGTCGGCCGGCATCAAGGTGAAATGAGCTCGCGTCACGGCGCCCAGAGAGGGGGTGCCAGACCAAGACGATTTCGAATTCGCGGCCCTGCAAGACGTTGGCAGTGTCCACAGTGATCGCGTTGTACGGGAGCCCCAGTTTCCGGAGAACGCCTGCCATTGCCGTACGCACGTGATCTCGCTGGTCGCGATGAGTAACTCCGACCGCCACATCGCTAGGCACCAAAGGCCGAGAGCCCCGCTCGTCAAACACATGGATCTGCGCCTTAAGGATGTCACGCACCAACCGGGCGAGGGTGAAAATCGCTTCTTGGTCGTTGGGGGGCATGATGATGTCGTCTAGTTCGACATATGCCCACCCTGTGCGGGCAGCAGTGAGCACAGCCTCACACGTGTTGCTCGGGTGGCACTGCACCTCAAGGCGTCGCGCGCTTACGTCTGTGCCACTGGTGAACGGGGCCCGATAAAACGCATTGGAGATGACCTTTGCGGCATGGTGTGGCAGGCGCCACGACACCGGCAGCGGTATTCGGGTAGTCTCCGGATGCGTGGTCAGGATGGTCGTTGCCGCTGTCTCGACGGGTGACAAGGGGCGGCCTCGGAATCGGGTATCGTCAGCTATCGTGAATGGGGCAAGCTGCCCAGGGTCACCCACGAGTAAGAGGCGCGCCATCATGGCCCCGATCGGCAGCAACGCGTCCGAGCGCATCTGGTACGCCTCGTCGACGATGGCAAACGGCCACTCATTGCTGTGATCGACCATTGCCCACTTTGCGGCCGTTGCGACCACAACGAGGCAGTTGCGAAGAGTGTTGATCGTCGGGCTAAACGTGACACTCGCATGGGCTGCGATATCTGGCGGTGGGACATAATCCGCACTGTGAAGACGGCCGACAGTAATGGCGGGAAGTCCTGACTCACCGTCTCGGAGGAAACAGCGCACCATGTCGTCAGCTTGGTCGTTGGTCTGAACCACGACCGGGACCTGTTGGCGAAGAGGGCGAAGAGCGTAACGGCGCCCTATCTCGCGGACCAAGGTGGACTTGCCGGCGCCCGGTGGACTGTCGACCAGCACGGTACAAGCACCATCCTCGATCGCAGCCCACGTCCGTTCTAGAGCGAGGCGGGACGCTTCGGCAGCTGTCAGGCTCATAGAGGATCCTCCTCTGCTGGCTCGGCTAATCGATGGGTCCAAGGAACGTCGTCGTATTGTGGGCGCGGATAAAACTCGCTTTTAGTGAATGGGCTCAGCACCACGTTGTCACCTGGGTTCGGAAGCCGGCTTAGCGTGCTTGAAGATACCGCGCCCTTGTTAACCTGAGCCCTAACTTCGTCTCCAGTGGCGCTGAGGATCTCGAACTCGACATCGGGGGCAGACACCAGAAAAAGTGTCGTGCCCGCCGGGCGGGTAAATGGCAATAATGGCTCAAATATCACTAGTGGCCGACGCACTTGTCGTCTGGGCCCGGGAATCGTTCGAGTAGCATCGACACTAATTACTTTGGCTGACAACGCTTCGCCAGAGGCCACGTAAGCCGCCATTACGAGCGGATCATCCAATGCCATTTCGGCCTGAAGTTCAGTTGTGGCTTGCTCCAAGACACCCAACGTTTTCGCAGACTGTACCGGGGTTGGGATATTGCGGAAGCGTGCCGTTCCCGTTTCCATGGTTAAATGGTGGCGAGTCCACGCTCTTCGGTCTCGCTCCCATCGGCGGGCGACCCTGTCCCCCTCTGGAAGGGTGTTGACGAGGTGTATGGCACGCCAGCAGTCTTCCCAGGTGTGATCAAGCTGTTCGCGAATCTCCGCGTCGAGTTCGCCGAAAACAGCGGATTGAGCCTCATCAGTTTTGGCGGCATGCCACTGATCAATAAGGGGAGATAATTTCCTGGCGTCCCAGTTTGGGTCGGACAAAGGGCCGGCTGGGGGCGAGTCTTCGCCCTGGCGAGCCGCAGCGGGGCCATCCAAGCCTTCACCGGGGGCGATCCAGCCGAGTAAAGCAGAGAGGTTCAGGTCCTCTGAGGGCAACTGCCCGGTTTGCCAATGGGTGGATAGTATCTCGGTCGCGGGTAGAACGAGACTACTGCCGGGCAGAAGATTATGGAAGAAGGACAGATGCTTCCCGGCTAGGGGGACAATAGGTGCGGGAGCTGGGTCGCCGGCTGCACTCAACGAGCGGGTGAAGCGGCCAACGATGCCGAACAGCCACTCGGCCGTAGCTGGATTGGCAACCACGATCTGCGGAGCGTCGATGCATACCGGCTCGGTCTCCCCGCTACTTCTGCTCTCGAGCCGTGTGGCCACGTACCCAGAGAGGTACTCGACTAACGACTGCCCAAATGTCTCCAATGCATCGAAGCGAAGCTGCCGGTTGCGAGGTTCAGCAACAACGACGCTGTGGGGGCGAGCGGTCCGATCGGTCCCCCAGATCAACGCGAGCGGCGCACCGATGTCCCCCGCGAGATGGTAGCCGATGATAACCATTGGGCGGGGTGAGATATGAACATGCCTTCGCGTTACCTTGGCGACTGCTTTGCGTTCGTTGGCGGCGCGCAGCGCAAGGTAGGTGTGCAAAGTGTCCATAACTACCTCTTACCTATAACCATGGCTTCCGCTGCCGCTGCGCGTGAGAGCAGCTCGGCAGCGGCAGATTCACCAGCGTTGGCGGGTAGGCGACGGCCGGTGGCAAAATCCAGAGCGGCCCTGATCGTCGTGATGCTTCCACAGGCGCCTGCTACGGCAGTTCCGAGCCGAGACACCGTCTGCTGATTTTCAGCCTCTTGGCGACAAAAGCGGAAGAGCGGACAGGGCACACACCCCTCGCTAAATCGGGGCGTGATTTGCGCGAGCGCTTCACAGGCTGTGTCTCGTGCCTGGGCGGACTCTTCCTTGTTTTGCATGTCTGGCAGTGGCGGCAGTGCGGTCTCAGACGGGAGGCCGGCTAGAATGGTCGCGGCGTGGGGAACTTCGGCGAGCTGGCGACGCAGCCGGCGCACCTGCATTTCTGTATCGACGACCGTGGCGGTCGCGCGAAAGCTTAGATTCTCTGGAAGCACGATCATTACGTTCGTATCGACCAACCGAGGAGAAGCTCCGATTGATACCGCGAGTTCCTGGAGGCTGAGGACATAGACTGCAGTCTGTCTCACACTTGCGGACGCCTTGGTCGGATCCGCCCGACCATCGATCATTGGATAAGACTTGATCTCGACAACATAGATACGGCCCTTGACCGTGAAGGCGAGGACGTCTTGTTCGAGATAGGCAATTTCGCCGCCGAAGTCGAGCTTGGTCATGGCGTGCCTGAGGAGATTGATGGCGCACGTGGGTTTGGTCAACATCTGCTCGACGTATTGCCGAGTGAGGCGGGCTCGAACCTCATTGATCTGCTTCACGCCTGGGAACTCTAGCCGCACGCTTGCCGCGGAAAGATCCTTCTCTCGGGCCTCCGGAATGTCTAGGCCAAGGTGCTTCCGCGCAAGGGCTAGGACCGTCGCCATGCCGTGGTCGGTGATCTGAGCCTCGAACTGGTTTCCACGGGCAATCGCGAAAGGGGACTGCCGATCTGGCTCAGCGCCCGTGACCAATGCGCCGAGTTTTTCCATATTGACGATTCCGGCTTCCAGAACGGTGCGCCGGTGGCACCCGGGAGCCTCCAAAGCGGCCGCGATGCGTCGGGCGTTCAGGCTGGCGGTGGGAAACTCGCCACGGAATTGTGCTAGTGGTTTTTGGATGGTCATCCTAATTCTCCCGTGATGCCGCCTGTAACCGATCGGAGCGGCGCACCGAACAACAGCGCGTCCGGCTCCAGGTGTTCTGCGGCGCGCTCGGCGGCCCTTGCCCGCTCGCGAGAGTCGATCTCTTCGATTTCGGACAGCTCAGCCTCGGCTGCCGCAATCACCTCGTGCGTGGTGGCGCCGAACGGGCGGGCGCCGGGGATGCTGGCACCCAATCGGCCTACTAGCCGTTGCATCGCCTCTCCATGGCTGGTGCCGGCAATGTGGTGAGCCTCACGTGCCAGTGCGATGGTACTTTTGAGCATGTCTACACGTGGAGAGAGAGGGGCAACCAACCGGCGCGATGTCTCCCAAGTAGAAAGGGCCAAAGTGCCCCGCACTGGGGCGAACCGGTCATAGCTCAACGCCGGTACAACGTAGACCTCACGGACCGCCGTCCGCCGGTTTACGTCTTGCCCAGCGGCCCAGCTGCGCGACTCGTCCCGTCGCAGCGAGGAGAGCTTGGCGGTATCGATCCGCTCATCCCATCGTGCTTTCGTCACATCGGCCAGCAGCCGACCGGTTGCGGGACTAGAAACCAAGTGGAGCGCCCGAATCACTTGGTCGCGCAGTGGCACAACAGATTCATAGACACCGACACCAATCCGCCCATGATGCGATCGCGTGTTACGATGGACGAGTCGGTTGCGTCGTTGCTCGAGCAGTGACACACGAGTGAGCAGTTCGGCGGCAAGCTTAGCGTCACCGCTTCCTGTAACCTCGATCAGTGCCTCGTTGGCCTCAGCCAACTCGTGGATCAGTTTCTTCAGTTCGTCATTCGTTTCCATGGATGGCATTGTAAACCACATTTTCCACATTTTCCACAAATGGAAAATGTAGACAAGCCTAGTTGTTGCTAGCCTGCATGGACAATGGAGTTATCGGAGGACGAGAACGCTTTCCACTGCCGTGGCGCTAGCCCGGTACTGTCGTGCGCGAGGATTCATGCTCGCTTTGGTACGGGCCACGGAAAAGTCGTAGCGGGCTGCGTCACTAAACCCCTGTCGTTGAGACATTTCAATCAGTATCCCGGGGGTGTCATTATGGAGGTCCTTGTAGTGGTTGTCTTGGACCACGAGGACAACCGGTCCGCCGGGGCGAGTGACACGCCGCAACTCGCCCAACGATGACCACATCGCAGAGTAATACTGCCGGAAATACTTTGAGTAGTAGCCCCGGGATGCCTTGCTTTCATGCTCGGTAACCTTAGTAAGAAATGCCGTGGCCATCGGTCCCCACAACTCGCCGGTTCCGTGTTCGCCGGTAACCGTCGGTGTGCCAACCATGGCATCCCTTAGCCCTTTAATTGCGGCTTCCTCGGCACCAAGAATTGCGAGTTCGGGACGTGTCGAGATTCCATAGTCTATTCGGCTGCAGTAAGGGGGTGAGCTAATTACCGCGTCTACGCTGTGGTCCGGGATTAGCAACTTGCGGCTATTTCCGATATTCACAATCGTGTCGACATGAACGCCGAAGTTGGCGCGATGCAAACCCTCTGCCAACTCCACTGCTGAGCTGCGGAAGCGCTCGATGATGGTCTCGTACTCAGGCGCGAGCCTTTTTTGATCTGGCAAACGCTTCCACCACGTCGGATTGGTCCCGGCGGTGGGCGCGATTAAAATCCGGACCGTGCGGAATAGAACAGTGTAAAAGAACGCTGCCAAAGTGCTCATTCGTGACACGGTACCAAGAGCCGGATAGGCGCTTGTACCACTATCCACGAGCAGCCGGTGCACGCTGGTTTGAAGACCCCGGATAGCTGCAGCGGACTGATCCGTGAACCAGAATCGTAAAGGGTCACCTGCCTCATCTGCTGGCGCAGCATGGTCAACCACGTCGTCTCCCAAGGCCTTTATGCTTGCCCATACGCCAGCACCGAGAAGCCGCGCTCGAGCAACAACGACCATAGCGGGATTTATGTCGAAGCCAAATGCTCCAACTTGGCGGCTCGCAGCGACCACTGTTGTAGTGCCCGTGCCATTCCAAGGGTCCAGGACAACAGACGCGTCCGGGGCAGCCTGGGCGAGTGCGTGCTCCACGAACGCCGCCGAGTAGCCAGCATAGTAGCGGTACCACTCATCAACGGGATCAGCGCCCGGCGACACTTTTGGGCTCACAAAGTCCATAGCGTTATAATTTAATAAATGCGCTCGATTCAGCCTATCCTTAGGTCAAAATTGTAGCGCTGATCATATGATGAGGCTTTCCCAATTGCACCAAGCCTCCTTACTATTCACTGGATTGAGCCGACTCACCACCAGATTGAGCACCTGATTGTTGTTGCGCTAAGTCGGGCTGATTAGGATCGGGTACCTGAGCTTCATCACCGGGTTTGCGAAAAGCATCACCTTTGTGAGCCCGTGTCAGGGAGATCTCTACGATCCGTTCAATTACGCGCTCCGGCGCGACCCATTTCATCACTAAGCGCCCCGGGTCCATGCCATAATCAGCCACGATGTCGCGTAGCTGATCGAGGCTAAGCTTTCCAAGCGCTTCTCGGAGCACGTGCTCACCATCCTTTACGGTCTGAACTGGGTCCAGGACGGCAGGAGGACGACGATTCTTTGGGCGCTTCTCAGAGGCAGAATCCAGTTGCTCTCCGGGGAAATTTCCGGCAGTTTCCTTGGCAATCCTTTTCTTTATGCCCCCAAGCGCATCACTAAGCGCCGCCTCGAAATCGGGATTGCGCTCAGCCTCCTCAATCACCACCCGAATCAGACGATTGAGCGTATTCCGCAAATTCATTGCTCACCCTCCAGGTCGCTCCAGATCTCCATGGCAAGAGCGACATAAGTGGAGGTAAGACCGTTTGGGTCCGAGCCATACTTTTGTCGCAGGGTTCGCTTGTATGAGGAGAACTCAGCGGCAGCGGAAGCCGTATTTGTTTGCTTAACGACTGTCTCATAAACATCGGGCAACTTCGTATCACTTTGAAGTTGCCTCAGTACAGTGTTGTGCACCGTCGAGTTGGCTTGATACTTTGTGATGACAATACCTAGAGGCTCAATTTCTTCGCCGATCGCGTCTGCAAACTCACCGACGCGAGTCACGATCTGCGGGATGCCATAAGTGGATAGGTGATCCGGAATGGTTGGGATTATATAAGCATCGGATAAGCGCAGGCCGTTCAGAGTGACAATGCCCAAGTTCGGCGGGCAATCAACGATCACGATGTCATAGTCGTCAAGCTTCCACTTAACCGCTCTCCACAGCAGCTCGACGGGGTTGACCGCATAGAATTTCCCAGGCGGTGCCGACGCGAGCTGATCCTGCACATCGATCAAATCTAAGCTCGAAGGAAGCAGATCGATGCTCCTTGCTTCCTGGACGTCAGATACACGCTGCTGTAGCGTCGCATCCAGATTGAATCTCTTCACATCCGGATTCATGGCATCCTTAAACAACTGCGCAAGCGTGTGCCCGCGTCTGTTCAACTCGAGCCATTTGTCCTCACCGAGCAACATGATCGTGGCGTTGGTTTGCGGATCAAGATCGATTACGAGAACTTTCTTTCGCATTTGGGCAGAAAAGACTTCCGCCAAAGCCACAGAGGTGGTCGTCTTTGCCACCCCCCCCTTTAAGTTGATAGTCGAAATCACGTGAGCCATTGGTATTCCTCCTTTGTTCTTCTTGAGCCAAGCCCTAATATGCGATCTCCTGAAGACTGGCCCGGACGCTAAATCCGCTACCGGTCTCGGGAAGTCTTTCGCACGCACGCGCCAGTTGGCCACCGCCTGCCGAGAAACCCCAGCTATCTCGGCAATCTCGCCTAGTCCAACGAGGTCATCGCCCTCTTGAGTCATTTGCTTTCCTGTGAACATCATTCACGTTTATAGTGTACATCGTACACGGGCCATGTCAAGAGGAACGCGAAAATTAACTCTACTTTGTCAGATTGGTTCACCGAATGATGCTGGGGGCATTTTTCCTTGCTTACCGTAGACAGATTCTGTGGCCCGAAGCCTTCTGTGGTGCCGCTTGACGGTGGTCATGACGAAGTCCTCATCAGTGCGGATTTTTGAGGGAGCTTGTGCTTGACTATGCCAATGATGTCCTGGCAAACAAATCCTTCCGGCCCGCGAAGTCTCACCAGGGCGGCGGGGCATTTTTCCTCAGTCCCATAAAGTCCCATGCACCCGACCATCGACAGACTCGGCTGAAACTGAACCTTACTGATTCCCATGGCGCACCTCCTCTCGAAAGATGCGCCTATTCTTCACCCTGGCAGGCTCATCAGTTGCGCCTACTGAACATTGTGGCTTTCCAGAAACAGAAATTATCCCATTGATTTATAAGCACAGTGTCACGTGGCTATGACATTGGCAACAGGAGCATGTTTCTGGAATTGCGCCTACCCGCCGAGCGGGTTACTTGGCTAATCAGGTAATCCATGGATCCCTTCTTAGAAATGGCGCGTCAGCGTTTTACCTTGAACCTTTTTCTTGGGATGCGGCACTAGCCTACCAGGGGAGGCCCCCCGGCTCTGCGGCGGTTCCGGTTTTTCGGACGGTCGGATAAGCTAAGACCGACCGGATCGAAAGAGGGATATTATGGGAGCAAGACGAAAGCAGCACAGCGCGCAATTTAAGGCCCAGGTGGCGATGGCGGCGCTGTCTGGGGAGAAGGCGCTGGCGGAGTTGGCCTCGGAGTATAAGGTTCACCCGACGATGATCAGCGCGTGGAAGCAGGAGCTCGGGAAGCGTGCGCAGGAGCTCTTCGAGCGCGGAAACAAGAAGGCGGCTGACCCGCAGAAGGTGATTGACGAGCTGCACCGCAAGATCGGGCAATTGCAAGTCGAACGGGATTTCTTGGCCGGACAGCCCGCCATTGCCCGACTGAGGTGTCCTGTCAATAGTGGACACTGCCGACTCAAGCGGCGGCCTGTTGTCTGCTGAATTTGTGCGCAAACACAGCCGGCGTTTCGTAGCCCAGGCGCGAATGACGCCGTTGGCGGTTGTAA
>JAJYHY010000253.1 GCA_021784555.1 bacterium
TGAGCCAGTTACCAAATTTTCTGGTTTGCGCCCGGATTGAGTTTAGGGATCATGGGTTCATGAAACAGACTTGTGACTCGTTCGGCACACTGCGGGAATTTGACCTTGGCAATGGGAAGCGGGGCGGTTTTTATTCGCTGCCCCAACTGGAGAAAGCCGGGATTGGCCCCATCTCGAAGCTGCCGGTTTGCATCCGGGTGGTGCTGGAGACCGTGCTCAGGAACTGTGATGGCAAGCGGGTGACGGCGCAGAATGTTCGCGCGCTGGCAAACTGGACGGCGAACGGGGCGCGAACCGAGGAGGTTCCGTTCGTGGTGGCGCGGGTGATATTGCAGGATTTTACGGGCGTGCCGCTGTTGGTGGACCTGGCGGCGATGCGCTCGGCAATAGCCCGGCTGGGGCAGGACCCAAAGGCGATTGAACCGCTGGTGCCCGTGGATCTGGTCGTTGATCACTCCGTGCAGGTGGATTACTTCGGCACGCCGGAGGCCATGCGCCAGAACCTGGAAATGGAGTTCAAGCGGAATCGCGAGCGATACCAACTCCTGAAGTGGGGCATGCAGGCCTTTGATACCTTCAAGGTCGTGCCGCCCGGCATCGGCATCGTTCACCAGATCAATCTCGAATACCTGGCCAAAGGGGTATTGTCGGCGCCCGGAACATCCGGCGCCGATGAGCGGGCCATTTTCTATCCCGACACGCTCGTTGGCACCGACTCCCATACGACCATGATCAATGGCTTGGGGATCGTCGGCTGGGGTGTGGGCGGTATCGAAGCGGAGGCGGGCATGCTCGGCCAACCGGTCTATTTCCTGACGCCCGACGTGGTGGGCGTTCACCTCACGGGCGGCCTGCGCGAAGGGGTGACGGCCACCGACGTGGCGCTCACGGTCACCCAGATGCTGCGTAAGGCGAAGGTGGTGGGCAAATTCGTCGAGTTTTACGGCGAAGGCGCCGCCGCATTACCGGTGGTGGATCGCGCGACCATCTCCAATATGTCGCCGGAATACGGGGCTACGATTGGGTTCTTCCCCATCGACCAGGAGTGCGTGCAGTACTTGCGCTCGACTGGACGGAGCGAGGAGCATTGCCGGATTTACGAGAACTATTACACCGCCCAGGGCCTGTTCGGCATGCCCAAGAAGGGGCAACTCAACTACACCGTCAGCCTGGACCTGGACCTGGCGAGCGTGGTTCCGAGCGTTGCGGGGCCGAAGCGCCCTCAAGACCGCATCGAGTTGCCGAACCTCAAGAGGGAATTCATGGCGACCTTTACCAGACCGGCCGCCGAGAACGGCTTTGGGAAACGCGCCGAAGACCTCGGGCAGGCGTTTGTCGTGACGCAACACAACGGCTATCAGGCCGGCGGCGGGAGTCAGGAACCGGTTTCGAGTGCCGCGGCCAGAGCGAAGAACACGAACCCGGCCACGGAATTGGAGATGGCCAACAACCGCCCTACACCGAACCCGGTTTCCGCCACGGCGCCGGCCTCCGAGGCCCGGATTGGGCATGGCAGTGTCCTCATCGCGGCGATTACCAGTTGCACGAACACCAGCAACCCGTCGGTGATGCTGGCGGCGGGATTGCTGGCCAAGAAAGCCGTGGAGCGGGGATTACAGGTGAACCCGCTGGTGAAGACCTCGCTGGCGCCCGGCTCTCGCGTGGTAAGCGATTATCTCAACCGCACCGGCCTGCAGCAGTACCTGGACCGGCTCGGATTCAACCTCGTTGGTTATGGCTGCACAACGTGCATTGGCAATTCGGGGCCGCTCTCCGCGCCAGTCGAGGAAGCGGTCGGCAAGTACGACCTCGTGGCGGCGTCGGTGCTGTCGGGGAACCGCAATTTTGAGGCGCGCATCCACCAGAGCATCAAGGCCAACTTCCTGATGTCGCCGCCGCTGGTGGTGGCATTTGCGCTGGCGGGCCGGATAGATATCGACCTGACCAAGGAACCGATCGGCAAGGGCCAAGATGGCAGGGAGGTGTACCTCAAGGATATCTGGCCTACGCTCCGGGAAGTGCGCGACCAGATGTCAGCCGCCGTGAAACCGGAGGTCTTTCGTCAGCTTTACCGCGATTTCAAGGAGCAGAACCCGAAATGGAACGAAATCCCGGCTCTCACCGGCAACGTCTATCAGTGGGATGCCCAGAGCACCTATATCCAGGAGCCGCCATTCTTTACCGATTTCAGCCTGAGGCCTCCGGGGAGCGGCGAGGTGAACAACGCGCGGGCGCTGGCCATCTTCGGCGACAGCGTCACGACGGACCACATTTCGCCCGCCGGCAGCATCAAGAAAAATTCTCCGGCGGGAAAATACCTGCTGGAGAAGGGGGTTGCCTTCGAGGATTTCAACAGCTACGGCTCGCGCCGCGGCAATGACCGGGTGATGACGCGCGGAACGTTTGCCAACGTGCGGATTAAGAACCTCATGGTGCCGGGCAGCGAAGGCGGGGTGACCCGATGCTTTGCGCGGGCCAACGGGACGGGCGCGACGGGAGAAACCATGTCGATCTACGAAGCGGCCATGGCGTATCAGAAGGCGGGAACGCCTCTCATTGTCCTGGCGGGACAGGAATACGGCACCGGCAGCTCGCGCGATTGGGCGGCCAAGGGAACCGCCCTGCTCGGAGTCAAGGCGGTCATCGCCCAGAGCTTTGAGCGCATCCACCGTTCGAACCTCGTGGGCATGGGAGTGTTGCCTCTCCAATTCAAGGAGGGAACCAACGCCCAAACCCTCAAGCTGGATGGAACCGAGACCTACGACATCACCGGGTTGGGAGAGGGATTGAAGCCGCGGCAGGACGTGGCCTTGCGCATCACCCGCGCGAACGGAGAAGTCAGCTCGGCGCCGGTCATCTGCCGCATCGATACGCCGGTCGAGATCGACCACTACCAGCATGGCGGCATCCTGCCCTTCGTGCTGCGGCAGTTGGTGAGCAGACATTGAACCAGGACCTCTCCCTGGATGCAGCCAGGGTTGGCGATGGGTACGATTAAAAGTGTCGGTCAGGCGCGGGGTCAGGTCTCACTTTTTCCGCGGTGAAGGAAGGGAAGTGGCGGAAAAAGCCGCAGGACTGACCCCGGCGCCTTCCATGCACGACACATTTAATCACACCCGTTGGCGATCATCAGCTTGAATCCGGCACGGTCGGAGTCCATAGTAGTGACATGGAAACTAGCGAAGCAGTTGCGAATCCGAGATTGGAAAGCGGGGTGGACATTGGGAGTCTGAGCCGATGGACAGTGGACCGTGCCTGGGAATGGTCCAGAGTATGCGGGAAGTTTCTGAGATGGCAGAACGAGCACCTGCTCTTTGGGGAACCCAGCCCCGATGAACGGCAAGAGCACAAAACGGCCCTCGCGTGGCTGTTGCGGTTCACCCGGCTTTACCTGGTCGCCGTGGCCGATCCCGAATTCCCGGACAGGACGCTGGAAAAGGAGCTCCGTGGCCGCTTGCGACAACTGGAAGATTCGTGGCTTGAGTATTGCGACGAGGGCGCGACCGAAAAGGAGGCTGAGCGAGAGTTGGCTGCAATGTTCCCGGATGAACATGGAGCTTGAAGCCATTCCCGGATCTTTGCAACGTCGAACGGGTCTTTCATTCGGGCTCCCCTGCTGCCACACGGCCCGGGCCCGGTGGCGCTCCTCTTACTTGGCCTTGCGCGCTCCAGGACGCGGCCGTTCAAAATTGATCCCGCTCACGTGCCAAGTGTCCACGGTCCACGGGGTTCCTTGGCCGTCCAGCACCATGCAGACGTCGGGGCTTAAGATCATGCAATCGGGATGCTTCACCTGAATGACGGAACCATTGTCCAGCACGATATTGAAGGGCTTGAAAGGCGTCTCCTTCAGTGCCCGCTTGATGGCAGCCAAGAGTTCCATATTCCCTAACATAATCAGCCCTCATTCCAAGCGGGCAAGCTCAAAACACAGCGCGGCTCCTTGCGGGCTCGGGAAAGGTTCGTGATTCTCATCTCTGGCCGGCTGGCTTAGATTGGTTCGGGATGAATTCGGAAGAAGATACGATCCCACGGCTGGCGGGTCTGCTCTATGAAGGGACCGCTGGCAATTTGCATGTTGACCGTGAGAAAACCCAACTACGATAAATTCCCCGTCATCCCGGTTCCCGGTCAAGGGCAGCTCATAAAGGGCTGGCCGGCCATCTGCAAGGCGCTGCAGGCTCGTCTAGGCGGACGGCCCCGCGCGGTGCTGGTCGTCGATACTTACCCTGGCGTGAACGATGCCGAACTGCTGGGCGAGTTAGAGTCCCGCCTCCGCCCTGTCCTCACCGTTCGCACGCTCGACCTCAAGAAACCGGAACCGGAGCTAATGCAACTCATCGCCCGAAATCTCACCGACGACCGCGTCTTCGGCGTACTGTCCTGCCACACGCTGGAGGAGTTCTTTGATCCGGAACGGCTCATGGCTGCCAGGCGGCGAGTCGAGGCCGCGGAGAGGGGACTGGTGCTGGCTTATGGCGTGGGCGCGGCGCTCGTCGCTGGCGGGGATCTCCTGGCCTGCGCCGATATGGCCCGCTGGGAGATTCAACTGCGCTACCGCCGCGGCCTCGGCAATTGGGGCGCGGATAACGGCCAGGAGGACTTCTTCCGCAAGTACAAGCGCGGTTTCTTCGTCGAGTGGCGCGCGGCGGACCGGCACAAGTTCGGGTTGTTCGACCGGGTCGATTTCTTCCTCGACACGCATACTCCCGGTGCGCCAAAGCTCGTCGAGGGCCAAGCCGTGCGCGAGGCTCTGCGCCACACCGCCACTCGCCCATTCCGTGTCGTGCCCTTCTTCGACCCCGCCCCTTGGGGTGGGCAGTGGATGAAACGGGTCTGCGAGCTGGACCGTTCCGTGAAGAACTACGGCTGGTGCTTCGACTGCGTGCCGGAGGAAAACAGCCTCCTGCTCGGATTTGGCGCCGAACGCATCGAGATGCCCAGCCTGAACCTGGTGTGGCGCGAGCCGCGCGCCCTGCTGGGCGAGAAGGTCCACGCGCGATTCGGGCGCGAGTTTCCTATCCGCTTTGATTTTCTGGATACGATGGGCGGGGGCAACCTTTCCTTCCAGGTGCATCCGCTCACGGAGTACATCCAGCAGCATTTTGGGATGCATTACACCCAGGATGAGAGCTATTACATCCTCGACGCCGGCCCGGAGGCGGGCGTCTATTTGGGCCTGCGCGAGGGCATTGATCCGCGGGCGATGCTGCGCGACCTGGAGACCGCGCAAGCCGGCGGGGCGCCATTCCCGGCGGAGCGCTACGTCAACCGTTGGCCGGCGAAAAAGCACGACCACTTTCTCATCCCCGCCGGAACGGTTCATTGCTCCGGCGCCGGCTCGATGGTGCTGGAGATCAGCGCCACTCCCTACATCTTTACCTTCAAGATGTGGGATTGGGGCCGGCTCGGCTTGGATGGCAAACCGCGCCCCATTCACTTGAACCACGGCGCGGCGAATATCCAGTGGGAGCGCACGACCCGGTGGGTCAGAGACAATCTGATCAATCGCGTCGAGCCGGCGCGCGGCGGCGACGGGTGGCGCGAGGAGCGCACCGGATTGCACGAACGCGAGTTCATTGAGACGCGCCGGCACTGGTTTACGAAAATTACGCCCCACGACACGCGCGGCGGAGTCAACGTGCTAAACCTGGTCCAAGGCGAAGAGGCGGTCCTGGAGAGCCCGGAGGGCAGGTTTGAACCGTTCGCGGTTCACTACGCCGAAACCTTTATCGTACCGGCCGCGGCCGGCCCGTACACCATCCGGCCTCACGGCGCCGCCGATGGCCATCGATGCGCGACCATCAAGGCCTTTGTGAGAACCGGATGTGAATGAGCCTTGGTGGTCCAGGGCCTGAGGTCGGTGACGTATTCACGATTTGCGATTTTAGATTTGCGATTTGCGATTGCGGAGGAGCGGCCCTCCAGGGTGCATTCCTATATCAGCGTTTATTAGCGTCGATTAGCGGTTTAGCGTCTGAGACCTGCCTTGCTAGGAAAGGCTTCTGGGCGCGGTTTCTACGAAGGTCCGGCCACCCCCACCCCCTCGATCGCATTTTTTCGAACAAAGGTGTTGACATCCTGTTACGAAAGTCACATAGTGGCCGTGATAATTGTAACAGGAACAACATGAAACCAGCCAAATCAGCCCTCCGTATCACCACTGCCGAATGGGATGTCATGGACGTCCTTTGGCGGCAAGCGCCCCAGCCGGCCTCCGCCCTGGTTGAGGCGCTCCATGCCACCAGGCACTGGACTCTGACAACCGTGCGCACCCTCCTGCGCCGGTTGGTCAACAAAGGCGCCCTGGCCCAACGCTTCGAAGGCAAACGCTACCTCTATACCCCGCGCGTTTCCATGGAAGCCTGCGTCCGCTACCAGAGCGATTCCTTCTGGGACCGTGTCCTGGGCCGCGCCCCCTCCTCGGCCATTCTGCACTTGGTGCGCCGGGCCGACCTTTCCAAAGCCGACATCCAGGAACTTCGACGCATCTTGCGAGAAAAGGAGAGATAAAATGAATGCACTGACCGGAATCGAACGCGTGTTTGAATGGCTGCTTCAAACGTCCTGGCAGGCGGCGGTCCTCGCCGTCATCATCCTGCTGGTCCAACGGCTCTTGCGCCATCGGCTCTCTCCGGCCTGGCGGCATGGCCTCTGGCTCCTGCTGGTGGCCCGCCTGCTCATGCCGGTCGCGCCGAGCAGCGCCATTAGCGTCTTCAACCTGGCAAAGTGGCCTCACCACCAAGCCGCGCCGCCTGCGCCCGCGCACCCGCCGCTGGCCCAAGCTCCAGCCGTAACCGCCAGCCTGCCGCCAGCGACGGTCTTTTCTAAGCAAAGGGCCAATTTGTTCCCCCGTTCCGCCTTGCCTGTGGCATTCCGGGCCGTACCGCCGGCGGTAGGGCCCGCGGCCGATAGCCGGAATCTGGCCGCGCCGACGGCAACGAGAGCGGCACCGAGCGGCCCGCCTCTCGCCGCCGCTCCCCCCGCCAAACCGATGGATTGGTGGGCGCTGGCCACATTGGCCTGGCTTGCGGGCGCTCTGGTCTTCGTGCTGCAGTTTGCCTGGTCGAACTACCAGTTTGGCCGGCGCCTGGACCGCTATACGCCGGTGGCGGATGATTTGATAAGCCGGCTCTGCGGCGAGTGCGCCGCGTCGTTGGGGGTAAAGGCGCGCCTGGTGGTGCTGGAGACAGAAGAGGTCGAAAGCCCCGCGATTTACGGCCTCTGGCGCAAGCGGCTGCTGCTGCCGGAGCGCCTGCGCGAGCAACTGTCTGCGGAAGAGCTACGGCATGTTTTGGCGCACGAGATAGCGCATCTCAAGCGACGTGATGCCGAGGTCAACTGGGTCGTGACAATCCTGCAGATCCTGCATTGGTTCAACCCCATACTATGGCTCGCATTTGGGCGCATGCGCGCCGACCGTGAAGTCGCCACCGACGCTTTGGCGCTGGTGAACGCGCGGGAGTCGGAACGCGTTTCATACGGCGAAACGATCCTCAAGGTGCTTGAAGGGTTGGCCGGTGCGGCCGTCCCGCCGGGGCTGGTAGGGATTGCTGAAAGCAAAGCGCGTTTGGAAGAGCGCTTGCGGGAAATCACGCGGCGGGGCGCTGTCCGGCCGTGGCGCTGGGCCGCCGTCGGTATTGCCGCGGTGATTACGGGAGTTGGTTTGACAGATGCCCAGCCGCCCAAGACGAAGGACGCCGCCAACCAAATCACAGCCCCTTCCAAGCCTGACAACGCGGGCGGGCGCCACCAAGCAGGACGCACTCCATCCGCGGTACGGCCTTTCGCCATCCGAGCCACGGACTACGACACGGGCGCGCCGCTCGCCGGCGTGAACGTCGCCTACACCTTGAGGTATTACGGTGGTGATTCTCGCAAGATTGAAGCGGTCACGCGGAGGGATGGACGCGCAACGATCCAGTTCCCGGCGCCGGGCTTGAAATCCTTGGCTTATCAAGCGGAGGCATCGAATTACCTGGCGTTGCGCGGCGAATGGGTGGACCAGGAATTGTCAGCGCTCGGGGGCGAATACCAAATCAAACTGAGTCCGGGCGTGGAGATCGGGGGAACCGTCACGGACGAGGCCGGCAAACCGGTCGCCGGCGCTCAAATCACGTTTGACCAGCCAATGAACCTGCTTCTGGGCGCAGGCCGCGCGCCGTCTTTCGACCACGCCGAAACGTGGACCGTCCCCAGCGGCAAGCGCATCGCGACGACGGACGCGAGCGGCCACTGGAAGGCCAAGTGTATCTGGCCGACGATCCGGTGGGCTTCGCTTCGAGTTCATCAGCCGGGTTTCGCGGACGCGACTTGTTCCACCGCACTTACGAGCGCCATGGAGGCGGAGGGGAAAGGGGTGAAAGTGGACTTCAGCGACTTGAAGGCGCGCCGGGTTCGAACGATCCTGTCAAAAGGGACCAGGCTGACCGGCCGCGTGGTCAATGAGGCAGGCAACCCAGTTTCTGGGATTCAAGTGAACTGGGCTGAATTGCTGGTATCGCCGCACGCGCGCGACCAGTTGCTGGGGGAGCGCACCGTGACGACGGATGCAGCCGGCAAGTTCACCATTGAGCATGCACCGCCGAGGCATTTGTTTTTCCGGGTGCAAACGCCCGGCTACGCGCCTGCGGTCGCGGAATGTGATCCCGCCGCAAATTCTGAAGTCGAGTTGCGCCTGACAAGAGGGGTATCTCTCCGAGGCCAAGTTGTCGATGCGCAAGCCGGAACCCCGGTTGTCGGGGCGCGAATCACGTTTTCCGATTTCGGCATCTGGCGCGGCATACACTGGGAGGCAGTCAGCGATGAGAGCGGACGATTTGCGTGGAATCACGCCCCGTCCAAAAGGTTCGAACTGCAAATCGAGAAGGATGGCTTCATCACTCAAGCCAAGCTGGTCCAAGCCCGCCCGAATGAGAAGCTGAGCATCCGCCTGAACGGGGCATTGCATATCACTGGGAGGGTGCTTGACGCCGAAACCAAGAGACCAATTAGGGCTTTCCGTGTTGACTGGATGGGGCGCGGCGACCCGAGGGAGTTCGAACAAGGCTATCAGATCGTGACGCTGCCTGGTTCCAACGGCGTCTATTCCGTCGATCTTGGGCGGCTGTACGCCGATACGTGGCTGGGCGGGTACGCGTATGAATGCCTGCTGCGATTCAGAGCGGATGGGTACGCTCCAACGATTTCGCGGATGTTCTCTTCCAGGAAAAACGACGTGGGCGATGTCTCCTACAACGTCGAGCTGAAGCCTGTGCCTCAAATCTCCGGGACGGTGCTGGATGGCAATGGCCGACCGGTGGCCGGGGCTCAAGTTGCGCTCAAGCTGCCCGCTTCGAGACTATTGCTCTCCGGCAAACCCTCGCTCTCATCGCCGCTGGCGGGCGGCTTCCAAATCACCGACGCCCAAGGGAGATTTCGTCTGAATACCGACCACGCGGCACAGGGTCTCATTGCAGTGCATGACGAGGGATTTGCCGAGATCAAGACGAACAGGTTGGCCGCCAATCTCACGGTGAAGCTGCAACCGTGGGGTCGCATTGAGGGGAGCGTTTGGGAATACGGCACCATTGTCACCAATGAGGGGGTGTGGGCGAGTTCTGCGAACGCCTCTTGGCCGGAGAGCCTTCGGACCGAACTTAGAACGACCTCAGACGCCCATGGCCGGTTCGCCTTCGACTTTGTACCTCCCGGCAAATTCCGGATCTATCGAATGATTCCCATGGGGCGGGGCGCCAGTTCGGGACCGGGCGAGGTGGTTGAGGTCCGGCCCGGGAAGACAGCCAGAATCAAACTCGGGGGAGAAGGCCGGCCCGTCATCGGCCGCTTCAAAATCACCAATCCCTACGTGCCGATTGATTGGCAAAGACTGGCCTATCCGCCTCGTGCAAGCTCGATTGCCCCGCGTCATCCACAATTCCTAACGCGCGAGGAATTTGAAAAGTGGAGGGAACGGCCCGACATCCAGCGGGGCTTCGATAACATGCGGAATTATCCCGTCCGGGTTGCCGCGGACGGTTCCTTCCGCATCGACGAAGTCGTGCCGGGTAAATACGAAATGCAAATCCAAATTCTTGACCCGCGAGAGCCGGATGCCTTCGCCTATTCCAAGTTCATTGCGAACACGACCAAATCGTTCCAGGTGCCCGAACCCGGCGACGGCAACGCGAACAAGCCGCTGGACATCGGCACGCTCGAAATCTCGCTCAAACCGGATTTCAAACTCGGCCAGACGGCCGCGCCGGAATTCGAGGCGACGGACATAGAGGGGCGCAAGTTCAAGTTGTCCGATTTTCGCGGCAAATACGTGTTACTGGATTTCTGGGCAACATGGTGCGGTCCGTGCCTCGGCGAATTGCCATATCTGAAGCAGGTTCAGCAGAAATTCGGCGGCAGACCGGACTTCGTCATCGTCAGCCTCAGTCTTGACAAGGCCATTGGCGACCTCCGCGGATTCCTGAAGAAGAACGATCTCCCGTGGACGCAAGGCTATCTTGGCGACTGGTCCACCACGAGCGTGCCGGGGGCCTACGGCGTGGAAGGAATTCCGGCCTTATTCTTGATCAACCCCGAAGGCAAGATTATCGAATCCGAACCGCAAGGCGGTTCCATAATGGCGAGGCTGGAAAGGGATCTAAGGTAGAAACCGCGCATTGCGGGTTGTATTGGAGTCCGCCGGTCCGTTACGCTGCGGCCACCGCGAGGGCGTTGCATGCGCTTGGAAGACTTGCTCAGAACTGATATTCTTTGAGCGTGAGTTCGATTCCGGAAATTACAGAAGCTATCGAGCGTCTGGAGGCGCGCGAACAAGTGCAGTTGCTTGCTGAACTGCCACGTCATCTGAAAATCAACCTCGAAGACCTCGCGTGGCTTCGTGCGAGCGAAAAGTCGTTTGAGTTTTGGGACAATCCCGAAGATGCAATCTACGAGGGTCCGGCGAATTGACGAAAGCCCAAAACGGGAAGAAAATGAAGACAAACGGCAAGAAAATGGAGGCAAGAAAATGTCTTTCTTTTCATCTTCTTGCCCCCATCTTTTTGCCTCACCGGTCAGCTATCATCAATGAAAGCAAAATCACATCCGAGACCCATCTGGGCGATTGCCGCCGCCCTCATTCTCGCAGCCACAACCTCGAGAGCGGACACCCTCGACCTCCTCAAACGCTACCCCACAACCATGACCTCCGGCGATACGTCACCGAACCGCGCCCGGCCCTGGCAATTCACCGAGGCCGACCTGTACCGTCTCTCGAAATTCAGACTCGACGTGGCCGACCTGCACATCGACATTGGCGCCGCCGATCTGGGCATCGGCCATTGCACGGACGGCGCGGTCTGGGCGATCATCCTTCCGCGGGAAACCGGCAAGCTCGCCAGCCCGGCCGCAACGGGCGAGGAATCCATCGCCAGCGTCTGGCTACGGTTTCATCCCAGGGAAATCGACCGCCTCTTCCCGCCCGAAACCGTTTCGGCCGGCGGCGACACAAACCTTCTCACCGAAATGCGCGTGATTGCCGGCGCCAAGTTCTTTTCAAGCTGGCACGCGGGGATGAACGCCATGATTCCTCCGCCGGAGGCGCTCACGGTGGATGCCGATACAAAAGAAGGTGTGCGCCGGTTCTTCGTCGTCAATACCCAGGCGCCTTCCGCGGAGTACATCGCTGCGTTTGAAAACCGGGCGGTCAGGCTCGCATCCGCCTGCACTCCCGCCCTGGCGGCCCAGGCCTTTGACGAGTTGTGGCGGGCATACAACCGTGACTACGCGATGTTTGTGCTTCGCCCGGAGGTGGATTGGAACAAACTGCGCCAGGAGTATCGTCCCAAGGCGCTGGCGGCCAAATCGGCTTATGAATTTGCCGGTGTTTGCGCCGAAATGCTCAAGCCGCTCCGTGACCTGCATATCTGGGTTACGGTGGCGGGCAATTACGTGCCGGCCTTCAACCGCCCGCGCTTTGCCAACGCCAACCCCCAGGCGGAGAACGCCATCCTCGGCGGCTTGAACGACATAGGTTCCGGCGTCGAATGGGCGGTGACGGCCGACCATATCGGCTACCTTGCCATTTACAACTGGTCGCATCGGGAGGTGCCCGTGCTCTGCCAGGAGGCGTTGGAGAAGATGCGCAAGACGCGCGGCCTGGTTGTCGATGTCCGTCTCAACGGTGGCGGCAGTGAAGACCTGGCTCTGGAAGTCGCCGGGCGCTTCCTGACCAACGACTTTGTCTATGCCTACAGTCAGTTCCGAAACGGTCCCAAACATACCGACCTCACCCCCAAGCTCGAGCGCACCGTCACCCCGCGCGGCCCTTGGCGTTACAACCGCCCGGTGGTGCTCCTCATCGGCCAGAAATGCATGAGCAGCAACGAGTCGTTCGTTGCCATGATGAGCGGCGATCCGGACCTGGCCAGCATGGGCGATCACACCTGCGGCTCCAGCGGCAACCCGCGCATGATCCATCTGCCGCTGGACATGTCGGTGAGCGTGCCGAGGTGGATTGACTATTTGCCCCGGCGGCACGCCCCTGGACGGGCGCGGGTTCCAGCCGCAAGCGCCTT
>JAJYHY010000656.1 GCA_021784555.1 bacterium
GCCAGACGGTGGTCAGCTTCAATTCCCTCGACCCACATTCTCATGCCCAGTACCTTAATCAATGGAGCTTTACTGTTCAAAAGGCGCTTCCAGGAAATATCGTGCTGGAGGCCGGCTATCAGGGCTCTCGGGGATACCACCTGCAGCGTGCCCACTTAATCAACAATGCGCCGCCCGGCCCCGGACCTTTGCAGCCTCGCCGTCCCTATCAGACCATTACGTTCCTTCCCGGCACTTCCTTCGCCGGAGATAATCCCGAGAATTTTGCTATCCAGAGCAACACCTTTCCGGTTTCAGCCATCAACTACCTGGAAAATACCGCCAATAGTTGGTATGACGCGGGTTGGGTTGATGTCCGCAGGGAGTTTCGTAATGGCCTGACGTTTCTGGCGAATTATACGTGGTCGAAGAGTCTCACAGACGCTCCCGACTTCCGCTCCGCCATGATGCAAGCCTCGATCCCCCAGAACAACTCGGACCTGGCGGCTGAGAAAGGACTCAATGGCATGGATATTCCAAACCGTTTTGTCGCCAGCGTGGTTTACAGCGTCCCAGGATGGGGGAGTCGTACCTTGCTCCGCCGGCTGACTTCAGGCTGGACGCTTGGCAGCATCTTTACGGCCCAGGGTGGCATGCCATTTACGATAATGGTTTTTGGTGACACAGCTAATGCGGGAACGCTGCTGGGGCAGAATCCTATCCGCGGCAATGTCACCGGGCAGTCCGTGTTCCCTGCCGGAACGCGCACCACAGCCCAATGGTTCAATCCGGCGGCTTTTGCCGCGCCCGCTCCGTACACGTTTGGCAATGCCGGCGTCAATACTGTCTTCGGGCCTGGCTACGTGGATCTCGACCAGGCCCTGCAAAGGCAGTTTGCAATCACTGAGCGGGTCCATTTCATTTTTCGGGCGGAAGCGTTCAACGCTTTGAATCATAGCAACTGGGGCTATCCGAACAACTTCGTGAATACCCCCCAGTTCGGCTCCATCACCATGGCCGAGGGCTCGGGCCGCGAAATTCAGCTCAGCGCACGGTTTGACTTTTGATTTCTGAGCACGAGCCGCTTCGGTGCTTCGGTGGTATTTCCCCTCAAGGGTGGCAGCCCGGAGGGTTCGTTACCGCCGATGGGTGTGCGCGGTTAGATTGACAATCTCCCAAGCCCTGGCGTGGCTCTTATGCGCGATGCCGAAGGGTATTTCGGATCTCGGAGTCGCTGCCTGCGGCAATCACATCGCGAATTCGGCGGCGTGTGCGCCAAGGATGCCCGTCTTGGTGGACGTTTGTGGGGCGCAAAGCAACTTACGCGTTGACCGCAGACACGCCACACTACGGCACGTTTGATGCCATAGATGCTCCGCCCGCCGGCAAATAGCTACGCAGAACACGTCGTCGTTTCCGCAAGCGGATGACCGAGATATCCGTGCCCCCACCCGTACATCGACTAACTAACTCCGGAAATATACTTACGCAGTTGCTTGCATCAACTCTTGATGCCGAAACGCGAAATTCCGCCGGCTGCAAAATGGTTCCCCCGGCCCGTGCAGGTGAAATATACTATTGGACGTTTTGAACAAGAACAGTACGCTATCACGACTGAAGAACGGACTGATTGTTTCCTGCCAGCCGCGACTGAAGTCCGCGCTTGACCGGGCCAGATTCGTTGCCGCAATGGCTACGGTGGCTGAGGAACAAGGAGCGGTTGCCGTCCGCATCCGTGGCGTTCGCGACATTCGGGCGGTCCGCCGCGCGGTGCGCATCCCCGTGCTCGGCATTGAAAAAATCAACGACCCCGTATCCGAAGTCTACATAACGCCGACGCTCGAATCTGTCCGCCGGGTTTATCGCGCTGGAGCGCAGGTTATCGCCATGGACGCGACCGAGCGCCCCCGCCCACGGCGCCAGCAACTGGCCAATATCGTCGCGGCCGCCAAGGACAACTTCGACGTGCTTCTTATGGCTGACGTCGCAACCCTCCGGGAAGGACTGAACGCGGCAAAGCTGGGGTTTGACATGATCGGCACGACGCTTTGCGGCTACACAAAAGAAACTGAACATTACAAGGGGCCGGCGTTTCACCTTGCCCGGCAGCTTGTGCGTGAGGTTGATGTTCCCGTCATCCTTGAGGGGCGCGTGCATGAACCTGATCATGTCCGCAAAGCCTTTGACCTGGGCGTTTACGCGGTCGTGGTGGGAACGGCCATCACCGATTTTGAATGGCTCTCCCGGCGCTTTATTGCGGCCTGCCCGAAAGCCAGCGACTGCCGGGCCGAAGAGCAGTCTCCGCGCGCCGTTTCTGAGGGGCGCGGCGCGTTTAACCATGGAAAAAGGACAATGAGGTCATGAAGCTTTTTCTCGGAGTAGATGGCGGCCAGACGGCCACCAAAACGGTTGTTGCCGATGAACAGGGCGCTATCGTCGCACAGTCAAGCGGCGGCCCCAGCAACCACACGGAGGAACCCGGAGGCCCCGAGCGCCTGGAGCGTGTGGTCCTTGCAACCATTCGCGACTCGCTGGCCCAGATTCACATCTCCAAC
>JAJYHY010000254.1 GCA_021784555.1 bacterium
CAGCCCGTTTCTCCTATCCGCAGTGCCGCCCGGGTTGAAAACCCGCCTTGATCCCTCGGCTGTGCCCGCATTCGGCACCGCCAACATACTTAGCGAAGGATCGTGGCGGCATGCAGATAATCGTTAATAAGCATGTCGGCCCCTTCTTCGGCGAGGCACAGTGCGATGCTCCTTCCGATGCCCCGGCACGCGCCCGTGACAAGGGCAACCTTTCCTTCCAGACGTTTCACTTGCAGCACACTCCCTAAGACAGCATTTCGATGCCTTCGACGGCAGATGCCAAGTTACCCATAATTTCGAGTCGGGATGGACAATGCCCCCGCAGCAAGCAAATTCTCGGCACCATGACTGCACTGCACTCTTAAACCGAGATCATCTCAGGAACGAATACCGCCGCTTCCGCAAGCGGTCTCTCAATCGAATCACGATCCCCAGTCTACTACCCCTCTCGCTCGGTCGGGACCACAGCTTAAAAGGACGAAGGCATATTTTGTCCTATTTGTTGGACGCCGAGACGGCCGGCCGAGCGCCAGGCCTTGAAAAGCATTGCATTTAGGGAGTAGTTTTCGAGCCAGTAGAAGGTGCTGCAGGTCTGACGTCCGGCAAGATGTGAGTAGTGATCTTGAGGGCGCCGGAATAATTCCGGCCGAGTTGCGTCAGGAATTGCAATGATCGTTGATTGCCACACGCACGTTTGGAGATTGGAACACTGGTCGCAAGAGCTCCTGGCGGAGGCAGGACGAGCCCGAAGCGAATCGTTCAACCTTGATGCACCCTGGGAAGCCCATTGGCAGGCAATGCAAGCAGTAGACAAGGCCATCGTTCTTGGTCTGAGAGCACAACACGTGGGGCTGGTTGTGCCCAATGATTATGTTGTCGATTACGTTCGCCAGCACACAGACAAGCTGGTTGGCTTTGCATCGATCGATCCGAATGAGCCCGGCTACCTGGATGAGCTTCACCGTACGATAGAAGAATTGAATATGTCCGGCGTTAAGCTCGGCCCGATTTATCAGAATTGTCATCCCATGGACAGTCGGATGCAACCCATATATCAGTATTGCCAACAAAAGAAGCTGCCCATCCTAATTCATCAAGGCACAACTTTCTCGCGGAAGGCGCCCCTGAAATTCTCATATCCGCTTCTTCTCGAAGATGTTGCATTAGCATATCCGGATCTCGTCATGGTGATTGCGCATTTGGGACATCCGTGGATTGATGAGACTTTAGTTCTCATCCGCAAGCAGCCGAACTTCTATTCCGATGTTTCTGCGCTCTGCTACCGTCCGTGGCAGTTCTATAACGGGCTCGTTTTGGCGTCGGAGTATGGCGTCATGCACAAACTCCTGTTTGGTTCTGACTTTCCATTTACTACTCCTCAAGAGTTGATAAAAGCTTTGAGTTCGATTAATCAGGTCCCCGGAAACAGCGGGCTAGCGCGTCTATCCGAAGAGCATCTTACTGCCCTCATTGAACGTGACACCCTTGGCCTGCTCGGACTCGGTTGACTCGCTGTGTGCGCCGCGGGAGCCCGCCTTCCGCGAAGGGAGGGATAAGCTGATGAATGTCGATGAGCTGGATACACCGTCTGTCGTCATTGACATCGATGTGATGCGTCGGAATCTAGACCGCATGGCAAGTTACTGCCGGAAATATAACTTGCAGCTTCGCCCTCACACCAAAACGCACAAAATACCCGAATTGGCGTGGCAACAGCTCCGTAGCGGCGCAGACGGAATCACTGTGGCGAAAATTGGAGAAGCCGAGGTCATGGCCGAGGCAGGAATTAAAGATATCCTTTTGGCATACCCTATTGTCAGCCCACAAAAAGCCCAGCGGCTCGCTCGCCTCGCTGAACGAGCTCAACTGGCGGTTTCAATCGATTCCGAAGAATCAGCTTGTGCGATTTCAATTCAGGCAAAAGAACAAGGTACATCCGTGGGCATCCTCATAGAAATCGATGTCGGATTCCATCGGTGCGGGGTCGCCAATGAACAAGCCGCCATCGCGCTGGCGGAGAAAGTACTCAGTCTCCCTGCCTTGAAATTCCTCGGGCTGATGTTCTACCCGGGGCATCTTCTCACAACTCTTGAGCAGCGCCGAACCTTAATAGGACCCATTAACCTGCTCCTCGATAAGACCATGGACACCTTAAAGCAGAAAGGGATACCCGTATCGGTTGTGAGCGGGGGATCGACGCCAACCGCTTACCTCTCCCACGAGTTCCACACGCTAACGGAGATTCGTCCCGGAATGTATATCTTCAACGACCGAAACATGGTAGGCGCAGGCGTAGCTCAAATACACGATTGCGCAGCTCAGGTCATCGTCACGGTCGTTAGCACCGCGGTCTCGGGGCGAGTGATCACAGATGGCGGGTCAAAGACCTTTTCCTCCGACCGCTTCCTGGCGGGCGATGGCCGTGGATTCGGACTGATCCTGGAAGACCACGATGCCGTTTTCGATGCGATGTCCGAAGAGCATGGTCATTTGGACATCACCAAGTCATCCAGGCGCTATCGCCTGGGCGAAAGGCTCACCGTGATCCCTAACCATGTGTGCTCCACAATCAACATGCACAATGAAATCTATGGGATCAGCCATAGAAAAGTCGCTCAGGCCTGGCAAGTCGCTGCACGCGGAAGAGTGACATAAACATTCTTGCGGGATCAATACGGAACCCACGAGCCAGCCTGGGGCTGCTCAGAGTTCAATTTCTGATTCTGCTGGTTGACAGCGGCAGCGCGCCTGCGTAAAATTTAGTTCGATTCGCGGGTCGGCTGTTCGTGGAATTGAACATAACACTTCGGGTCTCGCGTCACCCGGCGCGCAACGGCAAGGCTTTCGACGAGTTCCAAGTCAAGCTGGAAGAAAAGATGAGCGTGCTCGATGCCTTGTTCCGAGTGCAGCGGGAGCAGGACAGCTCGCTGGGCTTCCGGTGTTCCTGCCGCGTGGGCATGTGCGGCACCTGCGCCGTGTACGTCAACCGCATTCCGCGCCTGGCGTGCTCGACGCTGGTGAAAAGCCTGGAGTCGGACGTCGTCACCATCGAGCCGCTGCCTCACTATCCCATCGTCAAGGACGTCGCGGTTTCTCTCGAACCCTTCTTCGAGCAGTGGCGAAGGGCGAAGCCGGCGTTCCGCCCGCGAAATCCCGACTCGGCGGAGCTGGCACGGATTCCCAAGGATTCCAAGTACCGCCTCCTGACGCCCACCAAGCGGGACTGCATCACCTGCGGCGCCTGCTTTGCCGCCTGTTCCATCGTGGGGATGAACGACCATTACTTGGGGCCGGCGGCGATTAACAAGGCTTTTTTGCGCATCCTCGATCCTCGAGATGCGGCGCGGGAAGAGCGCGTGAAGATTCTTGACCGAAGCCTGGACGGCGTCTGGCGCTGCCATACCCAGTTCAACTGCACGGCCGCCTGCCCGCGCAATATCGACGTGACGGATTCGATCGTGCGCATCAAGCGGGCGCTGCTCTGGCCCGGGAGGTTGTTGAAGCCATGAAGCTCTACTTGCGCCAAGCTGTCCGGAAGTATCGCTGGCAATACAGCGGCATGGTCGCCTGGTTTATCCAGCGCGCGACCGGGTTACTCCTGCTGTTCTATCTCTTCCTGCATGTGGAAACCATCAGCAAGCTTAGCCAGGGTCCGGTCGCTTTCGACGCGGCGATGGCCACGTTCTCCAGCCCGTTGTTCAAACTGCTGGAAATCGCGTTGTTGGGCACGGTGGTGCTTCACGCTCTCAACGGCATCCGGATTACCCTCGTGGACCTGGACATCGGGATGAAGAAGCAGAGGCATTTATTCTGGTGGGTCACCGTCGGGATCGGGATTCTGGTATTCCTAGCGGGAGCGATTCCCATATTTCTGGACGCGGTGCTGAAGGTCTGACTATGTTTCGAAGCGCTTGGGAATGGTATTTGCAGCGCGTGACGGGCGGCTTGTTGATCGTCCTGCTTGCCGCGCATTTCTGGGTGGAGCATTTCATGACCGCGCAGCTGCGGAGCGGCAACCTGACCTATGAAGCGATCCTGGCCCGAATCTCCAACCCCGCCTGGCAGGCGATTGACATCGCCTTTTTGATCATTGCCCTGTATCACGGGCTGAACGGCCTGCGGAACATCATCCTGGATTACGGCCGCCTGGAGAGGCGGGGAGTGGCCGTCCTGAACATCGCGCTGGTTTTGGTGGGTGCCGTTTGGGCTTGGTGGGGGATTATGGCTTTTAGCCGCTTATGAGCTTTGAGCATTTGGATGCGGACATCCTGATCTTTGGCGCTGGAGGGGCGGGTTTGCTGGCGGCGATGCACGCCCACGTCGAGGACCCGCGCCTGAAGATTGTGGTGGTGGTCAAAGGGCTTTTGGGGCAATGCGGCTGCACGCGCATGGTGCAGGGCGGCTACAACGCCGTCCTCAATTCCGCTGACTCCCTTGAAAAACATTTCCACGACACGCTGAAGGGCGGCGCGTATCTGAACGACCAGGAGCTGGCTTGGACCCTGGTCGAAGACGCTCCCCGGCGGATCATCGAGCTCGAAAACCAGCTGGGATGCCTGTTCGACCGCAATGACGACGGCACCATCCACCAGAAACCTTTCGCGGGGCAGTCGTTCGACCGCACCGTTCACAAGGGCGACTTGACCGGCATTGAGATCATGACCAACCTGCGAGACTACGTCCTGGAAGAAGACATCCAGGTTCTGGAGGAAACGCGCGGGCTGGACCTACTGACTCGCGACGGCCGGGTGGTGGGCGCGCTGGTTCTCAACATCCGCAGCGGACAATTCATTATGGTGCGCTCCCGGGCGACCCTGATCGCCACCGGCGGCGGAGCGGCCATGTACAAAATCTCTTCCCCATCGCTGGAAAAGTCCGGCGACGGCATGGCCATGGCGTGGCGCGCCGGGGCGGATTTCGTGGACATGGAGATGGTGCAGTTTCATCCCACCGGCCTGCTGGTGGGCAACTCCATTGCCACCGGAGGGTTGCTCGAGGAAGGGTTGCGAGGGGCGGGAGCCCGCCTGTTCAACGGCCGGGGTGAGCGCTTCATGTCGCGCTACGATCCCGAGCGCATGGAGCGCGCTACGCGCGATGTGATCTCCCGTTCCAGCTACCTGGAGATTATGGCCGGGCGCGGCACCGAGCACGGCGGGGTGAAGATCGATGCCAGTCACCTGGGCGAGGAATTCCTCTTGAAGAATTTTCCGGGCATGGTGGAGCGCTGCGCGACGTACGGTTTTGACCTGCTGCACGAGCCGGTGGAGGTCTCTCCCAGCGCGCATTACCAGATGGGCGGAATCAAGATTGACGTGGACTGCCATAGCAATCTGGAAGGCCTTTTTGCCGCGGGCGAGGATGCGGGAGGCGTTCACGGCGCCAATCGGCTGGGTGGAAACGGGGTGGCCGATTCGATTGTGTACGGGGCGCGAGCCGGGGACAGCATGGTGCGCTACCTCGAAGGGGCGCGTTCGGAGGAGCCTTCCGAGGCCCAGGTTCGCGATCTGGCCGAAGTCTGGTTGCGCTCATTGAAATTCGACCGGGGCGAGAACGCCTTCGCCCTGCGCGAGCAACTGGATAATCTGATGTGGGAGAAAGTCGGCATCGTTCGCAACCAGCAGGGCCTGCATGCGGCGCTGGACGAACTGAGCCGCCTGGGGGAGCAAACTCGCCTCGTCAAGGTCTCGGGAGACCCCGCGTTCAACCTGGAATGGAACGCGGCAATCAATCTGGCCAACTTGAATATCGTCGCGGAGATGGTGGCGCACTCGGCGCTCTACCGCCGCGAGAGCCGCGGGGCACACTACCGGTCGGATTTGCCGCAATCCGACCCCCAGTGGCTGAAGAAGATTCTGATTACTTCAGATGGAAACGGCGGCATGAAGCTGGTGACCGAGCCGATCGAATTCACCCGCGTAACCCCACCGGAACTTTTGCATGCCAGGGTGGGAGAAAGAGAGGGTTCATGAAACCAAGCCCCGAAATTTACGACGCTCTGGAAGTAGTGGCTCGGGACCTCTATATCAAGGCTTTGCAGGATATTCCTCCCGACGTGCGCGCCGGGCTCAGCCGGGGACTGGAGGCGGAGAAGCAACAAGGTAACCAGACCGCCAGCGGGATCATGCTCACCATCCTGGATAACATCCGGGTGGCCGACGAGCAGAAGACCCTGGTGTGCCAGGATACGGGCCTTCCGGTCTTCAAGGTAGCGGTGGGGGGCAAGCTGGACATGGACCTCTGGCGGCTGAAGGACAGCCTGCGCAAGGGGTGCGCACGTGCCACCGCCGAACGTCCCCTGCGTCCCAACACCGTTCATCCCTTGACGCGCAAGCACACGGGGACGAACACGGGGGAGGGCATTCCCGTTGTCAAGCTGGATTTCGTGCCCGACTCGGACCGCATCGAGCTGCAGATGGCGCCCAAAGGTTCGGGCTCCGAGAACATGAGCTTCCTGAAGATGCTGAACCCCTCTGAAGGCATACAGGGCATCAAGAGATTTGTCGTGCAGTGCATCTTCGAGTCAGGTGCCCGCCCCTGTCCCCCCATGATTGTGGGCATTGGACTGGGGGGCACGTCCGACATCGCCATGGGCTTGGCGAAAGAAGCCAGTACCTTCCGCCATCTTGGGACTCACAATCCCGATCCCGATGTGGCGAAACTTGAGGACGAACTTTTGGACCTGATCAATCAGACGGGCATCGGGCCGCAGGGGCTGGGGGGAGTCACCACGGCGATGGCCGTCAACATTGAGTGGGCGCACACGCACATCAGTCAGAATCCCGTCGCTGTCAACATTCAGTGCTGGCGGGGAGAGCGCGCTGAGGCCGAGCTGGATGCCTACGGCAATGTCTCCTGGAAATAAGCCCGCAGCCTCTCAAATGCAGGGACGGGCCATGGGACTGGAATGAGGAGGACAATACTATGGCACAGCACGTTCTGGTACCCCCCTTGAAAGAAGAAGACGTCCGCAAACTGCAATTAGAGGATACGGTCCGGATTGACGGAACGATTTTCGGTATTCGCGATGCCACGCAAATCCGCATTTTCGATGATAAAATTGAACCGCCGGCGGACCTGACGGGCGCCATTTGCCTTCACACTGCGCCGGGAGTTAAGAAGTTACCGGACGGCAGATACCAAAAGATTTCCATCGGAACGACCACCAGCACCCGCATGGATCGTTTTGTACCCGGGTTGCTGGAGCGCTATCAGGTTCGCGCCATCGTGGGGAAAGCGGGCCTCACCGAAACCAGCGTGGAAGCGATGCGAAGATGGGGAGGGGTCTATCTGGCCATCGTGGGTGGCGCCGCAGCCCTGGAAACCATGCAGATCGAAGAGATTGAGGAAGTCTGGTGGGACGACCTGATGCCTGAATGCCTGTGGAAGTTTCGGGTGAAGGATTTCGGGCCGCTGGTGGTGGCCATCGACGCCCACGGCCACAGTTTATATCGGAACGTTCAGGAGCGCGCCGCCGAAAGGACCAAGCGGTTCAGCTTCACCTAGTCTCCTCTCCCCGATACCCGAGCACGCGAGACATGCGGAGGGCCGTGGCGCGAACCATTTTCCCCAAGGAAGGGAAGTCCTCGGGCTTGATCTGAAGCGTCGAGCCGCCCAAGTTCACTGCGGCGGCCACCTGACCGTCGTGGCCGAAAATCGGTGCCGCCACCGCGCGTACACCATCCTCATTCTCCTCGTTGCTGACTGCATAGCCGACCGTCCGGACGTGGGCCAGTGCTTTCTTGAGTTCCTGGGTCCCCGTGATGGTGCGGTGTGTAAACCGGGGGAGCCCGTGCTCCCTGATCAGGCGGTCGAGTTCGTCTTCCGGAAGATGTGCAATCAGGGCCTTCCCAATCGACGTGGAGTGCAGGGGCATCCTCTTTCCCACCCGCGTGGTCAGTCGAATGGCGCCGAGAACCTCCGCCTTCTCGATGTAGACGGCATGTCCGCCATCGCGAACCGCCACATGCCCCGTTACTCTCGCCTTTTCCGTAAGTTCCTTCAGGAGAGGATAGACTTCCCTTCGCAAGTCGAGGGAGTCCACCAGAGCGCTACCCAGGCTAAAGAGCTTTAACGTGAGAAAGTAACGATCAGCCCGGTCTTGCTCGACATACCCGCGCGCTTTGAGCGTCTGCAGAATAGCGTAAACGGAACTTTTTGGGATCTTGAACTTTCGGTTGGCCTCGGTGATGGTCAGCTCGTGGAAGTTGCCGGCCATGGCCTCGATTAGGTCAAGAGATCTCTCGACGGCGGGAACCGAATAGCTTTTGAGATTTTTGGTCGGTTTCATAATTGACGAATCAGGTCGAATCTCCGGCTGGCAGTCCTCTCCATCATCTACCGCGCTTTCAATCGATACACAAGGTATCCAAGTGCGCCGCTGGTCCTCACTTGTGGATTCGTACATTTGAATCTATCACCACAGTAACGAACATGCAAATTCCCGGGGCAATCCCGCACGGTACCCCTTCTTTACAGCGGCCTCCAGCCGCTATCCGATGCCGTATTTGCTCCTTCCCCATGCGACGCTGCGTCGGATGCGGCGCGGCTTTGATGTTGGTGTAAGCCATGGAATTGCGAGCTGCGGCCAGGGACTAAACGCAACAGGTCTTGATGATTCAACTCTCCCGCTGCGGCACCATTCGCTGTTTCCCATGTTCGGTAAGGGGGATCTGTTACCGCACACCGACCAGCACACAATCGTCTCGTCCCCGGCTCCTCAAGTCGACTGTCCAGGAGAGCATTGGGAAAATTCCCGGCTCGGGTTGGGCCTTGACATCTTCTGGCGTAGCCTATAGGCTTTATTCCGTCTATACAATGAATGTTCTACTAATCGAACTGGCAGATCCCCCCAAAACCGTCCGCCCGCGCGGAGCGATACCCACTGGGCCGGCGCTCGCCGCCCGCATCCCACCGGAAATGCTTGCCCAGGGATGCAACGCCACAGATGACGCAGAAGCCGCGGCGCTGGCCTGGAGCCTTCTGGAGGCGGAGTCCATCCAGTGGGGGTCACATCCTGTGCGCCGGTGTCCGCGCCTCCAGGGACAGTCGGGCGGCGGGCAATAGTTGAGCAAGTTCGGTCTTCATTCTCCAAGGAGGAGCCATGAGGCACTTTCTGGTACACACTGCGAAAGACAACGTCGGGGTGGCGGTAGTGGACATCGAGCCGGGGAAGGAACTTTCGGGCCTCGCGCTGGACAACGGCGCGGCGCTGAAAACGAAGTCCCTCCAGCAGATTCCCCTCGGCCACAAGATCGCTCTCCGGGATTTCAAGGTGGGCGATACCGTTATCAAGTACGGCGAGGACATCGGCAGGGTGGTGGCCAACATCCGCGCCGGCGAGCACGTCCACGTCCACAATCTCAAAACGAAAAGGTGGTGAGAGCCATGCAGACGCACAAAATCAAAGCTTATCGGCGCGTGAACGGCCGCGTGGGTATCCGCAATCATGTGATCATCCTTCCCCTCGACGACATTTCCAATAACGCTGCGGAGGGCGTGGGAAGGCTCATCTGCGGAACGATGTCGCTCCCGCACGCTTACGGCCGGCTGCAGTTCGGCGCGGATTTGGAATTAACGTTCCGCACATTGATTGGCACGGGCGCGAATCCGAACGTGGCCGCCGCCGTGGTGATCGGCATCGAACCCGGCTGGACGGACCGCATCGTTCAAGGCATTGCGAAGACGGGCAAGCCCGTCGCGGGATTTTCCATCGAGCGCAGCGGAGATCTGAAGACCATCGAAGCTGCTTCGCGCAAGGCCAAGGAATTCGTGCAGACGGCCAGCGAGCTGCAACGCGAGGAATGCAGCTTGGAGGAACTTTACGTTTCCACAAAGTGCGGCGAATCCGACACGACGACCGGGCTCGCTTCCTGTCCCGCGGTGGGCAAGGTGTTCGACTATCTGGTCGAGGCTAGCGGCACGGTCTCGTTCGGCGAAACCTCGGAGTTGACCGGCGGCGAGCACGTCGTGAAAAAGCGCGCCGCGACTCCGGAAGTCGCCGAGCAGTTCATGAAAATCTGGAACGACTACAATGATTTCATCGTCGTCAACAAGACCAACGACCTCTCGGAATCTCAGCCGACGAAGGGCAATATCCGCGGCGGCCTGACGACCATCGAGGAAAAGGCCTTCGGGAATATTGAAAAAATCGGCAAGAAGGCCAAATTCGTCGGCTGCCTCGAGCCCGCGGAAGCGCCCCGCGGCAAGGGAATGTGGTTCATGGACACCTCCTCGGCGGCCGCAGAAGCGGTCACGCTGTGGGCCGCCTCGGGCGCCGTGCTGCACCTGTTCCCCACCGGACAGGGCAACATCGTCGGGAACCCTATCGAGCCGGTGATCAAGCTCTCCGGCAACCCGCTCACGGTCAAGACCATGAGCGAGCACATCGATCTGGATGTTTCGGAAATCCTGACCGGGAACCTGACGCTCGATCAGGCCGGGGACAGACTGCTCGACCTGATGGTGCATACGGCGAACGGGCGGCTGACCGCCAGCGAGGCCCTCGGGCATCGCGAGTTCGTCCTCACCAAGCTATACAGGAGCGCGTGATCGGTAAGCCGCCCCGGGAGATTCCTCCCGCCCGAAGGGCTCGTAGCGTCGCGCGCCTCAGGTAGCTTACTGTCGGTGCGAATTTGGCTTTTGCAAGACGTGCGGGGAAACCCCTCGCCGTTCCCCGCCGGCGCTCGGACTCGCTTGCGTCGCCGTCCGATGTGGGCTCCATGGCAAACGATCAAATGATCGTCTTCGATGCGCATCTCGACATGGCCTGGAACGCTTTGAACTGGAATCGCGACCTGCGGTTGCCGGTCGAGGAGATTCGCCGCGCGGAAGCGGGCACGACGGAAGACCATCGCGGCGCCAACACCGTCTGCTTCCCCGAACTGCGACGCGGAGAAGTTGCCTTTTGTCTGGCCACTATCCTGGCCCGCTCTACGGCGAGGAACGAGGCGCTGTTGGATTACAGAAGTCCGGAAATCGCTTCCGCCATAGGCCAAGGGCAACGCACCTATTACCGAATCATGGAAGAGGAGGGCGAGCTTCGCAGCCTGCGGAATTGGACCGATGTCGAGAAGCACTTGGCCGAGTGGCGCAGCGGCTCCCGAAAGGCGATCGGCTACATCCTGAGCATGGAGGGCGCCGACCCCATCCTTTCGCCCGACGACGCCGCCCGGTGGAGGGACGAGGGCCTGCGCGTGGTGGGAATCTCGCACTACGGCGAGGGCGTCTATGCTCACGGGACCTCCGGAACCGGCGGAATCAAGGAAAAGGGCTTCGCGCTTCTGAAAGCCTTCGAGGAGCTGAGAATGATCCTCGACACCACGCACCTGACAGACCGGGGATTTTGGCAGGCGCTGGAGTCGTTTCACGGTGCGGTGCTCGCCAGCCATAACAATTGCCGCGCACTGGTTCCCGGTGACCGCCAGTATTCCGACGAGCAACTTCGCGCGCTGATTGAGCGCGGCGCCGTCATCGGCGCGGCGCTGGATGCCTGGATGATGATGCCTGGCTACGAGCCCGGCAAGGCCGACAACGCCCAAGTCAAGCTAGAAATGATCGTGGCTCACATCGATCATATCTGCCAGCTCGCTGGCGACTCCACGCACGCCGCCATTGGCAGCGACCTCGACGGCGGGTTCGGCCGCGAGCAATCGCCTAGCGACCTGGATACCATCGCCGATTTACAGCGCCTCCCGGACATGCTAAAACAGAAGGGATTCTCCGAAACCGACATCGAGGGCGTCATGCACGGCAACTGGCTGCGATTTTTCCGAAAGGCATGGAGCAAAGGGCCCAATTAGGCGGCGACATAACCCATTCCTTTCGAGATGCTTGCAACAATAGAAGAAGCCAACCCTCTGCCTTTTAGTCAGTTGCTCTATCATGCGCGCACAACTCTTTGAAACGAAGCAGCTTGACGGATTTTCGCCATGTTAACTAGCATTGGATTGCCAATATTCCTTGCGCAAAGTTTTTGTGCCCTAACCGCTTCCATCGAAAGGACTTGGTTAGCCACGATGGAGTCGACCCCCAACCTATCAATTAAGAGTTCGTTATGTCGTTTTGCGACGCCCGCAAAGCATGAAAACAGGTTCGACATCAGCTTATGATCGACTCCGCCTGTGCCGAACGAAGGCCGATTTCAGGTTCTCCTCAGGCCTGCTTGTGAGCCGATTCGGACGGATCTTCCCCGCGACAATCGGCTGAAGTGGTTGTGTTCAGATGAGTTGCGGGAATTAGAGGGCCGATATGTAGGCATGTATATGTAATATTTGTCTTGACATGGATGAATTGCAGTGATATACAGGAGTCATGTATATCGCCACCATTCCCAACCGCCACTCCCCGCCCGCCCTCCTCCTGCGCGAATCCTTCCGTCAAAACGGCAAGGTCAAGAATCGCACCCTCGCCAACCTTTCCCACTGGCCCGCGGCCCGCCTCGAGGCCCTCCGCCGCCTGCTGCGCGGCGAGTTCGACCAGGCCGCCGA
>JAJYHY010000255.1 GCA_021784555.1 bacterium
GAAGTTCTCGCCGGCCGAATGCATTGCCGGGAACCAGTCGTCGTAATCATAGGTGCCACGGCTTCCAGGCCAGCAGACATCATGGCCGATGAGCGGGAGCGGCTTGCCATCCGTCGTCTCGAAGTATTCTCTGCTCGGCGCCACGCGGACATACCCGGCATGGCCGGACGGGGCTGAACCGCTCACTGAAAAATGCATCCGGGTGGCCTTGCTGTAAGCAGACCCATTGGTACTCACGGTGACCGCCACAGAATACTCGCCCGGCTCCGGCGGGGTGAAGCGGACTCGCCATTCCGCAACGCCCACCGGCTTCAGAACCTGGCGCCTGCCCGATAGGGAACGGCGGTAATCCTGGTACCAAAACCCCGGCACGGATACGGTCCGACCTGAGGGCAAGGTGAAGGCCGCATCAACTCGAATCACGTCCGGATCGAACGGGTTTGAAACGGTCGGTATGTTGGCCAGGCGAAACTCGGTTCGAGACCAAAGCTCAGGCTTGGTGATTAAGGTGATCCGGGGAGACGGTTGGGCGCCCAGGAAGGAGGGCAAGGCCAGGCAAAAAGCCGCCAATGCGGGCGCGGTTGCGGTCAATCCGATGGCTGATGTGCATCGCTTCATGGGGCAATGCTACCGTCAAGGACGTGCGATAGGCAATAGCAGTCGGCTGGCGAAGCTTGGGACATAGACGCGCCTTCTCATTTCAATGTCCCACCTGGGACACGGAAACCGGTCGCAACAGAGAATATTACCGGACTTAACTGACCAAATGAGGCGCCTATTCCACCCGCAAAGGCACACTCAGACGGATGTCATTCGAGGCCGCGCCAACGAGCAATTCGTAATGGCCGCGTCGAACGACGTATTTTTTCCGGCCAATGTCCCAGGTGTGGAATCGCTCAATCGGGATGTTCATCCTGATGGTTCGTTTTTGCCCGGCGGCCAGGTGCGCGCGGACGAATCCGCAAAGGGCCAGCCTTGGCAGCGAGGGGTCGGCGTGCAACTTGTGGAAATAGACTTGAGCGACCTCATCGCCGTCCCGGGCGCCGGTGTTGGCCAGCGTGAACGAGAGCTTCACGCTGTCCTCCGCGGTGCAGGACGGTCGGTCCACGCGGGCTTGCGTATAGGTGAACTTGGTGTAGCTGAGGCCGTAGCCAAAGGCAAACAGCGGGGTGCCTTTAAAATAGCGGTAGGTGCGATTGGCCATTGAGTAATCGTCGAATTCCGGCAAGTCCGAGGTCGAGCGATAGAAGGTGACAGGGAGACGTCCGGCGGGGTTGACGTTTCCGAAGAGCACGTCGGCCACGGCGCGTCCGCCCTGTTCGCCCGGATACCAGGCTTGAAGGATGGCGGGCAGATTTCTTGCCTCCCAGGGCATGGCAACGGCGCTGCCGCTGCAGTTGATAAAGACGACTGCCTTGCCGGTGGCCTTGAGCATTTTCAGCAGATGGGTTTGGACGGACGGCAGCTCGATGCGCGTCCGGTCACCGCAATAAAAGCCGATGGTCTGGCTCTCCGCCGACCTTGGTCTCATCTGCTCTCCTTCGAGTTGGGGGCTGAGGCCGCCAACATAAATGACGATGTCCGCAGCTTTGGCGGCAGCAATGGCGGTATTGAGCGTCCTTGGGCTCGGCCTGTTGGAGAGGTCGCGCCGCAGGGCCAGGGGACCGCCCGGCTGGTAGGTCACCTCGATATCCGGCCCGGCGACCGCTTTGATACCGTCGAGAATCGTCACCGGCCGGGCCGGGATGCCGGCGTAGTTCCCCTTCAATGCCGGCACTGATTTGGCGTTCGGTCCGATAACGGCGATGCGCTTAATCCTGGCGCGGTCCAGGGGCAACAGGCCGTTGTTTTTGAGCAGGACGATGGATTCCTGAGCCACCTTCAGGGCCAACTGTTCGTGGGCGGGCGTGTCATCATCCGCGAGGGTGAGCCTTGACCACGGCACCATGGCGGGCGGATCAAATAAGCCCAGTTGGAACCGGGCCCTGAGGTCGCGGGCCAGGGCGTGGTCAATCTGCTTCTCGGTGATGAAGCCGCGCTGCACCGCGTGGACCAAAGGGTCGTAATCCGCCCCCTGGGAGCACAGGTCGCAGCCGGCCTTGACGCATACGGCGGCCGCCTCCTCGCGCGTAGGGACATAATGGTGGCTCGTCCAGATGTCGTGAATGGCGCCGCCATCGGACACGACGAATCCGTCGAAGCCCCAGCGGTCGCGCAGCAGGGTCGTGAGCAGGAACGGGTTGGCGCAGTCCGGCACGCCATAGAAGGCGCTGTAGGCGGCCATCACGCCCCCAGCATGGGCCTGGCGGATGGCGGCCTCGAATGCCGGGAGGTAAGTTCCGTACAGGTCGGTTTGGGAGGGGCGGGCGTCCAGGCGATGGCGTTGGGGTTCGGGGCCGTCGTGGATGGCATAATGTTTGGGGCAGGCAATGACCTTGAAGTATTTGGGATTGTCTCCTTGCAGCCCATGGATGAAGGCGACCGCCATCTGCGCGGTCAGGAACGGGTCTTCGCCGTAGGTTTCCTGGCCGCGGCCCCAGCGCGGGTCGCGGACGATGTTGATGTTTGGGGCGAAGAAGCTGATGCCGTGATGAACGACGCAGTTGCCGTTGTGTTTGGCGGCGTAATCGTTGTAAATGGCGCGGGCTTCGGTGGAAATCACGTCCGCCTCCTCATGAATCAGGGGCGTGTCCCAGGTGGCAGCCATGCCAATGACCTGCGGAAACACCGTGGCAGGCACCGTGCTCAGGACGCCATGAATGCACTCGCTGCGGTAGCTGTAGGAGGGCATGCCCAGGCGCGGGATGGCCGGCGCGTCGGCGCGCGTTTGGGAGACTTTCTCCGCCAGAGACATCCGGCCGATGAGGTCCCGCACACGGGCATCCACAAGCTGGGAAGGGTCTTTCCAGATTGGTGGGCCTTGGACACGAGGGACCTCCAGGGCCTGGGGATAGCCGGCGCTAATGGATTGGAAGAAATCGCCCGCGCGTGTTAAAGCTAACGGGGCCGAAATAAGCAAGGCAACGAGGCGGGCGGTCGCGTCGAATATCGTCTGATTGAACATAGTCAGTTCTTGTACTTTAAGGATTGCTCCCCTGAAAGAAGATTTGTTAGGTAGATGGGAATCACTGAAAATGGGAACACACGGCGCCATTCTAATCGGGCTGGTTATTTATGCCTGCCTCATGCTCGTCATCTCCATGTACTGGATGGCGCGCGTCAAGAAAGCCACCGATTACCTGGTGGCCGGTCGAGGTCTGCCCTGGTGGATTCTGGCCGGGACCATCACCGCGACTTCAATTGGAACGGGGGTCGTCATCGGGGCGTCGGGCCTGGCTTACCAGCACGGCTGGGCCGGCTGCGCCTACCCGATTGGCTTGGGGCTGGGCACGGTCCTGGTCGGGCTGTTTTACGCGGTGATGCGCCGGCATAAGTTCATCACCTTGTGCGAGGAGATTGCCTGTTACTACATGGGAAACCGGATTGTGCTGGAGGTGTCCAACCTGAGCCTGTTCCTGTCGCAGTTGTGCTGGCTGACGGTCCAGATTAAGGGAGGCGGGGACGTGCTGGTGAGCGTTACCGGGTTGAACCCAGAACTGTGCGTGTTGATGGCGGGATTGATCACGGCCATCATTTCCATTCCGGGCGGGCTGAGAACGGTTGTCTATACCGACTTTGTCCAGGCCTTAATCCTGCTGGGGGGTTTCGGTTTTCTCACGTGGTTTGCCTTGGGTGACGTCAGGGGATTCTCCGGATTGCGGGAGGCGGTTCCCGCGCCTTACTACTCGTTCCTTGGGACCGCCTCCTATGGCAAATGGGCGGTCGCCAGTCTGATATTGGTCCTGTCCTTGAGTGTCATCGCCGATCCCAACCGCAGACTCACCCTGTATGGCGCCCAATCGGAAAGCGGCGCGCGGTGGGGCGCGGTGCTGGCGGGGACGACCACGATCTGCTTCTCCGTGGTGGTCGGGATCGTGGGCATGTACGCCTTCAAACTTAATCCGCGCCTGCCAGATGCCGACCACGCCCTGCCCTGGCTAGTCGTTTCAGTGCTTCCTCCGTGGCTGGCCGCCCTGGTTGTGGTGGCGATAACCTCCGCGATTTTTTCCTCCGCCAACGGTTCCGCCGCCGCGGCGGGCGCGTTTTACGTCCGCCATGTGTATCCACTGGCCATGGGCCGCCAGCCGGACCGGCCTCTTCAGTTGGTGCGGCGGGTGTTGGCGGGAGCGTTCGTGGTTTCGACGATCCTGGCGCTTTACACCGGGGCCATTGTAACGTTTGTGGTGAAGTTCCTGCCGCTGACCATGAGCGGTCTGGCGGTTATCATCCTGCTGGGCCGCTTCTGGAAGCGGGCGACCTGGCAGGGCGCGCTGGCCGCCCTGGTGGTTACGCCGGCCGTCGCCTTGACGCTCATGTGGGTGCCGTCGCGAGCGGGATTTTGGAGCAATCCAACTATCCCGGCCACCTTGGCTGGTTTGGCCGTCCACGTTCTGGTGAGTCTGCTGACGGCGCCAAGCACGCTGAGCGTCGAGCAGGTGGCAGAGCGGTTCGAGCGCGAGCGTGGAACGATCGAAGCGGACCATTCACCGCCGGCCCCGGTTGAGGCACCAACGAACCCGCCCGAATCCCGCTCCCGGAGTTGACCCCGACGCCTGCGTTGAGGCTTGCCTTGCTCCTGGTTCGGTCTTAGAGTTTAGCTATGGCAACACTTGCACAAGCGGGTGCGCACTCGGAGAGCGCCATGGCGGCGGAGCCGCTCTTAGAGCCTGGGGATCGGCTGACGCGCGCCCAATTCGAGCGCCGCTATGCGCGCATGCCCCTCGTCAAGAAAGCGGAGCTCATCGAAGGAGTCGTTTATATGCCCTCACCCGTCCGAGCCCGACGCCACGGCAAGCCCCATAACCTCCTTGGGACGTGGCTGGGAGTGTACGCCTCCGAAACGCCTGGAGTGGAATGCTTCGACAACTCGTCGGTTCGCTTGGACCTGGACAACGAGCCGCAACCCGACTTGGTCCTGCTGAAACTCCCTGAAAACGGCGGGCAGGCTCGGTTTTCGGAGGACGATTACATTGAAGGAGCCCCGGAGTTGGCGGTTGAGATTGTCGGCAGCTCCGCCGCTTACGATCTTCATCAGAAAAAGAGGGCTTATCGTCGCAATGGCGTGCGTGAATACATGGCCTGGATTACGGGGGAAGGCCGTGTGGTGTGGTGGGAGTTGGTGCAGGGCCAATACGAGGACATTCCAGCGGATGCCAGTGGTCTTCTCAAGAGCAAGGTCTTCCCTGGTCTGTGGCTGGATACTTCGGCGCTGTTACGAGGAGACCTGAAGTCCGTCCTGGTATCGCTGCGCCGCGGGCTGGAAAGCGCGGAGCACCGGGACGCCGCGGAATCGGCGCGTGCGCGTAAAGATCGGTAGCATGGCAGGGTGAGTCCACATCCGGACGAGAAGCTGAAATTGAGAATCGAGGACGTGGCCTTCGGTGGCGAGGGGGTGGCGCGGCTCGATGATTTTGTCGTCTTCGTTCCCTTCACAGTCCGAGGTGAGGTCGTGGAGGCGCAGGTGACCGAAGTCAGGAAGCGGTTTGCGCGCGCGAAGCTGCTACGCGTGCTCGAGGCCTCGCCGGCGCGGGTTGAACCCCGGTGCCGCTATTTTGGGGAATGCGGAGGCTGCCAATATCAGCATTTGGCTTATGAGACTCAGCTTGAGCTTAAGCGGAAGCAGGTCACGGACATCTTCCAGCGCATTGGAGGCCTGGACCCCGCGGTAGTCGCGCCGATCATCCCGTGTCCGCAATCTTACGGCTACCGCAACCGGATCATGATTCGAAGCCAATGGGACAAGTTCAAGCACGGCCTGAACATTGGATTCATCCGCGCCGATAGCCGGCTCGTCGTCGATATCGAACAATGCCAAATCGCTGAGCCGGCCCTCAACCGGGAAATTGAGCGAGTCCGGGCCCACCCACCACCAAAGGGCGGCTTGAAGGTCGTGTTGCGCATTCCGCCCAAGGAATGGGAGGTGCCGCCGGATTCGTTCTTTCAAAACAATTTTTTCCTGTTGCCCAAGCTGGTGGAAGTGGTGCGCGAACGACTTCGGGACAGCGGCCTGCGGCGCGTGGCAGACGTCTATTGTGGCGTAGGATTCTTCAGCCTGGAACTGGCGGACCTGCTGGACTCGTTCGTGGGGGTGGAACTGGATCGGCTGGCGATTGAGGCCGCGCGGCGCAACGCGGCCCGACGAGGCGTTACGCACGGCCATTTTGTCAGTGGTTCGGCGGAGGAATTGCTGCCGGGCCTGCTGGCTCAATCGAGGCCCGAGGCAACGGCGGTGTTGCTGGACCCACCGCGCAAGGGCTGCCGGTCTGACACCATCGACGCGCTGCGCCGGGTTCGGCCTGGCCAGATTCTCTACGTCTCGTGCCACCCGGCAACGATGGCGCGAGACTTGAACATTTTATGCGCGGGCCATGTCTTTAGAGTGGCGAACATGATCCCTTTGGACATGTTCCCGCAGACCTCGCACGTCGAATGCGTCGGCGACCTCCGCGTGGGCCAGGTCGCGCCGGGGCAGAAGCAAAACTGAACTTGCCAATTTGATGGACATTGATTCAACATTGCATCGCCACATGACAATGGAACAGAAAGTGAGCGGAAACGGGAAGTCGCTCCGAAGCCTCGTGCCCTGGCTGACGGGAGCGGGGGCTTTGCTGGTGTACCTGGTGACGCTCAGCCGCTGGGTCACCTCCGGCAGCCTGCTGCATGTGGCGGAGGTGTCGGGGTGGGCATGGCAGCCGCAGCTCTTTAGCCCGGTCTATTGGGTGGTGACGCTGCCCTTGCGATGGCTGCCCGCCGCCGCCATCCCGCTGGCCCTGAACGTGCTCTCCGCGGTCTGCGCGGCCCTGGTCCTGGTTCTGCTGGCGCGTTCGGTTTCGTTGCTGCCGCAGGATCGAACGCTTGAACAGCGTTTGCGGCAGCACAACGACGGCGGCTTGCTAGGCGGCAAAGCGGCCTGGATTCCGCCCGTGCTGGCCGCGCTGGTGTGCGGACTGCAACTGAGCTTTTGGGAGAATGCCACGGCCGCTTCGAGCGAAATGCTCAGCCTGCTGCTCTTTGCCTGCGTGATAAGGTGCCTGCTCGAATATCGCGTGGACGAACGAGACTCCTGGCTGGCGCAGGCGGCGTTCGTGTGCGGGCTGGGGATGAGCGGCAATTGGGCGATGGTCGGGTACTTCCCGGCCCTGCTGGCGGCGATGCTCTGGATTAAGGGGCTGAGCTTTGTTCAGGCGCGTTTCCTGGGCCGAATGTTTTTGTGGGGGTTGGCCGGTCTATCGTTTTACCTGCTCCTGCCCCTGGTCCAGGCGGTGGACGGGGGATCGCATCTTGGATTCTGGGAGGCCCTGAAATTGAACCTGAGCCTCCAGCGATACGCGCTCCTGAGCGGCCCCTACAACAAGGGTGTGCTCTTCAGCGGCCAGGCTCCTCTCTGGATATTGGGCCTGACCTCAGTGTTGCCGGTTGCCTTCATGGGCATCCGTTGGTCCTCGCGCGGAACGGACACAAACCTCCGGGCAATGGCTGTCACGCGGTTCATGTTCCGGGTGGTTCACATCGTTTTTCTGGCCGCCTGTGTGTGGGTTGCCTTTGATCCGCCTTTCAGTCCGCGCAATCAGCACCCAGGTCTGCCCTTCCTGACGCTCTATTATCTGGGCGCGCTGAGTGTCGGCTACTTCAGCGGTTATGTCTTGCTGATCTTTGGCGAGAGGCCGGCCCGGCGGTTCCCGCGGCGGACGCCTGCCGAGCTTCGCGCGTTCAATGCCGCCACGGTGGGGGGCATCTGGGCGCTGCTGGTCATCATTCCAGCGGGTCTCCTGGCCAGGAACCTGGCGCACGTTCGCCTGACCAATGGCCCGATGTATCGTCGATACGCGGCCTTTATGACCCAGAGCCTGCCCCAGAGCGGCGCTGTCATCCTCAGCGATTACCCCACGCCATTGCTCCTGTTGGAGTCGGCCCTCACCCAAAGCGGCAAGGCCAAGGATTTCCTCTTTCTCCAAACCGATGCCCTGAAGTGGCCGGACTACCAACGGTTCCTGGAGCGGGTACGCCCGCGGTCGTGGGAGAAGGTCCTGCCCTCTCAATGGCACGGCTCGGTGCCAACGAGCCTCCGAGACCCCCTGTCGGATACTTTCATCCTTAACCAGGTTTGGGCGCTTTCCCGAAGCAGCCCGGTCTATTACCTGCATCCGAGCTTCGGCTACTTTTTCGAGGTCTTTTACCCGGTGCCGCACGGCTTGATCTATCGTCTTGAGCCCTACCAGACGAATATGCTCTTGGCGCCGCTCCCCTCAAAGGCGGTGGTGGCGGAAAACGAGACCTTTTGGCACCGAGCCTGGAAGCAGGCTCTGGGCCCGCTGCTGGCCGCTATTTCGCCCCCCCTCGCCGGGGATAAGCCCGGGCCGGCGCAATGGCTTATGCGACGGGCCCACCTGGAGAGAATGACTAATTTCGATGCCGTCTCGCTGGCGGCGGACTACTCGCGCGCCCTGGATTTCTGGGGCGTGGAGCGACAACGCGCAAAACAGTTGGCACAGGCGGCCTCCTATTTTCAACTGGCCCTGCGGCTCAATCCCGGGAATCTCGTTGCCGAGGCCAATCTGGAGTGCAATCGTAACTTGCAAGCCGGGCAGAAAACCTCGGGACAGGTTGCCGACGAAGCTCAGGCCAACTCCGTCCGTCAATGGGACGCGCTTATCGGGGCGAATGGGCCTTACGATGAGCCGAACCACTGCTATGAGGAAGCCATGACCTTCGCCGCCGGTAATAATTACCGCCAGGCGGTGGAGAACCTCACCCGGGTCGAAGCCCTGGCGCCGGATGAACTCGCCCCGCGGCTCTGGCTGGCGCATCTCTACAACATTAAGGGCCTGCCGGACGAGGCGCTCAAAGAGGTCCAGAAGATTCATGCGCGTCCGGACCTCTTTGGGTCGCCTGCAACCGATTACGCCGACATTCTCTTTGTCGAGGCCTCGGCTCACCTCCTCAAGGGTGACGCTAATGGCGCGGCCGCGGCGGTCAAGAAGGCCCTGGACAGCGCCCCGGCGGACGATTACCTGCGCAGCATGGCCGTTCGGGCTTATCTAAGATATAACTATTGCTCGAATGCCATCGGCCTTATCGAGCAACGGCTCAAGGCCAACCCCAACGACACGAATTGGCTGGCGGTTGCCTCTCAGGCCTACATCCAAGCCGGCGATTATACCAATGCGCTTAACAGAATCGACCACGACTTAAGTCTGCTGCCCCAGAACGCCACCGCCCTTTGCAACAAGGGCTTTGTCTTAATCCGGATGCATGCCTTCGAAAAAGCGATCCCGCCCCTCAAAGAAGCCGTCAGCCTTGACAGCACCAACCTCAACGCACGGCTGAACCTCGCTGTCGCCTATTTGGGAGACAACCAATTGGAGGCAGCCAGAAAGACTTATCTCGCCATGCCAAAACAGGCTGCCCACATGTTTCCGGTCCTCTACGGCTTGGGCGAAGTTGCGTATCGTCGGCGCGACACCAACGCCGCCATCCGCTACTATCAAGCGTGTCTCTCCAACGCCGTCTCTGCCGGGGACCCGCGTATCCAACACGAGCTTGACGCCGCCAGGGCCCGCCTGAAAGAGCTGCGGCCCGGCGCGCCCTGAGTTTCCAGGGCCAGGGATGCGGGTCACGCATGTCATCACGCGTCTGATTGTCGGCGGGGCGCAGGAGAACACCATTGCCTCGGTTCTCGGGCTGGGACGCAAACCGGGCCTGGAGGTCGATCTGATTTCGGGCCCGACTTTTGGCCCGGAAGGCACGTTGCAATCCGCCATCGCCGGCGCTCGCCACCAACTCACCGTGGTGCCCTCGCTGGTTCGTCCCGTCGCACCCTGGCGCGATTGGCGCACATTGCGCGCGCTCACGGCCATCTTCCGCCAGCGGCGCCCTCAAATCGTCCACACTCACAGCGGCAAGGCGGGTGTTCTTGGCCGGCTTGCCGCCGCACGCGCTGGTGTCCCCATCCGGGTTCACACCATTCACGGCCCTTCCTTCGGTTCGTTTCAAGGCCCCGCCGCCAATTGGGCCTTTCGGTTCGCCGAACGGCGTGCCGGCGCCGTGACCACCCACTTCGTCGTGGTCGCCGAGGCGATGAAGCGGCAATACCTGGCGGCTGGAATCGGGCGGCCCGAACTCTATACCAAAATCTACAGTGGGTTCCCATTGGAGCCTTACTTCCACGCGCAGAACAAACCACAATTACGCGCCGAACTGGGCCTCGGACCTGCGGATGTGGTGGTGGGCAAGGTGGCCCGCTTATTTAAACTCAAGGGCCACCGCGATCTGCTCGCCGTCGCCTCCGATGTTGTGCGACGCTGTCCAAGCGTGAAATTCCTGCTTGTTGGCGATGGCGCCTGGCGAGCGCGATTGGAACAACGGGTTCGCTCGCTTGGCCTGGAGCAGCATTTCGTCTTTGCGGGGCTGGTTCCACCAAACGAGATGCCGCGGTGGCTCGGTATCATGGACATCCTCGTCCATCTCTCCCGCCGCGAAGGACTCCCAAGGGCGTTGCCGCAAGCCCTGGCGGCTGGGCGGCCCGTCATTGCCTACGACTGTGACGGCGCCGGCGAGGTGTGCATCGACAACGAAACCGGATTCCTGGTCCAAGCGGGGGATCTCCTCACCTTGACCCAGCGCCTTTGTGAACTGGCCGCCGACGCGGAGCTGCGCCGGCGATTGGGTAATCGCGGCCGGAAGCTGGTGACGGACCGCTTTGGGGTGGAGCGAATGGTGGACGACTTGCACCAGCTCTATTTGCGTTTGGCTGCCCAGTGAACTTCCCCTTCAATGTCTATTTGCTGGCGGTCGTGAGCGCCTGCGCCACGGCTCTGGCAACACTTCCATTATGGCGCAAGTGGTGCGTTCGCACGGGAGTGGTCGATGACCCGGGCCACCGGAAAATTCATGCCGAATCCGTTCCCCTGGCCGGGGGACTGACGGTGATGACGGCCCTGCTGCTGCCGACGCTGGCCGCCTGGGTTTTATTGTGGCTCAATGGGTTCGGCGGAGGACTCGGCCATGTACTGACCATCGCCAGACTGCCATCCGGCGCATCCGTTCCCGCCCCGCCCGATGCCACCCCTGCCTTCCTGCTCGGCTACGGCCTGAGCCGCCGCGCCATTCAATTGGGGGTCATTCTCCTGGGGGCGGGGGGGATGCTCGGCGTGGGTTGGCTGGATGATAAATATGAACTGCGCCCTGCGCCAAAATTCGCCGGCCAACTGTTGGTGGCTCTGATGGTTGCGGCCAGCGGGGTACGAATCACGCTCTTTGTGCCGAGCATCCTCTTCAGCTACGCAGTTACCATTCTCTGGCTGCTTACGGTGGTCAATGCCTTCAACTTCATGGATAATATGAACGGACTCTGCGCCGGTTTGGGGGCCATCGGAGCATGGTATTTTGCCATGGCCGCCGCGGCCCTGGGCCAATATCTCGTGGCGCTGCTCGCCTTCCTTACCTTTGGCGCGCTCCTGGGTTTCCTGCCCTACAACTTCCCGGGAGCGCGCGCCTTTCTGGGCGACGCCGGCAGCCACCTGGTCGGTTACTTGCTGGGGGCTTTGGCCATTCTCCCTCACTTTTACACGGCTCAACATCCGCGGCGGTGGGCGGTGCTCATCCCGCTGTTTGTGCTGGCCGTTCCGTTAGTCGATTTGGTGTGGGTGGTTATTCTCCGATGGCGCCTGGGGCATCCATTCTATGTCGGAGATACAAACCATCTCTCCCACCGGTTGGTCCGGCTGGGCCTGAGCCGCTCGCAGGCCGTGCTCATCATCTGGCTGGCGGCGGCGGCCATCGGCGGATTGTCCTGCCTCTTTTAAGAGCCTGTGCTGACGCTGATCACTGCCGCCGACGTTCACTCCAGGGCAGATGGATGATGGCCGGCCGGACCGTCGCGCCCCGCGAGCAAAGCGGATGACGCCATTGCCACGCGTCCGCCCCAGGCCCGCCGTCTCGAAGCAGCCCGACATCATCGCTCGCCCAGACATGAGGGTGAGCCGTGGCGAGGTGGGCCTCCGGATTGGCGCACAGCATCTGCATCGCGAACCCGAGCGCGAAATCCACGTGCAGGGTAAATCCCTTTGTCCCTGGCCCCGTTCCGGAACTGGAACGCGAGGTCATAAACGGCGTCGATGGCCTCCCGATGCACGATCCAGAAGGCGCTTTGGGAGAGGTACGGCTGATTGGCGACTCCGGCATCCCGGAAGAGGTCGCGCAGACGGAAAAGGGACACACCCCGCCACTCGCAATCGCCGGCGAGGGCAGAGAGATTCAGCTCCAGCGGCACGTGGATAGGCGAGCGGCCAAGCGCCGCCAGCGCGTCCACGGGATTGCGCACAAAGATGGTGTCCGCATCAACCCAAATGAAGTAGTCGAAGGAGAGGCGGCTC
>JAJYHY010000256.1 GCA_021784555.1 bacterium
GATCCTTCGCCCGCGAATGATCCGCGCTTCGATTATCTCCGGCCCAGCGCCATTCAACTATGCCAGCCACTCTAAGCCACCTCCTCCAGAAGCGCAAGTGCCAATTGTCGCTGTAGTGTTAATCGAGAATTGAGGAAACCCGATAAAGTGGCCGATCGAGTGCGCGATGAGGTGAACCTTTTCGGAGAGCCTCTAGCAAGGAGCAGCCTCGGACCATGACCTCAAAGGCAAGGGCAACCGCGGAATACATGGAAAAAGGCAGGGCCCGCCTGGGCGTGGTTCGGTGGTTGGCGCCCGAATTCACATCACAAACCGCTCGCGCTCCAGGCCAGGGTAATGGCCAGGGTTGGTGAACACCCCGGCGTTGAGGCCAGTGTCGCGCAGGTAGTTCATGAGGTTGCCGCAACGCGGGAGGACGCCACCCCCGGCCAAACCACCACTCCACCACTCCATCGCTCCATCACCCCGTCCCCATCCGTTTATGTTTGTGCCGTTCGGTGTCAAACTGGTATTGTGGAGCGCATGGGGTCAGAGCCAGATGACTTGTTCGGAAAGGCCGTCGGTGGCCGCGAGGTGGGGCGTATTTCCGAAGACGAGCGCCGGAGGGCGCCGCTGGCGGCGCGGATGCGCCCGCGCGGCCTGGGGGAGTTTGTCGGCCAGGCGCACATCGTCGGTCCGGGGCAGTTGCTGCGGCGGGCCATTGAGGCCGATAGCATTCAGTCGTTAATTTTTTATGGCCCGCCTGGGACGGGCAAGACCTCTCTGGCCCAGATCATCGCGCTGCAGACGCGCAGCAAGTTTGAGCGGCTTAGCGGCGTGGAATCGAATGTGGCGGACATGAGGCGAGTGCTGGGGGCGGCGGCCAACCGGCTTGCCAATACCGGCCAATCCACCATCCTGTTCATTGACGAAATCCATCGCTTCAACAAAGCCCAGCAAGACATCCTCTTGCCGGACGTGGAGGGCGGGATCGTCCGGCTCATCGGGGCCACGACGCACAACCCCTTCTTCTTCGTGAACTCACCGCTGGTCTCCCGCTCGCGGATATTCGAATTGCGTCCCCTCAACCGCGAGGACCTCCGCTTGCTGCTGGAAAGGGCGTTGCGGGATGCCGAGCGGGGCTTGGGCCAACTCCGGATCGAGGCGGAAGAGGCGGCGCTGGAGCACCTGGCCGAACTCGCCGATGGCGATGCGCGGGCAGCTCTCAACGCGCTCGAAATAGCGGCGCTGACCACGCCCGCCGATAAGGGCGGAATGATTCGGATCGACCTGAACGCCGCCGAACAAAGCATCCAAAAGAAGGCGGTGGTGTATGACGATGAGGACGCGCATTACGACACGATCTCAGCCTTCATCAAGTCGATGCGCGGCAGCGACCCGGACGCGGCCCTCTATTGGCTGGCCAAAATGATTCATGCCGGCGAGGATCCGAGATTCATCGCGCGCCGCATCGTGATTCATGCGGCGGAGGATGTCGGATTAGCCGATCCAATGGCGCTGGTGTTGGCCAGTGCCGCGTTCCAAGCCGCGGAGTTCATCGGCTGGCCTGAGGCGCGCATTCCCCTGGCCGAGGCGGCTATTTACATCGCCACGGCGCCAAAGAGCAACAGCGCCGTCATGGCTATCGACGGCGCACTAAAGGACGTGGAATCCGGGCGCACACTCCCAGTCCCGGAACATTTGCGGGATAGCAGTTACCGCGGAGCCGAGCGCCTCGGGCACGGCCAAGGTTATCAGTACGCGCATGACTTTCCGGGCCATTTTGTCGTTCAAGACTATCTCGGGGCGGACCGGCGCTACTATGAACCGACCGAGCAAGGCGTGGAAAAGAAGATCAAAGAGCGCCTCCAGAACTGGCGGGAAGAAATGGCCAAGGCCAAAGAGCAGAAGCCGGGACCGCAGGAATGAAGAAACGTAATTGCCCAGGTGATGATAGGAGCGCGGATGCCCTCGTCCGCTGCTGCGGCTTTCTAGAGACGCGGACGAGGGCGTCCGCGCTCCTACTATCAGCGGCGCCAAGCGGATTGGCCTGAGCCGTTACGAAGAGACATGGCCATCCTCAAAGGGCGAAGCTTCGTGGAACAATCGACCCTCACCGATGCAAGTAAAGCAGCGATGCGCCAGCAGGTTCGAGGCGTCCTGGCGCGGATGCCACCCGCCCTCCAGGCACAATGCTCCGCTAAAGCGCGGGAGTTGCTCCAACGCCAGGCTCTGTGGAACGAGGCCCGCTCGGTTCTGTTCTTCGCTCCACTACCGGGCGAGGTGGATGTGTGGCCTCTGTTGGCTGAGGCTTTGGCCGCGAGAAAGCAAACCGCGCTACCCCGGTTCGACCGGGAAAGACGCTGCTACACGATTTGCGCCGTCCGGAACCTGGACTCCGATATTGGACGAGGCCGGTTTGGCATTCGCGAGCCCGCCCCCCACTGTTCCACATTTCCAAGAAACCGGCTGGACTTGCTCCTTGTTCCCGGCATAGCTTTTGATTTGCAGGGGCGACGCCTGGGCCGCGGGAAAGGCTACTATGACCGACTGCTGGCGGCCCTGTCCGGAGAAAGGTGTGGAGTGGGCTTCGATGAGCAAGTTTTTGATGAGATTCCGTTGGCATCTCACGACCAGGCGGTGAATTGGATATTGACGCCTACGCGCTGGCTGCGCGTGAGTGTGGGGCCGGGGCAGCGGAGTGCTTGATAGCGAAACCATGTTGTGGATGAGTAAAGTTTTGGCCGGACGACATGCCTCGGTAACCAGGGCCACAGAATGAGTTCAGTCGTGGTCGATGTCTTGGAAGGGGGCGGTCTGGCGCTTTCGGGCGGCGTCCTCTGCTACCTGCTGTTGTGGTGGAAGGAGCGTTCGCTCAAAGAGGCCAGACTGCGGGAGGCCGAAGCGATGATCGGCAAGGCTCGAAACGAGGCCGAGTCGGTCCTGCGCGACTCGCGGCTGGCCGCGGAGCGGGAAACTCTGGAACTGCGGCGCGAGGCGGAAGCGGCCCTGGCTGAGCGGCATGGGGAGCAGATGAAGCAGGAGCAGCGGTTGGGGGAGCGGGAGGTGCTGATCAACTCGCAGCTCAAGCGCGTGGTGGAGGCGGAAAAGACCCTTGACGAACAGAAGGTCTCGTTGCGCGAGCGGGCCGCGGCCATTGAGAAACAGGAGCAGGAACTGGCCGTCCTCACCCGCCAGGGCCTGGACCAGTTACAGAAGCTGGCCGGGTTGACAGAGGGTGAGGCGCGCGAGGCCATCCTGAAGAAGGCGGAGCAGGATGCCACGCGCGACGCGAACAACCTGGCGCGCCACATCACCGAAGAGGCTAAGGCCAAGGCCGAAGAGAAGGCGCGCCGGATCATCAGCGTGGCCATCCAACGCTACGCGGGCGAGCATACTTTCGAGAACACGACGGCTTCCGTCGCCATCCATGGCGAAGAGATTAAGGGCCGGATTATCGGGCGGGAGGGGCGCAACATTCGGGCCTTCGAGGCGGCCACCGGCGTGACGGTACTCATTGACGACACGCCCGGCGCTGTTTTGTTGTCCGGATTCGACCCAGTGCGGCGGGAGATTGCGCGTGAATCCATGCTCCGGTTGGTCGCCGACGGCCGCATTCATCCCACTCGCATCGAGGAGGTGGTAGCCAAGGTCAGCGCGGAGATGGAGGAGGCAATCGTGCGCGTTGGAGAGGAAGCGGTGGCCAAGGCGGGGCTTCCGCCGATGGCGCCCGAAATTGTGAAGTTGCTGGGGCGCTTGCATTTCCGCCACAGTTATTCGCAGAACATTCTCGATCATTCCGTCGAGGTGGCGCACCTCATGGGCCTGCTTGCCGCGGAGTTGGGCCTGGACGTGACCTCGGCGAAACGGGCCGGGTTACTGCATGACATCGGCAAGGCGGTCAATCACGAGTGCGAAGGCCCTCATGCGGTAATCGGCGCCGAGTTCATCAAGCGCCACGGGGAATCCGAAGAAGTCGTCAATGGCGTCGCCTCGCACCACAACGACGTGCCGCCGTCGGGCCCGTTGGGCATCCTGGTGAGCGCGGCCGATGCCATCAGCGCTTCCAGGCCGGGCGCTCGCTCCGAGACGCTGACCATCTATCTCAAGCGCATTGAAGACCTGGAGGCGATTGCGGAGGCGCATCCCGGAGTGGAAAAGGCCTTTGCGCTGCAAGCGGGACGCGAACTTCGGGTATTTGTGCAGCCGGAGGAAATCGATGATGACCGAGCTTATCTCCTCGCCAGGAGCATCGCTTCAGAAATTGAAAACGAACTCCAATACCCTGGCCAGGTCAAGGTCACCGTGATTCGCGAGACCCGGTGTGTCGAGGTCGCCAAGTAACGCCCAACCGGTTTCTATCTGCCTTGGGTCATGGAACTGGGAATGCCGTTTTCCCAGTCCTGCGGGGCGTCCCACGGTCGCACCGACTGATTCTGGGCATCGACCTGAGTAGTTGCGCACCCGCTCAAGGCCAAGGCGGCCAAGGTAAGCACCAAGAGGAGAGCCGACCAAAGATTGCGAAACAAATAGTTCATGACGCTGGATGGGCTGGAATAACCTGATCGCCTTCCATCACCTGGCCGAGCTGCCAACCGGGCATGACATTGGCGATGGAGCGGTCCTTTTGCACCGTCTGAACCTTGACCTTGGCCACCAGACGGCCATCACGATCGACGAGCAGCTCGCCGTTTTCCAGGACACCCTGATCTTCACCCACGTTGAGAATCACGAAATTCCATTTCGGATCGGCAGCGACCACTTTGCCTTTCAGTCCGGCCGGCAGAGTCACGACGTAATTTGGAGTGATATAGGCGGCCAGTTCGTTCTTGAGTTTCTTAATCGCGCGTCCCAGCACGACGTTTTCGGCTTCAGTGCCCGCCACCGTATTCTGCAGGTCTCTAATGCGTGCGTTAGCCGCCAGCACCTGTTGTGGGGTCATCCCGGCGGCGCGGTATTGCGCCAATTCGTCCTGCGCCGCGTCTCGAGCCTTGGTGACGTCATCGAGATTCTTGGTCAACGTTGCCACTTGCTTGGTTTTGGCCTCGTCGTCGGCGCGCGCCTGGTCGCGTTCGGCGGTGGTCGTCGCCAACGTCTCTTTGGTCGCCTTGAGATCGGCGCTGGTCCTTCTCAAGATGCTGTTGGTGCCGGCAAGCTCGGTCTCCGCCAGTTGGCGCGCCGCTGTCTCCTCCGCCAGATTGGTTTGGAGGGTAGTGATTTCCTGCCGGATCTTAGTGAAGTTTAGTGCCCCGATGGCCAGTCCCGCGACAATGGCCACGATTAAACCGATTCGAGTCAACATGGTAACGTTTAATTAAACTTTGCCGCCCATCCTAGTGGTTTTGCCCAAGGCTGTCAACGTCCGATTTCGCCCTGCAGGGATTTCGGAAGGTAGTCTGAATCCCGACTTTTCGGGGGTCGCCTTTGAAAAAATCGGCGGTGGCGCGGGCCGACCGCTTCCCGAGGCCACAGTCTGCCTCGGCAACAGACAACACCTCCCCTGTCCCCCGTTTCACTGAATTTTTCGTACAGTTTGTCGAAGAACAGCGTCCCGAAAGCATCCAACCCCTCGGCGTGCCTGCCCGCTGTGAAACCACTGCTCCCAGGGCAGATCTTCCTCCAGCGCCAAATCCAGTTGATGGACCAGGGCCTTGAGGGTCAGTTTCTCCTGGCGGACTGATTGGCGGCGCAGGGCAAAGGCGCTGAACAGGGCCAAGCCGAAGATCAGGATGAGCATTTGCACCAGCATCGCCGTGGGGTCGTGATAGTAGCAGTGCTCCAGGTGATAATATTGGGTCAGTTCGTTGAAGGCCTTGTTTTCGATCCCCCAGCGCCGATGCCCGCCTTGGTAAATAACTTCCGACGCATAGGAGCCAAGGCCCTCGCAGGCCACCCACATCCACCGGCTTTGCTGGGCTTTGGCGCACTTTTAACGGCCCCTTGGCATACCAGGCATCGGCACTGATGCCGTCGAAGAAGCGAGGGCCGTAAATGCGGCGCAACCGGCCCAGCAACCGCAGGCCCGCGGCGCATTCCTCTTCGCCGGGGCGAATGGGTTCAACGTCCAGCACGATATTGACCTGGGGGCCGCTGATGTGGGCAAAGACGTAACGGTGGTAGAACCGGGTCACTTTGACCTTCCGTCCGTCGGGGCCGGTCACCTCGACCGGGCGCTGGCAGCAGCAGGGACAGGTGCGGCTGAAGCTGGCAAAATGTTCATTGGCGTCAATGCTGACGAAGAGCAGGCCGTTGATCTTGACGCTTTCGAACCGCTTGTTGGCCTTGAGTTGTTTGGCCACCCGCGCCTGGTTTTGGCGCCAGTCCTCCGGGTCCATGCGCTCGGCGGCACAACCGAAGATCTCGTGGTGGACCGGTCGCCGCGGCGAAGCAGTTCGGCGTTAATCTGAGAGAGTTCCTCGACGCCCGCCATGAATTGAGCGTAGGCGGCGGTGCCGGCGCGGGCCTGTTCCCGCTGGCCGGGTTCTTTAAGGAGGAACTTGCGGATCTTGCCGGCGGCCAGGCCGAGGGTCAGGTAGTAGTAGGGGCCATGCTTTTTGCCCTGGTGGCAGGCGCAGGAGGCTTTGCCGCACGTCAGGAATTGCTCGACGCGGGAGACGCGCAGCACGTCGTGGGGCAGGTGCAGTTGGCGCAGGAGAGCCGCCTTGCGGTGGCGCAGGGCTAGAGTGGATTTGCGGGTCAGTTCGAAGATGGCAGCCATGGGTTCCTAGTCATCCATATAACCAGGATGGCAAAGAACGGGACCGATGCAAGCGAAAACGAAAATGCCCTGTGAAAACGAAAACGCCCCCGGCACCCCTAACTTCCTAAGCAGTCGAACCTTGCAACCAAACCATCAATTGACCTTCCGAAATTGCTGGCAGCGGCCTACCTGCTGCGGGGACTTCATCTTGGCATGGCGTCTGGCGGCACCATCCCCATCTTTTTCGCCGTTGCCAATGACAATACCATTCCGTTTGACAACTGGACTGTGGTGAAGTCGTCAACAAACTCGCGGCGGCAAAGGCCTGGCTCGGAATGCTGCCGAAGGCGCAGCGTGCGTTCAATCTCGGTGGCTTTGCCCCCAACGGTCGTCTTTTTTGCGCCAAAGAAATCGCAGATGGCCTCAAAGGTTAAGTGAACCGCTTGGCTCTTGTCGAAAAGGAAATTCATCCGCGCAATGACGTGTATGACCGAAGCGGTCCAGACGTTTGCAGCGCCGCGCCGGCAATCGAGCCGTTTCGAGCGGCAAACCCGTTTCCAAAGTTCGAGCACGAAACCAGCCAATTCCTGGTCCAGGTGAGCGGCCCCAAATCTCTCGATGCCGCCTGCCACTTCAGCGAAGCGTTGGCGCTTTTCCAGCGGTATCCTGGAAGCATGGTCTTCAGGTTCATTCATCGCCGCAAGGTTGGCAAAAAGCGTTTAGGCGGTCAAGCCGGCGATACGCAAGCCGGCGTGATGTCATGGGAGATGGGCTGTGCCAGCGGTTTGTCTTCGTCAGGGCCCGCTTCGCAGGGCCTTTGGTTCCATAGCATGAGGCTTCGGGCCACGCAAACGATGGGGCCCCTTCGCAGGTCCCGTTTCATCCGCGCCAGCCCGGAAGCGAACGCCTCCTCGGAAATCAGGCGCAGGCATGAGAAAACCTTCTTGTTGTAGCTCTCAGCGTCGGTCAACTGGTAAGGATGCTCGACGACTTCCTGTCCCAGAATTGTGAGGCCAGCCAACTCGGAATAGTGCTCCAGTTCCTTGATTGCGGGATAGCGCCTGAGCTCGGCTTCGACGGTTTCCGGAAAGTAAAGGGCAAGCGGCATCCGCCGCCGGATGGTGTCCTCGGAATCGGTGAGCGTGGCCAGCATTCCGCCGGGTCTGAGGACCCGAAAGGCCTCGCGGAAGCAGGCCGCGCGATCTTGCACGTGGTGGATGACGTCCGCCGAGAAGACCAGATCAAACGCGGCTTCGGGCAGACCGAGGCGCTCGGCTGGCGCAACGGAGAACGTGACCTTCAAGTTGCGTTGCCTGGCCTTGGCAATCATTCCGGTTGAGGGGTCCACCCCAAAGCACTCGCAGCCAACGCGCTCCTGGATCGCGCAAATGTAGTTGCCCGTGCCACAACCGATCTCCACCACCCTGGACGAGCTCGAAATGCCGCTCCGCGCCAGGAGTCGTTCAATTGCCGCCGGGTCGCTCTCGCGGTACCGGGCGTATTCATGGGCAATTTGGTTGTATTGGATCCCTGTCGAAAGCGCACTGAAGGGTCGCTTTTGGGCGGGGCAGAGATTGACATTTGCGTTCTCGTTCATAGTGCGGGCTACCAAGTCACTTGTATGAGGCGGTAGAACCGCGTGGTGTCCAGCCCGCCGGTCAGCGAGCCGTCGTCGAGGAAGGAAAATGTGTCGTTGGTCGAGGTAAGAGTGCCGGGAATCGTGTTCCACATTCCGGGGTCGAAGCTGGGGCCGTATTGGAGCTGGAAGCTCTGGCTGCTGGGGGCTGACCAGGTCAATAGAACCCCGTTGGTGGTGGAAGTGATGGAATCGAACGTGGCGACGGCTGGGGTGCCTGGGGCAAGGCCTTGGCAGACGCGGAAATAGCTGTAGGTCAGTGGCAGGCAATAACTCGTCCAGGAGTCCTGCGCCGTGACGGTGGGAGAAGCTGTTACCCAATCTCCATCGGCTAAATCGCTCCGGCCCTGGATGAAGTAGTTAGTACCGGGAAACGATGTCCAGGTCAGGCAGAGCTGGTCTCCTTCCACCTGCGAGTCAGTGATGACAAGGTTGGTCCAGGGCACCGGTAATTCGATGGCCTCAAGCGTGCCCGAGACGCTCGATACGTCCGCGTTGGACACGCCAATGTACCACGGCGCCGAAGAGAGCGGAACCGCGGAGGCATCCCCGGAAACCTGGACGGCCTGGGTGGCCGCTCCGGGCTGGGCGCTGGCGTAGTCGTAACTGTCCGGAGAAGGGAAGGGCAGCCCCTGGCTCACGTAGAGGTCAGCGTTCCCGCTCAGGCCGGAGAGTTGGAACACAACGGCCGTAGCGTTGGAGGAGACGTTATAGACAAAGTAGCGCAGGGAAGACGGGGAGGCGAGGGTGATGGGGAGGGGCACGTCGGTTTCCAGGGGCGCTACATCGAACTGGACCTTGAAGGTGAACGTTACCGGAGCGGCATTCGTGTTGAGAATACCAAGGTAGTAACGGGCGCCGGACACAAGCGCCGGGGCGCCGTTCGTCGCCAACAGCGCCGCGTTTCCGCCCGTGGAATTTTCAAGGAGCACGAAGTCGCCTGGCGCGTTGGTTGCCGTGGGTGGAGTGTTTTGGTTGAAGACGAGGGACGCGGGAGCGGAGCTCGCCACCAGGAGATTCGTGGCGGCGGTAGCCCAGGCAGGCACATCCACCGCGAAATCCTGGATCTCGCCGGGAAAGACCCGCATGGTCCGGGCGGCATCGTGCGCCAGCGGGATGGGCAGCGGTTGGCTGCGCTGAAGGGTGAATGAAAGATTCCAACCTAGCAGGATCGGCGGCGGATTAGTGGCCCCGGCCCGTGTGTCGCGGATTTCGAGCTCCCATTGTCCTCGCGCGCTCTGGCCTGAAAACCGATTCAGCGATTCTTCCGGCAGGAAGTAGATGCCGTTGGCCGGGGTTCCATCGGGCAGGGTTGAAAACGCATTAGTGAACGGGGGAGGCGCGAACTTGATGGGAGTCGAAGCGAGGTTGGTATCCTCGGTAAAGGTGGCGTAGAGGAAATCGGGGTGAGTCGCGGTGAGGGTGTAGTCCCAGGCGGTATTGCTCTCGTTGTTGCCGCCTTCATTCATAATAATGGTCAACAATGTGGAGTCACCCGGCCCATACGGAATCGTCCACGAACCGCCATAGCTGACCATGCCCGAATCGAAGATGAGGTTGCTCTGGTAATAGACCCGGAGATCATCCGGCAAAGCATAGAACTGGTATTGAATCGAAATTGCGCCCGAGGTTTGGCCGGTATCGACGACGTTGGTGGAGGCCCGCGGCCCGCCGCTGGAGGAGACCGGGGTAACGTTGGTAACGATGGTGTTGAGCCCCATGCCGTCCGGGGAGAGGCCGCCGCGATTCTCGTCCAGGAGCACACGTGTTCCGGCAGGGCTGACCAGGCTCAGCTCTAAATCAGAGATGCGCGGGTGATCAATCCGCACCCCCACGTTCACCGCCGCAATCCGCTCAGAATTGGTTACGTCCATCAAGAATGAAGAGAGCGCATCATCGGGAATCGGAGACCGGTTGCCGGAGGCTACCGTGACCGGCGCGACGCCCAGCGGGTCTGACTGCAAGGCGGCCTGCAGGTTGACCTGGACCGGGTCGGGACCTTCATTACACAGGCTGACGGTATAAAGCAGCGGGTTGATCGGCGGATGCGTTGTCTCATCGGACGTCAACGAGCTTCCTAAGCCATTCGTTACCTCTGTCTCGAGCCGGTTCGTATCTCCGCCAGCCGGGAACAGGCGCATCCAAACCGGGCCTGTCCCCGAAAAGAGGCTGGCACTGACCGTCAGGTTGGTCACGTCCGGCGCTACAGAGATAAAATCCTCCCGGCAGGCGCCGGGAAGAACGGTCACGGCAGCCCCAGAGGTCAAATCCGGCTCCGGCTTGAGAATGATCCAGAAGTCGTCATCAGTGCCGATGGCGCCCAGACTGGAATTCAATTCGTTGAGGCGCCACTGGCCGAGCGTTTGCCGGCCCGCAAAGTCCAGCAAGCTGCCTAGGCCATCGGTGTGTTGGGAAGCGGCGATAGCATTTTCCCCGCTGTCATCATAGATATAGAGTTGGTTGGTTACGGCGCCGCCCGGCGAATGGTTATTCAGCCCAACTGAAACGCCGTCATGGGTCAGGGTGCCGACCAGGTCACTCACCATGTCGTGGGTCAACAAATTGCTTACGATGACGTCCTGCACCAAGCCCGCGTCGGCGGCGTACGACAAAACATCCGCAACGCCGGGCACCTGGGATGTTCCATCGGGGATGGGGACGGGAAGGGGAAAGCCGTGCAGCACGAGATTGCCATCCGAATCCGCCTGGGTAAACGGCTCCGTGCTGGTCACCGCCAGGATAGAATACTCGGCGGCTTGCTGGTCCTCGGATTTGACTCCGATATAAAACGCGCCCTGCGGCGCGGCGGGCCAAATCACCGTTTCGTCGCCCCCACGCCCCAGGGACTTGGCCGCACCGGCAAGGGCATCCGGGTCGAGGTTTGTCAGGCCCGAATCCGTTGACACGTACAGGTCAATATCCGCCTCAACGCGGTCTGAGGAGGGCGGCGAGAGAACGGCCAGATTCCGGGGAACGAAGGTCAGGAAGGCGGCATCCGCCCCCGGGGAATCGTTCATGAAGACATAGAAGTGCCATTGGCCAGGCAACCCGAACGTAGCTTGGCCGTTGATGATGTCCAGCGGGAAGCTATTGGTGTCCAGCAGTGGCGAATTGGCCCCGACAAGCTGGTGAGTCAGCAAGCCCCCCGTTTCAGAATTAGTGTCCGCGAACATGTTAGTGATGACGGTCACAATTGGCGCGGCAGCGGCAACAGTGGAGTTCCCGGCGAGACTCAGGGCGTTGCTTACTTCCCCATTTCCGCTCGAAATGACCAGGGCGTAATCCTGAGACACGTTGTTCGTCTGAGCGGTTACCGCATTGACATTCACGTGCCGCCCAACCACCGTCACCGAATAGTTCCCACTCAGAGGCGGCCCAATGAACACATTTTCAACGTTGTTGACCACGTCGCTGGCTGGGCGCGGCCCCGCGCCGTCCCAAGCTCGAGTGAAATCGCTGCCGGGTGCAAAATCATTGCCGAAATAGACCGCGCCGGTGTCGAGATTCGTGACGGTCAAATCCAGGTCGTTGGCCAGTTTGATGCCGGCCACGGGATTGCCTGGCGGGTCGGTCCAAACCAGTGTCACGCGGAGCGGAAGCGCCCGGACCTGGGAACTGACCTGCACCTTCAGCGTTCGTCTCTCTCCGGTCGCCAGGGCCGTGTCCGGGCTTTGGTCGAAATAAAGCATTGGGGCGGGAGCGCCTGGGACGATGGGATTGGTCAGAGACGCGGGGATCGAGTTGGTCAGGTTGATCAAGCCCCACCCCTGGAGGTTGATCGGCGGGTTGACTTGAAAATCATACGAGGAACCGAGCGAGCGGGCGCCGTTGATCAGCAGCGCCTTCATCAAAGCGGGGCTGTTGGTCCGGCCCAGTCGCTGCTCAAAGAATTCTTGCATCAGCGCCAGCGTGCCTGATACCTCGCCCGCCGCCATGCTCGTGCCCGATTCGAAGCGATAGAACGGCCCCAGCGTGTTGTTCAGGTTGCTGATTGCTTCCAATTCGTTCCCCAAGTCCGAAATCACCGGCGAGCCAGGATGAGCCACATCATAGTAGGCCGCCTGATCCCACTCGGTGGAGCGGTCTGAAATCACGAAAACGCCCGGGGCCACCACGTCCGGCTTGAACCGCCCCCCGTCCCCTTCC
>JAJYHY010000257.1 GCA_021784555.1 bacterium
TCGAGGGCAGCCTGCGCACCCGCAAGTGGCAGGACAAGCAGGGCAACGAGCGCTATACGACGGAAATCGTCGGCAACGAGATGCAGATGCTCGGTGGACGCGGCGGTGCCGGCGGGGGCGGGAGCTCGGGTCCCGGGGGCGGCGGCGGCGGCCCCGCGGCCCAGGAGAGCTCGGAATCCGCTCAACCTGCCGGCGGTGGCACGGGGGAAGGGACGGATTTCGATGACGATATACCGTTCTAGCGTCGACTTTTTGTAATTTCGTCAACAAAAGGCCTGAGAAGCTATTTTCTCAGGCCTTTTTTCTTGTTTACGTTTTTTTGACCCGAGTGTATACTTTAATGTACCGTATACCTCAAAAATGCGTAAACAAAGTAATCCTTTTGTAATCCGAATGGTCGTGCTCGCCTCTGGCGAGCGGCTTCCGATGCTCTGCGCTCGGGAGACCGGCGTGCCACTCTTCGAGCCGACCGTCTGGGCATTGAGCGAGCTTCGTGCGCGCAACCGCGCCAGCGCCACGATCCAGCAAGCGCTAAGGGCGGTGCTGGTTCTAAATCTTGCACTTGGCCGGCTGCGGGTCGATCTGGACGCGCGGCTGAGCGAGGGCCGGCTACTCGAACTTGGCGAACTCGAAGAAGTCACGCGCCACTGTCGGCTCCCTCTCGAAGATCTCACCGGGGAAGTCTCCGACGAGGCCGCTGGCCCTGCAAAGGTGACGAACTTCGAGAAAGTGCGAATGCGCACATCGGCACCAGCGCCAGATTCCGTAGACGACAAGACGGCTGCGATCCGGATCCGTTACATCCGCGACTACCTCAAGTGGCGCTCGAACGCGTGTCTGATGAAGCTGGGCCCGAGGCATCAGTTGTATTCAGGCCTGCAGGCCACGCAGAAGAACGTCATTGACATCCTCAATGAGCGAACTCCGGGGTCCTCGGGTCGCAACTCCGTGGGGCAGCGCGAAGGGATCTCCGAAGACGATCTAGAGAGACTGCTTGCGGTGACGGAGCCTGGCTCGCCCGACAACCCATGGTCTGGCGATCACGCGCGCGAGCGGAATGCGCTAATTTTGAGATGGCTGCTGGCTCTAGGCGTTCGACGCGGTGAGATGCTCGGCGTGCGCATCAGCGATATCAACTTTCAGACCCACGAAGTCCTTATTGCGCGGCGCGCCGATAGTCCGGACGATCCACGGAAAAACCAACCCAATACGAAGACGCGCGATCGGCTGATCCCGATCGACGAAGACTTGGCTGTTCTCACCCATCGATACATCACCGGTGCCCGGAGAGCTATTCCCGGTGCGCGACGACATGAGTTTCTCATTGTGGCTAACGGGTCTGGTGCCCCCCTGACTCTCGCAGCGCTAAACAAGATATTTGATGTTCTCCGTCGGAAGTGTCCGGATCTACCTCAAGAGCTGTGCCCACATGTGTGTCGACACACCTTCAATGACGCGTTATCGGTAGACATGGACGAACAGAACGTTTCGCCGGAGAAAGAAGAGGCGATTCGCTCGCATCTCAATGGGTGGATTCCGGACTCTGGTACCGCTGCTACCTATAATCGTCGTCACGTGAGACGACAGGCTCGCAAGGTCTCTCTCGGGATGCAAGAAAAACTAATGAAGAGAAAAAATTAAATGAGAAGTGACTCGCGCAGTATCACTCTGCCCCAACCGCCAATATCCCACCTGCCCAAACTTGCGCGCACGCGGGGCGGCGTCGAATTTCATCCGCTGGAAGATCGGTGGTCGTATCGCGAGGGTGTCAAAACTCTCAATCTGGAATTCGGGGAAATTCCCGCCCTTTCACCGGCAATGAAGCTGTCGCTCAAGCGAGTCTTGCTCTGGTACGCCGAAAACGCATCAGCCAATCACCTCCACAACATGCATTCACACCTTATGCGGTTTGCTCGATTTCTTCAGTCTACAGGTAAGAACGGTATCGAGCAGATCACCGGCACTGACGTGATTAACTACAAGGCGTCTTTGACCGAAGACAAAGCGTGGTATCTCAGCTCACTGTCAGGCCTTCTCGAACGGTGGCACCGCCTCGGTATTCCCGGTGTAACAGACGATGCAGCTGAACTGCTCAACGAGCTTCGTCTCAAGGGCAACCCTCACGGTGTTGCAGTCATGACCATGGATCCTGTTCGTGGGCCATTCACTACCATAGAGCAGGAAGCCATTCAAACGGCCTTGCATGAGGCGTTCGCCAATGGGTCGCTCGATGAAAGCGCTTATCTGCTCGCGTGGCTCTTGATGGCGCTCGGTGCCCGTCCGGCGCAATATGCCGCTCTAAAAGTATCCGACCTGACCCGGTCGACTTCAAAGGAAGGAGACGTGACCTACACGCTCAGAGTTCCGCGGGCGAAACAGCGTCGTGTCAACACCAGGGGCGAGTTCACGGAGCGGGCACTTATTCCGCAGATCGGCGAGCCGCTATTTGCATATGCCCAACAGATTCGTTCTGGATTTTCGGGCGTAATCGAAGACCCTGATCAGGCGCCTCTGTTTCCCGCCACGAGCCAGCGCGGTCGCAAGGTTTCACCGCCGGGGTTCGAATTTCACGACACCGCAGAGGGGCTCTCAAGGAAAATTTCCGCCGTGTTGAACGCGCTGGAGGTACCTTCGGAGCGAACCGGCGGCTCGCTTAAAATCACGCCCATTCGCTTCCGGCGCACCTTCGGTACCAGGGCTGCGCAGGAAGGACACGGTGAATTGGTGATCGCCGAGCTACTCGACCACAGCGATACGCAGCACGTAGGCGTATATGTGGCCTCGGTACCAGAAATAGCGGAGAGAATCGACCGCGCGGTTGCAATGCAGCTGGCGCCGCTCGCGCAGGCCTTCGCCGGCGTCATTATTGAGAATGAGTCACAAGCGACTCGCGCCGCGGATCCGACCAGCCGCATCGTCGACCTTCGCACGGACCAGAAGAAACCCATGGGTTCGTGCGGACAACATTCCTTCTGCAGCTTTAATGCGCCGATTGCCTGTTACACATGCAAGAATTTTGAGCCTTGGCTGGACGGACCTCATGAGGCATTGCTTGCGAGGCTTCTGGCCGAACGAGACAAGTTGATGGTCACGACAGACAAGCGAATTGCGGCGACGAACGACCGTACCATCCTCGCCGTCGCCGAGGTGGTGCAGCTGTGCCAGGAGGCCCTTGAGAAGAGGGCGGCAGGGAATGGCTGACATTATTCAGTTCATTCCGCGCGCCGAATTGGATGCGGAAGACAATCTTCGCGCGTTCGTCGCATTGTGCCGAAACAAGCTCACGGCATTCGGCAAAGATCTGCATTTCGATGAGCATGTGTGGGTCGTGACCGAGGCCCTAAATCTCAAAGCCAGGAACATTGAGAGCCGCTTAGTGTTCAGCAACTGGGGCACAGCGAAGTCTGCGGTTCCAGACATGATGTCAGAGCCGTTTCTTTCATTCGCAAAGGCTTACATGCGATATCAGCACGCGATGCGGCCTACCAAAAGCGTTGGCTCCCGATTGGCGGCGCTCCGAGCCTTGGAGGCTGCGTTGTCGGAGAGCGGTGGCTGTTCAAAACCTTCGGCAACCACGGCGCAAACGTTGGATCGGGCTACGCAGCTTATCCAGGATCATTTCACAAAGGCCGTCGCCTATCGTGTGGGTGGACAGCTGGAAATGCTGGCAGGGTTCCTGACCAAAAAGCAGCTGGTCACCGTGCCGATGTCTTGGCGAAGCTCGATCAGTCGACCTAGGGATAGCGTTCGGGTCGGGAAGGAGTTTGACCGTCGACGGCAGGAGAAGCTCCCCTCGGCTGCGGCACTTGATGCGTTGGCAAAAGTCTTCAATCTCGCGACTGAACCCGCGGACGTGCTGGTGTCGTCAATCGCCGCCATTTTGTGTTCGGCGCCCGACCGCATCAATGAAGTGTTGCACCTGGAAGTCGATTGCGAGGTCACGCAGGAAATCCCCTCGTCAGGAAGAGTTGCGTACGGGCTGCGCTGGCGACCCTCTAAGGGAGCCGAGCCGATGGTGAAGTGGCTCGTCGGCTCCATGGAAAGTGTCGTACGCCGAGCTCTTTCCAACATCCGCGGACTCACTGAGCAAGCTCGGATCGTCGCACGATGGTACGAGGAGCACCCGCGGGAATTATATCTGCCTGCGGAACTGGAGCACTTCAGACGCCGCGAACGGTTGTCTCTGCAGGAAATTGGTAATGTCCTGTTTGAGTCTCACACTCTCCGCAGCACAGTCAATAATTGGTGTCGAGCAAACGGAGTGCCGTTGGTCAAGGAAGGCAAAAAGCTGTCGGGAGCATTCGCGGACGTCGAGAAGGCGGTTCTCGCAATGTTGCCGCGAGGGTTTCCAATCGCGGACGCTGAACGAGGGTTAAAGTACAGCAATGCACTGTGTCTACTTCAGAGAAATGCTCTCCAAGCCGGTAGGGCGCCGTATCGCTGTGTGATCTATCTTCTTGGACAGGGAGAAATCGCGAATAGATTGGGAGCGAGATCTGCGACCGGAGTTCCTTCGATCTTCGACCGCTTCGGCTTTGTCGAAGAGGACGGGAGTCCTATACGTGTCCACTCGCACCAGTTTCGCCACTATCTGAACACGCTTGCGCAGATAGGCGGATTGAGTCAACTAGACATTGCGAAGTGGTCGGGTCGTGTCGATGTCCATCAGAACGACGTCTACAACCACCAATCCGACAAAGATGTGAATGCGCTGGTGCGTCAGCTGAGGGGCGATGAGTCCCGGATCTCCGCGCCACTCACAGCTGCTCGAAACGCGATGCTGATTCCCCGAGACCAGTTTGGCCGGTTGAAGATTGCCACGGCTCATACGACAGAGTATGGCTATTGTATCCACGACTATACGATGCTGCCGTGTCAGCTGTATCGCGACTGCATGAATTGCACCGAGCAGGTGTGTGTAAAGGGTGATGCCGAGAAGGAAGCGAATATCCGTCGTCTGGTGGCAGAGACCCGCACACTTCTTCGGAACGCTCAGGCGGCGGAGTCGGAAGGTGACTTTGGCGCAGGCCGCTGGGTCGAGCATCAGAAGTTGACGTTGAGCCGAGCTGAGCAATTGTGCTCCATCTTAGAGGATCCTGAGGTGCCGGCCGGGACGGCTATAAGGCTTCATGGGATCGTCCCGGCATCGCGACTCGAACAAAGCGTCGAGCAGCGGCGCCTTGGGGACGAAAGAGCGATCGCGGAGAGCAGAGCTTCACGTCCCCTCCTCAGCCATGAGACGGAGAGTTGAAGATGGCTCGCAGCAGAGCAAGAAACTTAAGCGCTGATGACATCTCCGACATCGTTGAGCTGCTGGACGGCTGGACCGGCAAGCTCACTTGGGAGTTGCTTATCGAGGCCATCGGGTCGCGCAAACGCGTCATGTATACGCGACAGGCGCTTCATAAGCATGAGCGGATTAAACAGGCTTTTGCAGTTCGGAAGCGGCTGCTTTCTGCTGGCAAAGCGAACGTTGCTCCGAAAGTGGATTCCACGGAGCTTGCGGCGGCGCTGCAGCGGATCGTGCGCCTTGAAGGCGAGAACGCGAGGCTGGAATCGGAAAATCAGAGGCTGCTCGAACAGTTTGCCCGGTGGTCCTACAACGCACACACGCGTGGGCTAGATCAGCAGTTCCTGAGTCGTCCGCTACCACCCGTGAACCGTGATCAGACAGTGCTGGGAGCGGACCGACGCAAAAGTGCCCGAGCTGAGGAGTAGGCTATGGCTGGTGGTCGGCAGATCGCTGAGGAGAATGTTCATGCGTTCCAGCGATGGATGGCCGGAAAGACCGATGATGACTACAGGGCAATGGCGCTGCGCGGGGTGCTGTCGCGGAAGGAGATCGCGAAAGAATGCGGGTTCGCCAAATCGGCACTTGATCAGAATCCGCGTATAAAAGCCGCGCTTCGGGAACTTGAAGAGCGCCTGCGGGGACGAGGCGTATTGCCAAAAGCCCTTTCCAAGGGCTCTGTGGGCCCCCAGGAGCCGCGTTTGCGTGATAGAGGGGCACAGCAGACGCTCCTTGACCGAGAGCGGCTCAGGAGGCTTGAGCAAGAGAATGCCAGCCTCCGAGCTGAGGTAGACGAGCTGAAGCGTCAGCTTAAACGCCACGCGATTCTGAGTGAAGCGCTCACAATGACGGGTCGCCTTCCCAGATGACCTCCAAGCTCCTCGTTCGTGTCACGTCGATACGAAGCCTGCGACCAGGACCGCGGGGCGGAGCAATATTCAGCGGCAGCCGAATTGATCCGGCCGGTCGTGTGCTCGATGCTGGCACGTATACCGTTGTGCGCGCCCGCGCCAATGTTCTGCCTGGGGTTCAGCCGGAGCCAGGCCAATGGTGGGAGATTGAGGGACAGCGCCATGAGCGCGCCGTGGAAATCAACGGCTACGAAATGCACGAGCAGCAGATCGAGGCTACGAAGGCGGCGCTCATTCGACCGTCAGGCGAGCACATCGTTACGCTCATGGCGGAGAATCCTCACTTCCAGGGGATCGGCCGCGTCAAAGCCCGCCGATTATGGGAGCGGTTCGGGTATGAACTGTATGCGATCCTCGATCGTGGCGATGCGCAAGCACTGGCCGGGACGCTTACGGCAGAGTGTGCGCAGCGAGCGGTTAATGCCTGGGCCCTCTACGGCGATGCAGATACCCTGAGGTGGCTGCAGGACCAAGGCTTCGACATCAGATTAGGCCGAAAGCTCCTCGAATTTTTTGGCCCCGAGACTGCATCAAAGGTGCAGGAAGACCCCTATCGATTGCTGAGTTTCTGCGGAGCTTGGTCCGAGGTTGACGCCATTGCGCGCGCGAAATTTGGAATATCACCCGAAGACCCGCGACGTCTGACGGCGGCGGTCGAAGAGGCCTGTTACAGGCTCTTCACAGCAGGGCACACGCTCGCGCCTGCATCTGTGCTCACGCGGACACTCACTTCTATTCTGGGGGGTACCGCGCGAAACCGGCCTCTCGTCGACAAAGCGCTTGACCATGGGCAGACAAATGGAAGTTATGTAACCACAGAGAGTGGTGTACAGCCGATCGGAGCTGCCGCCATGGAGTCCATTGTGGCACAAGCGATTGCCAATCGATTAGCACTCCAAACTGACACGGAATTGCTCACGGACGAGGCAGCTAATAGTCTGCTAGCAGAATACGAGACCGCGGAACAGTACACACTGAACGATGAGCAGCGTCAGGCTGTGCATCTTGCTCGCACGCACCCGTTCGCCTGCATCACTGGTGGTGCCGGAGTCGGAAAGACTACGGTACTGAAGGCGCTCTACAAGATCTTCGACGCTGCCGGCGTCAATGTCATTCAGATGGCACTTGCCGGACGCGCTGCAAAGCGCATGCAAGAAGCGACTGGAAGGCCGGCGTCGACCATCGCGAGCTTCTTGCGCACGGTCCGCGAGGAATCACTTTCGGGGCCGGTCGCTATCGTGCTTGACGAAGCAAGCATGGTAGACATTATCGCGATGAGCCGAATCTGCGAGGTGATACCGGAACATGCGCGACTTGTACTGGTCGGAGACCCCAATCAGCTGATGCCGGTCGGTCCGGGCCTTGTCCTTCATGCTGTCGCAGCAACTGAAGCCGTACCGCGCGTTGAACTCACGACAATCAAGCGTTACGGCAACGCTATCGCTCGCGCGGCGGGCTCAATTCGGGACGGTCACTGGCCGACGCTGCAGTGCGACGGATCTGGTGAGGCTACATTTCTGAGATGTAGTTCTGACGAGGCAGAGTTGGCAGGAGCGGTTCTCAAGCTGTATCTGGACGATCCCGAGAACACGCAGATTCTCTGCTCGCATCGTCGCGGTGCGGGCGGGACGGACGGTCTAAACGCTTCATGTCAGTACGCCCTCACACGATACCAGCCAGGACTGACAGTGTGGAACACTGCAAGGGACCGACATGAGCGTAGTGGTCTGCACGTGGGTGACACAGTACTCTGCACGCGAAACCTGTGGCATCGTGGCCTGCAGAACGGATCGATGGGAAAGCTCGTCGATGTTGAGCAAGAGCCGGTTGCGCTCCATGGCGCTGAAGGAGAGGAGGTGGGGTTCGCTGTGGCTTGGGTATTGTGGGACGATGGGGTGCGTCGTCCGCTCCAGGTCGATATGTTGGATGACATTGAACTGGGGTATGCCATCACGGTTCACAAGGCGCAGGGATCACAATGGCCACGCGTGATCATTCCTGTCAGCCGACATCGGCTTCTTGATCGGACGCTTCTGTATACGGCAGTGACGCGGGCTCAGCAACAGGTAATTCTGGTGGGCGACGAGAACGCTGCAAATCAGGCGACTTGCAACTTGCCGCGCGCAAAAACACGCTCTGTGGGACTCTCGACTCTTCTTGGGGCACGATCAAATCAAAGCTTGCGGCGCGCAATGGATATCAAGGCGCAATGAATATTCGGGAAAAATGCGAGGGCGCAACACATGAAGGGGTTGGATGCAGACGACATTGGGGAGCTGGGTGAGAGTAAGTTTCGAAGCATCTGTGCGTCCGCACGTCTAATCTGTAATAAGTCGGAAAGAGACAGAGCGGGATGGGATTTCATAGTCCAATTTCCGGTCACGGAAAATTCTCCCGGAACCCTGGAGGTGCGCGCAGCCCCGCCAACATGTTATTTTCAAGTAAAAACAACAAAGACAGACAAGAATTCCGTCAGCTCTCGCTTGACGTCTTTAGAACGTCTTGCGAAAGAGCCAATTCCAACATTCATCTATATCTTAAAACTCGACGCGAAAGACGAGCCGGTTTCTGCGCATTTAATTCACCTCCTGGATGAACCGCTTGCGGAGATTCTGAAGCGTTTGCGCCTTGAAGACATCGAAGGAAAGGGTGTCGCAAATAGAAAGAAGTTATCGTTGTCGATCACAAAACACGGCGTGCGATTGCCTCCAACGGGCGAGGCTCTGCGGGAAGCGCTGGAGTCAGTATTTCGGGAAAACGGGCCTGGATATACAGCAAAGAAACTCGATCAGCTCGCAAATATTGGATTCGAGGAGCGACGTCATCGCGGCCAGTTTCGGGTGCAGATGCACCCGCGGGAATTCGTGGATGTCCTGTTGGGGTTGAAGAGTGACGTTCCGGTGACTGGCTTTTCGGTTTCCGAAGTGAGATTTGGGGTCGCAAAAGCGTCATTTCCGCCCTTATCAGAAGGGTTGCTAACTATCAGGCCTGAGCCCATAGATAGTTGCACTGTCTCCATTCGAGGTGTTGCTGGTGTTCCAGATTCTGTTCTTCGGGGAAAAGTATTTGTGCCGCCAGTACGAGATATTCCGTCGGAATATCTTAAGACAGTGATTGATATGGGGGCACTCAAATTGATTGTGGGCAATGCCGGTGTGGAGTTGAGCATTACAGATTTCAAGTCTCCCGTTACTCCAACAGTATGGATGACGTATTGGCGATTCCTCTGGGCATTGCAAACTGGTAGGGCTGTCGTTGAAATTATCCTTGACAAGGTCAAGGAACATCCCATGAAAATCCCGATAGACGGGCATTTCCCTGATCTGACGGAGGCCGAGTGCCGACACTGGGCAGAGCTTAATGGCATGGCCGCCGAAGTGCTCAGGTATGTCGGCGCGACGGAGCCGCGGGTTCTTTTGGCCGAGATTCATCGGTATAGATATGGGATTGGTGCAGTCTTCTTCTTGTCACGAAACTTATTGCCGGAAATCAATTTCTCGGCTGATGCTTCATTAGAGAGCCGAGACCACATTGCTGGCCCAGTTGACCTGGTGTACGTTGACAACTTCCAGATCGGTGATGTTTTTATCGCATTTTACGGCGTGTGCACATTGAAATTCCGACAGGTCGAAGACAAGACGCAGGCATACGCCGATGATGTGGTCTTGAAACGTGCGATCTATCTGATAAATCCAGCTTCGGACTATGAACAATTCGTCGCGGAAGCGAAGCAAGAGACTGGACGAGATCACATTTGGGCGCGTCCACTGCCGGAATCTCCTCTGTTATGAGGTCTGGCGAACGGCGGATAGTAATGGCGTGCGGGCTGCTGCAAGGGTGTCCGCATTAGCCGCCATTTTTGGTTCTATCGCGTGCCAGCGGCCTGCGCCAGACGAGGCGGCATCCCGCATGCCTCAATTGTTGCGTCCGAGGCGCCTTGCTCGATCTGGCGTTCAAGCGCCCAGAGTGGCAAGCTAGGAGGCGAGTTGGTGAAGGCACGGGCGCTTACTCCATGCGGTCTTTCCGCGCACGCCGTCCATTTCAGAAACTTCTGGCGCCATCGATCGTATGCGCGCTTTCCTACTTCGCGGATGAAATAATTGCGTCTGGCTTTTTCCTCTGATGCGGGATCCGTCTCCCACGCCACAGGAAGTTTTTCACGATAAGTGACGTAAGATAGGGGCAGATAGTAGTAGAGATTTCCCTCTAGCCGCGTGCCGTCTGCCAATGTCAACGTCGCAGGACAGTTGACAGCAATAGCGCCAACAGATGGAGCGCGGTGAGCCGAGAGGGTTACTGCCAAAACCGTTGAGTACCAAGAATGTTCACGGAGTATGGTGTCTAGATAATTCTTGACTCCGGGCGTAGAAAGCGCCAGTCGCTCACAGAAGGACCGAAGCTTTTCTGGATGTGCTTGCAAGGCATGGAACTTGCTCATTGGAGTCGCGCAGCCTGCAATTGCCACCATGACTAGCAGTGAAGCTGCTCTAAGGAACACGCGGTCTTTCATGAGCTTCATTCATTAGGGGAGTAACTATTCCGAGGCAGCGGGTGCGAGCAAAAATCTATTGTACGGCGCGACAGCTGGTTCGCGACAAATCCGACCACCGAGCGGCCGAGTCTGCACCCATTCGCGCTTGAACTCCAAGATCCGCAACGTCGTCCGCTTGGGGGAGTGGAACGCTGGCGATACCGTTGGCTGTGCCGATGCGGAACACTTGATCGGGGAGGCTACATGTGTATTTGGGGCCGTTAGAGGGCGTAAACTGAGAGCTGGCAGCGGCGAGAGCCGACCTATGTTCGTGACCATCATCCTGGATGATTCCGGGAGCGCTCAAGCTGCGGAGCGAATCGCGCATGAGTGGCTGAATGGGCAGCACAAACATACAGTTTCCACGTACGGTCCATCAGTAGTGGAGACGACACGAGACGGGCGGCTAAAAATTAAAGTGCCTGAAGGGGCTCTGCAGGAGATACGTAGAGCCGGGATCACAATTGAGCGATTTCCGCCGTGAATCCAACTTGAACTGTGCTAAGCCTATGCTGATAGTGGTGAATTCTACCGCTGGACAGGCAATGCCGACCTGGGACGGTCGAAGGGCTATCGATGGTGACTTATTGGGCAATTCAATTACGCAGTCCCGGTCAAATCCTTCCGGCCGCATAGCGTAGAATTGTGGTCGGATACCGGCCCTTGAGTGTCAATAAACTCAGGTTACGGTCGCTTTTATTTACGGAAACTGTGAGTGAGAGGCTATGTCGGCGAGTATTTTCCCGTTAATTCACTCACATCGAAGAGCTATTGACGTTTTTTGGTAGGCATAACCGTTCTAAAACTGACCTACATTCCGCGCATCTCTGATGACATTTCCCGGTAATTTCCCCCGGGCTACCTGAGCCGGGTCACTTCCGGCGGTCAGCCTGCGCATCGATCAAGCGCTCGGTATCACGCTCCCAGGATCGCAAGAGCTTCTTGAGCCTGGCAGGCCCGCCTGTTCGGCGGTGTGCGAGCTGGTGGACGAGCTTGCCGGCCTTCATGTGTCCCCACTCGTAGTAGGGACCATGCCGCGCGGCGGGATCCTGCGCACAGCGGCACGCCGGGGAGCCGCAGGTCTTCATCCGTTCAAGTTACGTCCCCGAACAGACGTAGTCCATCGCTGCGAGCTCTGTGCGCAGTTGCGTGATGTGCAGGCGTGCACGCTCGGCGGTTTGTTGCGGATTGCGCTTTGGCGCGAGATTGGACTTGACAATATTACGACCTTGCGCTTGGGCCGCCCCCTACTCGCGCATTACCTACCGCAGCGAGTGGCGCCTGTGCCGGCTCTGCCAGGAGATGACCGCCTCGTCCACGAGTAGGCGGCCACTCAGGCCTTCGATCGTATCGGTGAACAGTGCCCACAGGGCCGTAGCATCGCGGCGCGCTCCGCCCAGTTCGGGTATGGAGGTATCGAGATGCTTGTTGATGCCTACGAATATCGCCTTGATCGCCATACGAGTTCTTTATCCGGTTCGAGCAAGGAGTTGTTCGATCACGTCGCAGGCCTGCCGCTGCCGCAACGTCCTCGCCTCACGTTGCTCCGGCTCGTTGCCTTCACCCAATTCGAACTTGGCGACCGACACCGGACCATCCTTGCGGATAGCCCTCGCCTTTCTCGTCGCTGGCGAAGCGGCTGCGCAAGATCGCCAGCGAGGCCTCGACGACGGCACCGTGCTTGCCGGTGCGCTCCTTGTGGAAAGCCG
>JAJYHY010000657.1 GCA_021784555.1 bacterium
GAAGCGCCTCGGCCTGGAGGCGAGCCTCTACCAGATTCTACAGATTTTGAGCGTTACGCTTTTTGAGAAAGTGCCCATTTTACAGGCCTTGGAAGCATCCGACTCCCAAGAGGATTCCGTCGCTGACTAGAACCAATTGATTCTGTTCGACTTTTAGCCGGACAGCAGTGTCCGGAAGATTATGGGTTACCGGGACATCTGGATGTTGGAAGCGGCTTTAGAAAGAAAGACCGCCACCGCTCAGGAGATGGTGGCGTAAAATGAATCGAACCGCCGCTCACCTCCAACGAACTCCGGGACACCATCACGTTCGCAGCGTCTTACGATTCCCCCTAGCCAACACCTGCCTCTGTTGAACTGTTCCTAGGGCAGAAACCCTATGCGGGGAAAGGACATCGAGCGGCAGATGTCGCGTGCTAATATTTTGTTACCGTGGGAGTCGAGTTCTACAGGCGTCTTTGCCCAAGGGCTAGCGGCCTGCTGGACTCATGTTCGCTGCGCTGACTCCGCGTTAGATTTGTACGTTTCCACATCGACTTTGCAACCGTCGTGGGACAGGCGCGCGACCGTAATCCTCGGCGCATCAACCAGAACGCTCCTTTTCCAATCTGACTGTTTGCCGACAAGCGCACCTTCGCCCACAAACCTCCTCGACCGGATCCTCCCATCGGTAACCGATCCGCTGGGAGCCGGCGCATTGGCCAGATAAAAACCACACTCCGCCTCAGTCCGAATAGTACTACTACGTTAAGTTAACATTGACCTCCCACGTGCGAGGCGTTACGCTCCGGTGCATGACCGCGAGCGAAATCGAGAAATGTCGGAACCGTTTGGAACAATTCTTGGCCGACCTGTTGGAGCCGGTGGGCCGCCGCGAGCGGCGCCATTGGAGTTCGGTGTACGTGCGCGGCCTGCTGCTGGACGGAGAGCGCAAGTCGATCGAGCCCCTGGCGGCGCGTCGGCCCGAGGGGAACGTGCAAGCGATGCAGCAGTTGATCGGACAGAGTCCCTGGCCTTGGGCCCCGGTTTGGGAACGGCTGGCCCGCCGCATGACGGCGGAGTTGGCGCCCGAGGCGGCGTGGGTGATCGGCGACACGGGGTTCCCCAAGCAAGGCCGTCACTCGGTGGGGGTGGAGCGCCAGTATTCGGGCACGCTGGGCAAGACGGCGAATTGCCAGGTGGCGGTGAGCCTGCATCAGGCGGGACCGGAGGAAAGTACGATTCTCGGCTGGCGGCTCTACTTGCCGGAAAGTTGGGTACGGGATCGGGCTCGGCGAGCCGAAGCGGGTATCCCCGCGACCATCGAGTTCCGCGCCAAGTGGCAACTGGCTCTGGAGTTGATCGACCAGGGGCGGGCCTGGGGCCTGCGGGTCGGCGTGGTCCTGGCCGATGCCGGTTACGGGGAGGTGACGGAGTTTCGCCAGGGGCTCGAAGCGCGGCAGTGTCCTTATATGGTGGGCATTCCTTCGTCGCTGGGCGCGTGGACGAAGCCGCCCCGAATTCACCCATTGAAAGCGCGAGGTCGAGGGCGTCCGCCCACGGTTTATCACTACGGCGACGAGCGGCCCGCCTCGGTTCGCGAGGTGGCGGAAAAGGCCCGGGGGTGGAAGCAAGTGCGCTGGCGCGAAGGCACGAAAGGCTGGCGGGAGTCGCGCTTTTACGCCGGCCGCGTCCAGCCCTCGCACGGATTCAACCAAGGCCAGCCTCCCCACCGAGTGGTCTGGCTGCTGGTGGAATGGCCGCGGGGCGAAAAGGAGCCCACGAAATACTTTCTCGGCGACCTGCCGGCGCCCTATACCCTGCGGCGGTTGGTGCGCATCGCCAAGAGCCGGTGGAAGGTCGAACGGGACGATCAACAGCTCAAGGAGGAGTTGGGGCTCGACCACTACGAAGGCCGCAGTTGGATGGGCTGGCATCATCATGTCACGCTAGGTCTCTGACCGTCTGAAGAAGTTAGTATTCGCTATTCCGTTTGGAGAATCTTGTGGTTTATACTTGGACATGCGAACCTACCGTCGTTTACGCGTTCGATTGTCCAAGCAGCACCGGATCGAGTCACAACAGATGCTGCGGGGAGGAATCCAACAGGTGCGCGTCGTCTTGCGCGCGCTGGCCTTGTTGCGGTTGTCGGCTGGCCAAACCGCTGCCCAGGCGGCGGCTACGGTCGGCTTGACGGCGAAGGCGGTGCGGGAGATTGGTCGGCGCTATGAGCAGGGCGGTCTGGAGCGGGCGCTTTATGAGAAAGCGCGCCCGGGAGCCAAGCCCGTGCTCGACGCCGGCCCCCGGCAGCGGATCATCGCCATGGTCTGCAGTGACCCGCCCGAAGGCTACGCGCGCTGGACCGTGCGCTTAATCGCCCAGGAAGCGGTGAAGCGCAAACTGGTGCGGCAAGTGGGACGAGAGACCATCCGGGTTCTGCTCCAAAGCCACGATTTGAAGCCGTGGCGGGGAAAAAATGTGGTGCGTGGCGGAACTCAACCCCGAGTACGTTGAAAAGATGGAAGACGT
>JAJYHY010000658.1 GCA_021784555.1 bacterium
CAGACATTCCCAAGTTCGCGGGTGATCTTTTGGCGCTGACCCTGCGGCTTCGAGTCTGCGGCTTCTGGGATAGGCCGGCATAAACCGTCTTGCCTTTAGTTTATGGGCCCCCACGGCTTCAGTCAGAGGACGCGACAATAAAATACGCGGCCGCGTATTTTATTGTCGCGGCAAGGACGACCGCCGGACAGCAGGCATTCGCAAGTTCATCACGAGCATGGCCCCTCCGACATCCAGCCCTCCTAAAACCACGAAGGCTACCGCAGGAATGGGCAGGGACGTCTGCTTGAAATGGCAGTCCTACCACAAAACCGTCGGCAAAACGTCAGCGCCAGAATTGCGGACCGCCAAGTCAAGTTCTATGCCATCCAGTCTCCGAAAGGTTCAAAATCTGCTTGCCTAAGCCAGCGCGTCAATCCACATTGCCCCATACGCGTGAATTTTGGACACTCAAGGCGTAAAAATGATAATAAAGCAACGATGAACTTCAGCAAAGCTCTCCAGGTCATTCCCCGCATTGGCGCGGCGGCCCTCCTCACCGCCGCCGCCCCCCCGACAGCGGCACGGGCGAACATTTATGCCACGGACATCCGGCTCAACGGCGATACCAACAATTTGCCCGTTGCCACCGGGGGGCAGGCCGCCATCAGTTACATCCTCAACGAGCCCGCCATACTGGGCGCCAGCATTGACATCCTCTCGGGCACAAACATCGTGCGCTCCATCAGCCTGACCAACGGCGAACCCGGCGCCCTCCGCGGCACCAACACCGTAAGCTGGGACCTCCGTGACAACGCCTCCAATGCCGTCCCGGTGGGAAACTATTCGGTCCGGATAACCGCGGCGACCGGCGGCTACACCAACTGGACGCAGATCACCGACGACTCCAACGTCGGCAACTATGTCTGGGAAGGCAGCGGCATCGGGGTGGACCGCAACCCGGACAGCGTTTATTTCGGGCGCGTGTACGTGGCCAACTCATATCCCGGCATCGGTGGCTTGCCCGGCGACAACGTGGGACTCTTGCGGCTCAACGCGGACGGCAGCCCCGCCGAAGAGGGCGAGTGGACGACCGGCGGCTATAACTGGGCCGGCGACACGCTCAGCCCCTGGCACGTGGAGGTCGCGGATGACGAACACGTGTATGTCGAGGATTGGACCAGCTCGGGCGTGGTCTTGCGCTGGGACGCGGCGATTTCCACCAACTCGCAACTCCAGGTGCTGGGGGCGCAGAACTGGGCCACAAACCACAGCGGAGGCCTCGTCAGCCTGGCCGGGCCGGCCATTTCCGGCTCCAGCACCCATGGTTCGCTCTGGATGGCGGATACGACCCAGGGTTCGCTGGGCATCTTGCGATACACTTTGACCACCAATGGCACCGTGGCGGCGGACGATTTCGGCACGACGGTAGTTGGCGTGACCAACGACGTGAGCCTGACCAATGTGCTTAACTTGCAGCCCTTCGATGTCGCCCTCGACAAGGCCGGCAACATTTACACCATCCAATCCACCGCCAGCCCCGGCGACCCGCGCCCGCGCGTGCTGCGCTTCCCCGCCTACGACCCTTCCACCAACGCCGGCGCGCCGGAGCTTTACGCCGATTGGGCCGTCGGCGGCGGGGACGACTCGATGGGCAGCGCCAATGGAATCGCCGTCGATCCGACCGGCACTTACGTGGCGGTCGCGTTTGAGGGGGTCCAGTTCGGTCCCTTTTTGACGAACGGCTGCACCCAGGTGTTTTACGCCAGCAACGGCGTCCAAGTGGCCAACCTGGACCTCGGCGTGACCATCAGCGGCGAAATCACTCACCAGGATACCGACGTTGGCTGGGATGGGGTCGGCAACGTCTATTACACCGATGACTACAGCCAAAACGCGCCGGTTTGGCGGGCCTTCTCGCCGCCCGGCACTAATCAATTCACGACGATGGCCGTGCCGGTTATCCAGGTGGGCAGCGGTGGTGGGGCGGGTGGGCCGGTCACCATCACGGGAATCCAGGTCTCAGGCGGGATGGTGACGATACAATTCACGGGCGTCGCGGGTGATTCGGCTTCGTCCTTCGCGCTGCTGGCCTCGCCGGTCGCCGAAGGCCCTTACACAAACACGCTGGCGCAGATTACCGCCGGCGCTGGCCCCGGCCAGTTCCAGGCCACACTCCCCGCCAGCCAGAGCCTGTTTTTCTACCGGATTCAGCGCCTGGGCGGACCGCCTCCCACGGGCCAGATCACGATCACAGGCATTGCCGTTTCCGGCCAGAACGTGGAGCTTGAATTCACCGCTCCCATTTCGGATTCGGCCGCGGACTTCACCATTGTATCGGCCTCTCAACCCCAAGGCCCATACACCAATACCACCGCCACAGTGGTAAGTGGGATCGTGCCCGGCAAGTTCGCGGCCCAGCTCCCCAGGAACGGCGCCGCCCAATTTTACCGGGTCAAAAAGTAGGGTTAGGGGTCGGTTCTTAGTATTGATAACTCTCCAGCTTCCGTGCCGACGGGTTTCCAGG
>JAJYHY010000258.1 GCA_021784555.1 bacterium
CGCCCTCCAGGATTTTCAGAGCAGCTTGAAGCTCAACGCCCAGGATGCGGACGCGGCAACCAACCGCGACTTCGTGAAATGGGCGCTGGAGCATCTTCCCAAGCCGCCGCCCCAGCCTCAGCACAGCAAGTCAAACAAATCAAAGCAGAACAAGAATCAAAAACAGCAGAAGCAACAGAATGGGACATCAAATCAGCCGCCGAAACGGGGCAGGTCTCAGCAGAAACAGAAACCGGCACAAGCTCATCAAGCCCAGCAGCAACACCCCCAGCAGGCCAAGCAACAACCGAACAAGCAAAAGGTGAACCCAGCCGCTGCCCAGCGGCAGAAGCCCAAGCCCGGTCAGAAGAAGGAGAAGACATATCCGGCCGGCCAGATGACGCCCCAGGAAGCCAAGCAACTGCTCGACTCCCTAAAAGGGAACGAGATGATGCTGCCCGCCAGCACCAACCAAGAATCACCTGAGCAGAACAAACCGCTCGAGGACTGGTGAGCTTATTGTCCCGGCTTCTCTGTCTTTTCAGGTTTTTCCGGCTTCGCTGAACGTCCGCCCTTGAAGGCTTTCCTGCCCGTCGCCTGAGGCCTTTCGGGCGCCGCAGCCTCCTGGCGTTTGCCGCGTTTTTCAGTCTTTGGCCCTTCCTTCTTCGGTTCCGCGGCCTCCGGGGCCGGTTGCTCCGGCAGCGGTGTGCTGCTCTCAACACGCACCTTAAGCGTCGCCTTGACGTCGGCATGGAGGTGCAGCTCGACTTCATGCTCGCCCAACGCGCGAATTGGTTCCTCAAGGTGGATCTTGCGCTTTTCGAGGGAAATATCGAACTGGTTCTTGAGCTGATCGGCAATCATTCCCGAGGTGACCGTCCCGAACATCTTGCCGTCCTCGCCCGTCTTCACGGTGATGACGCAGGTGAGCTTGGAGATACCCTTGCCCAGTTCCATCATCGAGTTCAGTTCATGGGCTTCGCGTTCGGCACGGCGCTGTTTTAGGGCCTCAATGCGGCGCTTGTTGGCGGCGGTCAACGGAATCGCCAGGCCCTGGGGAATAAGATAATTGCGGGCATAACCCGCGGCGACCTTAACGTGATCGGACTCGCCACCAAGGCCGGCGATGTTGTGGGTTAGAATGATTTCAGTTCTTGCCATAAAATCCACGAAAAAAAACCAAGCCATATCGATAACAGAAAACCCGCCACACGCAATGAAAATCTCACCCGTTTATGCTGCGCGGGCGCTCTCAGAACCTTGGGAAGAGGTCCAGGTGTTCGGAAGACGGGGACGCACCCCGTTGTACTCCACCGTGCTGTAGCAGGCGCCACCGCCCGGCAACACCATCGCCCAGCCATTGCACCGGCAGTAGGCGTCGGCATACCACGCCATGCCGGGGCTCTTGTTCCAGAATCGCAAATCACGAAAACCTTTCCGGCCCTTCGCGCTCTCCTCGCCTTTATGCTTCCATGCTGTTACAACCCCGCTATATTCCCGGCGTGGTTGATACAGAAGAAAAGCTCGCTGTCTATCTCCCCCAGGTCCGGCAAGCCAAATGGGTCGCCGTCGATACGGAAGCCGATAGCCTGCATGCCTATCCTGAGAAAGTCTGCCTTATCCAAATCGGTACGGTCTCGGGCGACCGGCTCATCGACCCGCTCGCGTCCATTGATCTGACCCCGTTGCTGGAGGCCCTTTCCGGTCATGAACTGATCATGCATGGCGCCGATTACGACCTGCGGCTGCTCCGCAAGCATCACGATTTCGTGCCAAAGGCCATTTTTGACACGATGCTGGCGGCCCGTTTGCTGGGCGTTCGGCAGTTCAGCCTCGGCGACCTGGTCCTGCGGCACATCGGGGTAAAGCTGGAGAAGGGGTCGCAAAAGGCCAACTGGGCGCTCCGTCCTCTAACGGAACGGATGGAGCGTTACGCCCGCCACGACACCCATTACCTCAAACCGCTGGCGGACCGCCTTCGCTCCGAGCTCAAGGCGCGCGGACGGCTGGGCTGGCATCGCGAGGCCTGCGCCAAAGTCATCGCGGATTCGTCCTGCCCGCGCGCCGCGGACATGGACTCGGTATGGCGGGTCAAGGGGAGCCATCTTCTTGGGCGGCCGGCCCTGGCCGTGCTTCGAGAGCTGTGGCAATGGCGCGAGACCGAAGCGATTGCCGCCAACCGTCCCCCGTTTTTCATTATGACCCATCCGAACCTGGTCGAAGTGGCCGCCGCCGCCGCCACGGCGCGCCCCATTGAGCCGTTCCTTCCCCGCCACGTCTCCGAGCGTCGCCGCAGGGCGTTGATGAAGGCCATCGCGCGCGGTCTCCATCTGCGCCCGGAACACCATCCCCCCATCCTCAGGACGATTGGGCGCCGGCCCAGCGAGGAAGAGAAGCGCCGCTACCTCGAACTCAAAAGGCGCCGGGACGCCCGCGCGCTCGAACTGGACCTGGACCCTACTCTCATTGCGAGCCACGCCACGCTTTCGGATCTGGCGCGGGATTGGGAGAAGTACTCCTCCCAACTCATGAGTTGGCAGCGGCATTTGCTCGCCGCCTGAGGGGTATATCGTTTCATTGAAGCAGGAAACATATTACAAGGGTCTCCGGCGCCTCGAACTTGCGCCACCGATGCATGACTGGAGCGGTGTTGATCTCGGCAACTCCTTTGAGTATGCGCTCCTTCAACTCTTCCCACGAGGCTACCCGCACCCCGCGCAGAAACGCCCGCGCCACCTCCCGAACAAGGTCTCCACCAAATTCAGCCACGATCCATGCGTGGGGGTATGCATAATCCCGCCCGACCTCCGGATGCTCGCCGCGCACTGGCGGCAAGTCCACCGCTGTGTTGGCAATCGCCGGCACCCCGGCTTCTCATCGACCGAAACCGTCAAGACTAGCTTGCGCGCTGCCGAGCCGGAGGAGGGCTGCGAAAAAAATCGAAAAAAAACGCTGATCCGGCTTGACAAGCAGTCTGGCTGCTGATATTTTAACGCCATACTAAGGTTCCCAGAGTTCGAATTGGTGTTAGCGGGGCTGTTTTTGTGAACGGTATCGAGACCATAATAGGACAGGGATTCGGGTGCGTGGCACCTCCGCACAGAGCGCGGAGGCGCGTCGCGCCGTGAGCCGTCTGCTGGAAGCTGGCGTCGAACCACCCGTTGCGGCTTGACGTCGAGGGAGCGGATTATGGGCCGCAGGCGTCCTTCAAGCCAAGCGCGATTGGCCGGCTTGGCGGGCCTTGCATTCTCTGCGTCCTCCACACGGATTGGCCCTTTAACCCCAGCGGGGCGGCCTGTCTATAGCGAGCGGGACCGCACCAATCAATTGTTTTTGAGGAGTTTGGTTTTTTCCCGCGTCACGCGCGAAAAAACCAAACTCCTGAAAAACAAACGTTGCGGGCACAGGGCGCTCTCGTGCTATAAACAGGCCACCCCGCTGGGGTTAAAGAAAGGCGCAACGCCTGCCGTCGCTCCTCGCCGGCGGGAGAGCCCGGATCCGCCAAAGAAAGCAGGCTGCCGGCGAGCCCGCCCGGTCTGCCTCCTCGGCGCGTTTCTGGTTCCGTTATCGCTTCTGGTCCCCGGGCAGACGTGGGCGGCGTCTGCGGACGCCGCTCCACCCGCATCCACGCTTGCGGACCAGTTCAAGGCCTTTATCGCCTTGCCCCCGCCAATCGAGTCCCTGGTCTTCCGTCAAAGGCGGAGGAATGACATGACTCAACTCCCCCGGTACGACGGCTCTTTTGCGCGCTCGACCAACTTTGCCCTGTTCAGCGCCATTTGGCAGCCTGACGCCGCCCTCTTCTGGCGCGTGAAGCGGGAAGACCAGGCGCCACGGTTCGAGCCGTGGCAGTCCATCGTCTCAGTCTTCGGCGGCCAATATTGGATCATCAGCGGGCGGAACTACATCGAGACGTGCCGGGCGCCGAACGGCAGCCTGGATAATCCGATTGCCCTGAGCGCCACCATCCGCCTGTTGACGCTCGACGAGGTGCTCCAGGGCGGCGTCATGCATGTCCGCCCCGGCGACATCAACTGGACGGGCAACACCTTCGTGGCGCGAGTCCCGCCAAGCCCGGTCGATTCGCGCTTCACCGTGAGGGGGACCCTAATGGTGAAATCGGGCAGACCCGCCCAGCTTCTGGTGGATTATTCCACCGGGCGGACCTCGGCCGACCTCACCGCGCGCTGGCGGATCAGATATCTTTATGACAAGCCTCTGGCGGCCGCGTTCTTTCCCAGCGCCATCCGGGGCTTCGCCATCATGGAAGGCCGCGAGGTAGAGATGCTCGAATACACCGTCCTGAGGTTGAAGATGGCGGAACGGCCCCAGCCCATGGCCGTGTTTGATCCTGGCCCCGCCCTCGCCCTTCATCCCATGCCCACGCTCTTCTTCACGGACGGGGCGATGTACGCCATGACGCCAGGTGGCGCGCCGGTCGAGATCGAGCGCCACCCCGCTTGGGGCGAGCGCCCGGCGCTATCCCGGGAGACCCGCCGCGTTGTGACCCTTGTCGCGCTGGCGGGGGTCAGTTTATGCTTTCTCGCCTTCTTTTGGAGGGCGGGAGCGATAGAAAGAACCACAACAATGAAGCAAAGGACAGGAGTAAAACTATGAAGACAAAACGCAGAAGAGCATTCGTGCCTGTCGCCGGTTTGGCGGTGGCTGGCCTCGTCGGGGTGGCATACGCCCAGTGTTATACCCACATCTCCGCCATGTGCGCGAACACGGGAGACCCTGTGGGCACCATTCTGCTGACGTGCGGTCGGGTGCCGGTGAGGGCCTCGCAGCCATGGTATGTTTTTGACTATGCGTACCCGATGGCGCCAGGGCAGTCGGGCTGGGGATCGGATCAATTCAAGCTCAACGAGGAATGCACGGGGCCAGCGTGGTGGACAGACTGCAACTCCGAGAGGCAGACCGACCCCAATTTCCCGAGCGACCTGTCCTACACCGGGCTGGACACCACCTCGCAGCCGGACTGTTCGTCGTAGTTGGGCGCGCCTGCCGCCTCGCCGGGGCCAACCGGCCACGCGGGACGCCCGCCCGCCATTTCGCACTCGAGGGGCTGGCGCCCTGTTGCGCGCGCGACGGTTGGCGGCGGGGGCAGGCACCGAAGGAAAGGTGGCGTGTTATGAATCGGACACTGTGGAAGCGCCGGGTTGGTTCGGGAGGATTCACGCTTATCGAGTTGCTCGTCGTGATTGCCGTGATGGGCATCCTGGCGGCGCTACTGCTTCCCGCCCTGGGGCGGGCCAAAAGTCAGGCCGGCATCACGGTCTGCGAAAACAACCTGCGGCAGCAGGAGCTCGGACTGGCGATGTACACCAGCGATTTCGCCGCCTACCCGCTCTACGCCGGCCCCAATGGATATTGGGTGCAATCCCTCGTGCCTTATGTCCGCTCAGAGTGGCCAGCGGACAACACGGTCTGGGGCGCCAACGGTCCCGTCTATACCGGGGCACCAAGCAAGTCGATTTACACGTGCCCCGGGTATGACCAGATCGATGGCGTTTACTCCAGACTCGGTAATTGGGTTGGCGCGTATGGGTACAACGGCGGCAACGAGGGTGCCGTGATAAACCAGGAGCTCTGGAACCCGGGTCACAACACCGTCCTGATCTCTGCAGGGATTGGCGGTGACACCAACGGGCCGACGCGCGAAAGCACCGTGGTGGCGCCAAGCCAGATGATCGCCGTCGGCGACTCGGAGATTGCGCGGGTGAACAACTTTCCGAACTCCATCATCGGGGTGCCATCGGCACCGCAGTTTCCCATGCACTTCCGCGTCCCTCCGCCGGGTTTCGAGTTTCCACTGCCCATGTTCCCAGAGGAACGGGCGATGCTGAGGCGACACGGGGACCGCTGGAATATGTCGTTTTGCGACGGTCACGTCGAGGATGGCCCACCGGAAGAGTTCCTCAACTCGTACTCCGACACCGTTTTGGCCCTTTGGAATCCGGACCACCGGGCGCATTGGAGGTAGCAAGATGGGCAATCGCATCGCCAGAGTGTTTCTGCTGTCCGTCGCGGCCGTACTGGCCGTCACGGTGGCGGCCAAGCTTTACAGCGCCACGGGCACGGCGCGGATTCTTTCCCTTGTGGACCGCATCCTGCACCTGAATAGCCGCCTCCTGCGAGCGAGCGATTTCGCCGCCTACCCGCTCTATGCCGGCCCCACACGGCTCTGGATGGAGTCCCTGGAGCCGTACCTCGGCACCAAGTGGCCAGACAACGTGGTGTATCACGGCGGTTATGTGTATTCCGGGCCGCCCAAGAGCTCCGTCTATACGTGTCCGGGATATGACAGCGTCCACGGTTTCTACCAGATGCCGGCGGAACTGGGGCAGGTGCCGGAGATTGTCGGGGAGGGTGCCTACTCGTATAACGGCGGCGAGGAGGGGGCCGCAACGATGGGCTGGATGCTGACGGGTGCCCACACGCTCCTGCTGACCGGCGGCCTTGGGGGCGGCACCAATGGACCAACGCGCGAGAGCGGCGTGCTGGCTCCCAGCCAAATGATCGCGGTAGGCGACTCGGCGATAGTGGTGGTGATGGGCGTCCCCAACAACTTCGTGTTCGGGAGCGTCTCCGCGCCCCAGTTCGGGTTCTGGTTCGCTGTCCCACCGCCGGGCTACGGCTTCCACTCCGGCGCCCACGTGGGCTCGTACCCCCCCGATGAAGTGGATGACGCGCCGCCACGGCGGCCTGTGGAACATGGCCTTTTGCGATGGTCACGTCGAGGGCGCCCAGCCCCAGAAGTTCCTCAACGTGTATTCCGACGCGGCCGTGGCGCTGCGGAGCCCGGACCATCGCGCGCACTGGAAATAACAGCATGAGCACCCGCGTCGCGAAACGCTTTTTGGCTTCTGTCGCAGCTCGCGGACGCTTGTCGAGCGGCGGCGGGGCTGGCCCGCAAGGGAGGGTTGGTGGATTATGAGTCGGACGCGGTGGAAGCCCTGGGTCGTGCCCAGGGCATTTACGCTCATCGAGCTGCTCGTCGTGATTGCCGTGATCGGCATTCTAGCGGCGCTGCTGCTGCCGACGTTGGCGCGGGCCAAAGTCCACGCTGGCATCACAGTCTGCCAAAACAACCTGCGGCAGCAGGAGCTCGCATTGACGATGTACGTCGGCGATTTCGCAGCCTACCCGCTGTACGAAAGCCCCAACGGATACTGGGTGCAGTCCCTCGTCCCCTACGCTCGCTCGGACTGGCCAGCAGACAACACCGTCGGGGGGCCGAGCGGGGTCCCGCACACCAGGGCACCGCGCAAGTCAATCTATACGTGTCCTGGCTATGACGCGGTGCATGGCGTCTACTCCCAGGAAGGGGTATGGGCAGGCGCGTACGCGTACAACGGCGGCGAGGGAGACGCCCTGCAACTGGGCTTCATATCGAGCCACAGCGTGATCCTCATTTCCGGCGGCCTTGGGGGCGGCACTAATGGCCCGACGCGCGAGAGCGCCGTGGTGGCCCCAAGCCAAATGGTAGCCTTCGGGGATTCCCAAGCGATGGGCGTCACCGGCGCTCCGGACATCGCGCTCGGACTGCCCTCAGCGCCCGTCTTCTCGCCCTGGTTCGCTGTCCCTCCGCCAGGCGAGCGGTTTTCCATGGCCCCGTTCCCACCGCTGAAGTGGATGATGCGCCGTCACGGCGGGCGCTGGAACATGGCGTTCTGCGACGGGCACGTCGAGGACGGCCCCCCACAGCAGTACTTTAACGCCTACTCAGACGCTGCTGTAGCGCTCTGGAGCCCGGACCATCGCGCCCACTGGAAGTAGCAACATGAGGGCTCGCGTCGGCAAAGTGTTTTTGGTGTCGGTCGCGTCCATGCTGGTGGTCACGGCAGCGGCCAAGCTGTACAGCGCCACGGGTACGGCGCGGATCCTCTCGCTTGAAGATCCGATCCTGCACATGAACAACCGCCTCTTGCTGGCGGTGATGGGGATCATCGAGGCGGTGCTGGCGGTGTACCTGTGGCGCGTGCGCGGGCGCGGGGATCCGACTCGCCCAACCATGGCCGTGCTGTGGCTGGCGAGCTGCTTTATGGTGTACCGGCTTGGCATCCATTTCATGGGCGTCAGGGTTTGCCCCTGCCTGGGAACGCTCAGCGCGAAGCTGCCCTTGCCGCCCGCGGTCGTTAACGGTCTCCTCACCGGCTTTGTCCTCTACTGCGCCGCCGGAAGCGCCCTGCTGCTTTACTTCGGCTCACGGCGCAGCCCAGGCCGCGCGGAGGAGCGCGGTGCCGCCGGCTTGGCGGTATCCGAAGCCGTTGCGGACCAATCTGCCGAAACAGGCTGACAGATGGAAGCAGAGCCTCCAGTTTCTGCGGGAGTCGTTCAGGGCTGGCGGCCGCGCGGCGAAGCCTGCCCCTCAGCGATGCCCGGCAAGCTGAAGATTCTCATCGTGGGCGACAGCCCGGTGCTGCCGACGGGCGTGGCGGAGACGACGCGGCTGATCTTCGGAAACCTGTTGCGGGTGTTTCCCGGGGCGTACGACATCCGCCAGGTGGGCCTTTTCCACTGTTATGCCGTTACGGACCTCCTGTGGCCGGTCCAGGCCACGGCGCTGCTGGAGGCGAACGGCACGGGCCGGTTCGATCCGGGAGATCAATACGGCCAGAGAACTTTCCCCAAGGTCGCGGCCGAGTTCCAGCCCGACATCGTGTTCGCCTTCGGCGACCCGCAGCGGTTTGTGCATCTGTGCAAGCCCGCGGTTGAACGGAAGCATCACCTCGTGCTCTACCTGAATTTCGATGGGCTCCCGCTTCCTCCCGATTTCGGGCCGGCGCTGAACAACGCCGATCTGCTCATCACCAAGACGGAGTTTGCAAAGGACGTTGTGCTGCGCTTCCTGCCGGCGGTGGACGGTGCTAAGGTGAGCAATCTGTACAGCCCGGCGGATATTGAGCGGTTCGCGCCGGTCTCGGAGGCGGAAAAGCGCGACTTGAGAGAGGACCTTTTTCCCGATTGGATGCCTCCAGACGCGTTTGTGCTGGGGTGGGTTGGCCGGAACCAGTGGCGGAAGCAGATCTGGTTGCTATACAAGGCGATTGCCTGCTTGCGCCGCGGCCATTACCTGGTATGCCGGAGCTGTGGGCGGGTCAGCCCGCTGGACTGGTTCCCGGCCGGAGCGGGGTCTCCTGTGGCGGATGGGCTGGCGAGGGAGAGCCGGCCTGGAGCTGACCCGCGGGCGTGCGCCCACTGCGGCTCGGACGACGCTCCAAGGGCCGAGCCCCTCAACGACGTTTTCCTCTGGCTGCACACGGCGGATGAGCCGATCATCACGTGGCCATTGCGCTGGCTGGAGGCCCAGTTCGGCCTGCGGCGGGACCGGGACGTCTATTACACGCCGGATTACGGGGTGAAGGCGGCCCTGGCGCCCGCGGACGTGCCGATGCTCTACAACATCTGGGACGCGCTGCTCTATCCTACGGGCGGGGAAGGTTTTGGCCTGCCCGCCTGGGAGGCGATGGCGGCGGGCATCCCCGCGATCTATACGAACTATTCGGGCCACGCCGAACTGCTCCGGCGAGGAGGGGCCGGCCTGCCGGTTGGGGGCGTGCTCCAGCCGGAGACCGGCACCTGCATTTGGAGGATGATAGCGGACCTTGGGCAGCTTATCGAGGCGGTGCGGCGGCTCTATTACGACCGGCAGTTGGGTCGCTCGCTGGGCGCGAGTGGCCGGGCCTTTGTGGAGGGCTATTCGCCGGAGGTGGTGGTTAGGAAGTGGCATGAGATATTTCAGGGGCTGGCCGCCAGGCCGCAAGTGGCGGGGGCCGCCGTTTTGGCGCTATGAAGACGGATTCCGACGAACTGCCGAAATGGGTGGGGCTGGCGCTCTGGTGCGCGGCATTCGCCCTCTACTTGCCGGTCATCCACTTCCAGTTCGTGAACTACGACGACTACGCCATTGTCTTCCAGCGCGCCCACGTGTTCTCGGGCCTGTCGCTCCAAAACCTTTGGTGGGCCTTCTCAAGCCTCGACGCCGACTTCTCTTACTGGATGCCGCTGACCTGGGTCTCTCACCAACTGGACTGCCAGCTTTTCGGCGCCAACGCGGGATTCCACCACCTGACAAGCGTCCTCCTGCACGCGACCAACACGTTGCTGCTCTTCGAAGCCTTCCGGCGAATGACCGGTCGGCTGTGGCGCAGCGCGGCGGTGGCGCTCCTCTTTGCCTGGCATCCGCTGCACGTGGAGCCGGTGGCCTGGGTGGCCGAGCGGAAGTCGCTGGTCTGCTCGTTTTTTTGGATGCTGACGATGCTGGCTTACGTCAGGCACGTGCGCGTCCGGACCTGGCGCAGCTACCTGCTGGTATTCGCGGCAAACGCGGGCGCGCTTATGGGCAAACCGATGGCCGTGACACTTCCGTTCAGCCTGTTGCTGCTGGACGCCTGGCCGCTGGAACGGTGGCGCGTTCCGGGCGAAGATGGCCGGGGCCTTTGGCGCTTGTGGGCCGGGCTGGTGGTCGAAAAGCTGCCGCTCTTCGTCTTATCGGCTGCGGGCAGTGTCATGGCCTATCTTGCGCAGGCGGACATCGGGGCACTGCACCCAAAGGTTGCCTTTGGATTTAGGTTCGAAAACGCCGTGGTGGCCTACTGGCTGTACGTCCGGAAGACCTTCTGGCCGAATGGCCTCATACCGCTTTATGCGCGGCACCCGTGGCCGTCGGCGGCGGTCGCGGGGGCGGCGGTATTTCTGGTGGTGGTCACCCTGCTGGTGCTGAGGCAACGGAAGGAGCACCCGTATCTGCTTGTGGGGTGGTGCTGGTATTTGGGCAACTTGGTGCCGTCCATCGGCATCTTCCAGTACGGGGTGCAGGCGATGGCCGACCGCTATACCTACATCCCCCTCACTGGAATCTTCGTTATGGTCGCCTGGGGCCTGCCCGAACTCATGGTCAGAGTCGGCGCGAAGTCGCGATGGCCGCGCCCCGCCCTTTGCGGCGCGAGCGCCGCGGCTTTGGTCGCCCCGCCGCTATGCACGCTGCATCAGATGGCCTATTGGAGGGACGGGGTCACCCTCTTCACCCACGCCATTGAGGTGGCGCCTTCAAGCGCGATGGCGCACTGCGTTCTGGCCGGCAACCTCTCTGCGGCGCATGACTACCCGGCGGCGCTCGCTGAGGCAAGAGCATCACTGCGTCTGGCCCCGCGCTCGGCGGAGGGCCTGGAAATCACGGGCTACATACTCCGCCGGCTCGGCCGATTCGCGGAGAGCAGGGCATCCTATGAAGAGGCGCTGGCCATTGATCCGAACCACACGAAATCTCTTTTCGGTTTGGCCAGCCTCCTTTCAGGCGCGCACGGCCCCGGACTGAAGGACGGCGCCGCGGCCATCCCCCTCGCCAAGAAGCTGTGCAGGCTGACCGGCGGCCGGTATCCGAAGGACGTGGACCTGCTGGGATGCGCTTACGCGGCGGCCGGCAGACCGCGCGAGGCGGCGGCGGCTTGGGAGAAGGCCCTCGCGATTGCGCAACGCATCCGCGACTACCCGGTAGCCGCCAGCGCGGCCAGGCACGTTCTACTTTCGACAGGGAAGCGGCCCTTGGCCACGGCCTCCCCCGAGACCGACACGGACACTGAACCGCCGCCCGTTGCATCTTCCTCATCCCACGGAGGGCAAAAGGGACCCGGCGGCGTTGGCAGCGCGCGGCAACACTAACCGTCATGAATAAGGGCCTCTTCAGCAGACCACCTCTTCCAAGATCGGATAAGCTGCCCCCCATGGCCGAAGGCGCCCAGTCAGCGCCCCCGAGTATGCCCGATCCTGCCTCGCTACCGGGCCGTCAATTGGCCGACGCCTTGTATGGCCGGATCCAGTCGCAGATCAAGCAACTGCAGAGCCAGGCTACAAAAGCGGAGCAGGTAGAAGTGTGGTACCAGAAAGCAGGCTTCCAACACGAGGTACTTTCGCTGGGATACACAAATCCCGATCTCATAATCCTCTACGCCGTAGATGCCGCCAGGAGGCCGTCACGAATCCTTGTCCATGTGAACGCCCTGGAACTTGTGCTCAAGATCGGCGAGGTTCATGGGAATGAGGAACCTCGGATCGTAGGGTTCAACGGCCAAGTTTTGGACACGATGGCGGAGACGGCATCCGGCGAGAACGCTCCCTGCGCGAAAACCTGTCAGCCAATGGCCCCGCAGACCAATGCTTATTAGTCCATTCCGGTGTTATCCTTAAGGAATTCCCAGCTAATCCGCTCCTGGGCCAGAAAAACAGGTTGTCGCCATTTTATTCGTGGCGTCAAACCTTCGCGTTAGGACCGCCTCACACCGGTGCGCATCTCACAATCTTTGGAGGCCGGAAATGGGGGTTAATCGCTGGCGGGGGTAGGGCGGGTTATAGCAGGCCGCCAAGAGGTCGAAAATAGTTGAACTTTTTTCGGGACTCATGGCCCGCC
>JAJYHY010000259.1 GCA_021784555.1 bacterium
CCATCCCACAGCGGTTGCGGCGGACCGGTCTGGCCTGGGGGAGCGTGGAGCAAATGCTGGTATTCGACGGCGCGGGACCACGGTCCGTGGGTTGAGATCAACCTGGCGGCACCGAGTTGGGCGGCCAGTTGCAGGAGGGGTAGCATCAGACCGGCACGCCAGCGGCCGCGTTCTCAAGGATTCTCAGAACCGCATTGGAATTACTGGCGAGGATCATCTCCAGAGCGGTATGACCGTCGAGGTCGGGATGAGGCGTGTTGAGCCAAGCCCGGACTGTTTCAGGTTTTTGGAAAAAGTCATGGAGGATCTCCAGGCAGCGTTTTACCGGTTTGAGCGCGGCCTGGGCAGCCTCTGCCGAAGGATTCCGGTGGATTGCCTTGTAGTTCAGGTGCAGGGCTTGAGCCAGCTTCGCCAGCGGCACCCCCATATAGTTGGCCACCCGCTGGGCATCAATCCGGCCCGTCGCCTTGTCGTGCAGCCCGGGAAGACTCACCTGGATGGCGCTCGTGCGGCGGAGAATGGCTTTGAGTTCTTCCTGCAAGCCGGAGAGCTCTTGTTGGAGTTCCGTCACTCGGCTGAGGAGTTCTGGATCTCTTTGAAGAATTGCTGTCGTCATTCCTAAAATCTACATTAAATCGTCATAAAGTCCACAGCAAATCCAGATCCGACGCCATGCTCATTTCAGGGAGGCGGCGGCAAGTTCTGGTGATAATTCGGATAAGGCGGACGCCGGTAATGTTTGGGCGGGTGTTCTTTCAGGAGTTGAAGAACGACTTGGACCGCCTTCTCAAGCTGCGGGTCGTGCCCTTCGCGGACGAGGTTGGGGTCCATGGAGACTTCGTAGTCCGGGGGGATGCCGTGGTTTTCCACTTCCCACTTTCCGTGCAGCCCGTAAATGGCCCAACGCGGGGCCATGACGCTGCCGCCGTCGATCAACGCCGGGTAGCCGCCGATGCCCACCAGGCCGCCCCAGGTCCGCTTTCCGACCAGCGGGCCGATTTTCAATTTGCGGAAATACCAGGGCAGAGCGTCTCCACCCGAACCGGCGAATTGGTTGATAAGCATTACTTTGGGGCCGAAAATGCCCAACGGTTCCTTAATCTGATGGCCCTGGCGGGTGGCAACGAGGTTGAGGATAGGGCGGCGCAGGTAATCGACAATGTAATCGGCGATGTCGCCGCCGTGGTTGAAACGTTCATCGATGATGGCGGCCTGCTTGTCGGTTTGGGAAAAGAAGTAGCGGTTGAAATTGTTGTAGCCGCCATACATGGTGTCGGGCAGATAGACGTAGGCCACGCGCCCGCCGGTCATCGACCTGACTTTGCGCATGTTTCCCTCAATCCAGGCCAAGTGACGAAGGGGAAACTCATTGGCCACCGGCACGACCGTCACGTCGCGCGAGTGCGAGCCATCGGGAATGGGGCCGACGGTGATGACGGTCTGTTTGCCGGCGGTTTCCTGGAAGAAGCTGTAAAGGTTGTTGGTCGCGGTGAGTTGGCGCCCATTGACCGCCAGCAGGTATTCGCCCGCTTTCACATTGATGCCCGGCTGGGTCAGCGGTGCCTGGAGATGCGGGTTCCAGTTCTGCCCGCTATAGATGTGCTTGAAGCGATAACGGCCATGGGCTACGGAGTAATCGGCTCCCAGCAAACCTACGTTGACGTTTTTGATCTCCGGCTGGGTGCCGCCGCCGACCCAGAGGTGGCCGACGACGAGGTTGCCGATCATCTCACGGAACAGATCGTTGAGGTCGCTCCGGCTCGCTACCCGGTCCACGAAGGGGGCATAGACGCGCTCGGCTTGTTTCAGGTTGAGGCCGTTGAAGTGCGGGTTGTAAAAGAAATCCCGCTCGATTCGCCACACTTCGCGGTACATCTGCCGCCACTCGGCCGGCGGATCGATGTACACCTCGATGTCCTGCATCTTCAGTGCGCCCTTGCCCGCCGGAGGCGCTTTGGAGGAGTCGGTGATGTAATAGGTGTCGCCTTTGCGAAAGAGCATTTTCTCGCCGTTGGCGGAAAGCGCAAAGGCCTGGATGCCGTCCAGGAGCTGTTCGGTTTTCCGTTTTTCGAGGTCAAACCGCTGCAGGCTGAAGAGGGTCTTGCCGGGTGTGTTCACCAACTTCGGGCCCTGGAGCAGGAAGAGGATTCCTTCCTTCCCCGCCGTCAAGCCGATGTAATCTCGGGCGGGAATGGGCAGGGCCACGATCCGTTGGCCGAGGTGGGCAAAATCGATTCTGACGTTGGCCGGCCTGGACGAGGGCTTCTCCTTTCTGGGGTTCTTTTTGCCAGACTCGGCGGCGCTGTTAGTCGAGGAGGAATCGTCCTGAGAGGCGGAGACGGCATCCTCCAGGGTCGCGGAACTACCGGGATGATCGTTGGGCTTTGACTCCGAGCTGGCTCCTTCGTCGTCGCTTTGAGGGGCTACGGGCGAAGGCATGTTCGTGCGCAAGACTACCGCATAGACGCTGTAGGTGACCGGCCGCGCAATGCCCGACATGTCGCTGTCCCCGGCGGTCAGACCGAAATCGGTGCTGGCGGCGAAGTAAATGTATTTGCCGCTCTGGTCGAACACGGGATAGAGGGCATCGCTCATGCCGTCGGTAATACGCCGGTGCTTTTTGTCTTTGAGCGAATAGACGCATACCGCGTGGAGGCGGTTGGGCAGGATGCGGTTGTAGGTCAGCCAGCGGCTATCGGGCGACCAGGAAAGGTTGAAGGGCGCGGGCCCTTCCTCGTAATAATCGGTATCGACTTTGACCGGGACGGGGTTGGTGAGGGCCAAGTACCAGAGGTGAAGGCGCTTGTCGGAATAAGCGAGTTTTTGGCTGTCGGGCGACCAGGTCAGCTCGTAGTAATAGGAAGGCGGGTGAGCGAGGGGGATGCTCCGAATTTTGTGCAGGCCGAACTGGTCGCGGACGTGCAGCGCGTATTCGCCGGAGCGGTCCGAAAACCAGGCCACGGACTTGCCGTCGGGCGACCACGCCGGGTCGCGGTCGGCAATGGCGGGGGTGCTGGTCAGATTGCGAACGTCGCCCTTTTCCGCCGGGACGGTCAGGATGTCGCCATGGGCCTGGAAGAGGGCGCGCTTGCCGGTGGGAGAGATGTGCGGATGGGAGAGGTCGTCGGCCTTGAGCTTCTGAAAGTGCGGGCGCACCTGGGGCATGTCGGCGGCGATGCGCACAAAGACCTGGTGCTCCGAGTGAGAGGCGAAATCGTAGATATGCAGGGAACCGAACTGAGCATAGACGATGCCGCCGGGACCCGCGCTGGCCGATTGGATGTCGAAGCCGGTATTGTGTACCAGTTCGGTCACTTTTTTGGTCGGCAGGTCATACTTAAAGAGCGTCACCGGGCCGTTGCGGTCGGAGAGGAAATAGATGGAATCGCCGACCCACATCGGATTCTTGTCATTGGAATTGTTGCGGGGGATTCGGGTGATGCTCGAATCGGAGAGGTTGGCTATCCAGATGGGGGTAGTCTGGCCGCCGTGATATTGCTTCCAATAGGGTTCCCATTGAAAGATCGGGACATAGGCCAGGCGTTTGCCATCGGGCGAATAAGACGCCTGCGATCCCATGGGCAAGGGCAGTTCGGTGGGAAAGGGGGTCCCGTGCAGCGGCATGGTGAAGAACTGGCGCGGGTCGGAGTAACTGGCGCGCTGGGAGGTGAAGAGCACGCGCTTGCCGTCGGGGGTCCAACCGATGGCCACGTCGGCGCCGGGGTGGTAAGTCAACCGGCGCGGCTCGCCGCCGGCCGCTGGAACCACATAAACATCGTCGTTGCCGTTGTAGTCGCCGGTGTAGGCCACGAGGGTCCCGTCAGGCGAAAAGACCGGGTCCTTGAGCAGGCCGGTCCCGGTGACGAGCTGGTGGGCGGTGCCGCCCTCGCGGCTGACGAGCCAAATCTCACCGCCGTAGGCGAAGGCGATCTGGGTCGCGTTCATGGTGGGCGAGCGCAAGAGCAGCGGCTCAAAGGTGTTCGAAATCCCGGGCATCGTCCAGAGGGCAGCCGCCAAAAAAAGGCCGATCCCAATGCCAAACCGAATGCGCAACTTGGTCATAGGCCCTTCTGATACTCCAGAATGTGCGCTCCACGCAAGCAATGCTTCGGCCTTCGGGCGTACCCCGCCAGTACCCAGGAGTCTTGACACTTTGGCTTCCGTTAACAGCGTTGGCTTTAGCCCGGTGAACCGCCCAGTGCGTCGGAACGGGATAACTGGTGCAACAGTTTACCCTCGTGGATCTGCTCGAGGAGAGAAAAACTGTTGAAACAGTTGCCCCTCCTAGCCCGAATATTTTATGCTACGAACAAGACGGCAACAGTCTGTAGGTAGGGCGCACAGTCCTCTGCGCGCCCTACCCGCGTGTGAAGTATTCGGGCTAGCGCAGGGTTCGCAAAAGAATGTGTGGCACACGCGCGAGAATCACCTGTTGACACGCCCGACTGACTTTCAGCAGTATTGCGTCATGCTTTGTGAGCCCGCAAACAAATTCCGCCTTACCCGCGTAGGGCTGACAACGCCCGGTACGCGCGACGGGCAACAGCAAGCTTTTATCAGTAGTTTAGCTCTTGAAAGCACTGCCGTAACTCGGCAAGGAGGGGATGGGTGCCACTGAGCGATTCTTTCCAACGGCGCTTCAAGGAGTGGTCCACCGTCATAGCGGCCCTGATCCTTGGCATCAGCGTTATCATCGGCACGGTCGTCGTTTCCAACATGGTGACCTTCGTCAAAACCTTCAACGCGTCCCAAATCGCGGTGACGGGCAGCGCCCAGCGGAAGGTCACGTCCAACGAGGTCAAGTGGACGGGCCAGTTCTCGGTCAACACTCCGCTCGACGTCATGAAGGCTGGCTACGCCGGCGTGGCCAGAGAAAAGGCCCAGGTGATGGCTTTTCTTAAGCGGAACGGGGTCTCCGCCCAGGAGGTCACCGTCTCGCCGGTCAAGATGAGTCTGACCTACCCGCAGTTGAAGTGGAATCCGCAGGCCGCCGTGAGTCTGGGCAAGGCGGCCCTTTCGGATTACACCTTGACCCAGACGGTGATCGTCCAAAGCGGCGACGTAAACGGTATCACGAGTCTGGCCCAAAGCGTGGGATCGTTGGTCAACCAGGGAGTCAACTTCAGCACCCAAAGCCTGCAGTACTACTATACCAAGTTGGCGCAGATCCGAGGCGCGCTGGAAGCCAAGGCGATGCTGGATGCGAAGGCCAGGGCGGCAGAGATGGTGGGAGCCGCGGGAGGCCGGCTGGGTCCCCTGGTGTCGGTGAAAACCGGAGTGTTGCAACTCACGCCTGTCAACTCCACCGAAACCTCCGGCGGGGGTACCTACGATACTACCACTATTCAGAAGAAGCTGACTGCGGTGGTGCGGGCTTCGTTCAGGCTGGCCCGGTAGGCGCAGGGCACACCCGTTGCGAGCCTTGAGCGGGGGCGGCCCATTCCGATGATGTCGCTCCTCCCTCACGTCGCGTGAGACGATCCGGTTTGCCATCTTAGCAGAGCCGAGGCTAGGCTCGAGCCATGATCTTGGAACGTGTTGATCTGGACCATTGCCCGGACCTTCTCCGGGCAGCCTTGCACCGGCGGCGCTACGATTTTGTTCTGGAGCGGTTGCCGGCTGGCCAAGATGTGCTGGAGATTGGCACCGGGCCGGGCGCCTTTGCGCGGCAACTCTTGCCCAAATGCGGCTCTTACACCGGCGTGGAATATGATCCGGGCACGTGCGTCCAAGCGCGGGAAAAGAATCCCGGGGCCGAGATCATTGAAGCGGACGCGCGGAAACTGCCGTTTGAGGAGAGCCGGTTCTCGTTCATCCTCTGCCTGGAGGTGCTGGAGCACCTGGGAGACTGGCAGGCGGGGGTGAGAAACATCCATCGCGAGCGAAATGCGATTCGCTCTTGTCATTGCGCGCGATGGTGGTAGGCTCTACGGCCTTTTATGAGAGAGAAAATACATCCCAAATATGTGGATTCGGAAATTCGGTGCGCGTGTGGCAATGTGATCAAGACCCGCTCGACCAAGCCGGTCATCATTGTGGGTATCTGCAATGCCTGCCATCCGTTCTATACGGGTCAGCAGAAGTTCGTCGATACCGCCGGGCGCGTTGATAAGTTCGAGCAGCGCATGGCCAAGACCAAAGCGGCGCAGGAGGCGGTAGCGGCCAAGAGGAAGAGGCGGTAAGGGTTGATTTTTCACCTGCCTGCCGGGTCCGACAGACATTTTCGATTTGCGATTTGCGATTGATCAGAGAGGCGAGAGAGGCGGCGAGGCCAATCGAAAATCGCAAATCAACAAGCTAAAATCCCATAAGGACCTCAGGGGGATTCTATTTGGCTGGCATGGATCTTCGGCCTCAGATTGAGAAGTTCTCGCGCCGTTACGAGGAGCTTGAAGCGGTCCTGAGCGATGGCCGGACCTTTGAGAACCCGCAACGGGCGCAGGAGCTATCGAGGGAATACGCCCGGCTCAAGGAGCTGGTGAGCGCCGGCCAGGCCTATCTCAAGGCGGTGGCGGAGTTGCGGGAGAACCGCGCCCTGGCGGAGAGCGAGCCGGAAGGTTCGGAGTTGGGCTTGATGGCCAGGGAGGAGGTGAGTCGGCTGGAGGGGCAAGAAAAGCGGCTGGAACGAGAGATTCACCGGGGAATTCTGCCGCCAGACCCGGCGGACTCGCGCAATACCATCGTGGAGATCCGAGCCGGCGCCGGTGGTCAGGAATCGGCGTTGTTCGCCGCCGATCTATTCCGGATGTACACACGTTACGCGGAGGTGTGGGGATGGAAGTGTGAGAACCTGGATTCAAGCGCGTCGGACCTGGGCGGCTACAAGGAAGTCATCTTTGAAATCACCGGCAGCGATGTCTATAAACGGCTGAAATACGAGAGCGGGGTGCATCGGGTCCAACGTGTGCCGGCAACGGAGGCCCAGGGCCGCATTCACACCAGCACCTGCACAGTCGCGGTCTTGCCCGAGGCGCAGGAAGTGGACGTGGAAATCAAGCCCGAAGAGTTGGAGATTTCGGTCTGCCGCGCCTCCGGACCGGGCGGCCAAGGTGTCAATACGACCGATTCGGCCGTCCAGGTTCTGCACAAGCCGACCGGCCTCATCGTGCGCTGCGCCGACCAACGCTCCCAGCAAAAGAACAAGGCCCGGGCGCTGACGGTGCTGCGCACCCGTTTGCTGGAACGGAAGGTGGCCGAGGAGAACGCCAAGTATGCCGCCCAACGCAAGGCACAGGTCGGCACGGGGGAACGCAACGAGCGGATTCGGACCTACAACTTCCCCCAGAATCGCGTGACCGACCACCGCATCGAGCTGACCCTCTACAATTTGCCCTCCGTCATCGAAGGCGACCTCGACCCCATCATCGAGCCGCTGATTGCCCATGACCTGGAGGAAAAGCTGGCGGCGCTCGCCCCATAAGCCCAGCCCCTCGTCCGACCTCCAACACAAAAATGTTGCCGCCCACGCGCCAGATTCTCAATGACCAATTCTCCGTGCTCAAAGGCCTCATCTTCGATTGTGACGGCACGCTGGCGGACACGATGCCCCTGCATTGGCAGGCGTGGCGCATCGTCGCCTCCAGGCACAGGTTTCATTTTCCAGAGGACCGGTTTTATTCGCTGGGAGGCGTGCCCTCGCGTGACATTCTCAAGCTGCTGAGCGTCGAACAAGGGCTGACGCTGGATGCCTTGGCCATCGCCCGGGAAAAGGAAGCGGAGTATCTCCCGCTCATTGCGCAAGTGGAACCGGTCAACTCTGTGGTGGCGATAGCGCGCCAGTATTATGGAAAGACACCTTTGGCGGTTGCCTCCGGCGGCACGCGCCAAATTATCGAGCAGGTGCTTGGGCGGCTGAACCTGAGGCAACTCTTCCAGGCGATTGTCACCAGCGAGGACGTAGCGCACCAGAAGCCGGCCCCGGATATTTTTCTGGAGGCGGCCCGGCGGATTGGCGTGGCGCCGCGGTTCTGCCGGGCCTACGAGGATACCGACCTCGGAATCCAAGCCATTCGCGCCGCGGGCATGGAGGCCGTCGATGTCAGGGAACTGGTCAAGGCCGCACGATCTCCAGCGGCCGAGGCTCCGGACGCGGCACGCGCCGCTTCCACACATACCGGAACATAACGACCCGCAAGGCCGCGGTCAGAGGGATAGCCAGGATGCCGCCCAGCAGACCGCCCAGCAGAGTGGTGCCGGCCATAACCGCCACGATGATGGAGACCGGGTGCAGGCCAACCCTGTCGCCCATGATCTTCGGCGAGATGACCGTCCCTTCCAGGGTCTGGACCACGGCCACCACGCTCAGGACCAGCAGTGGGTGCAGCCAATCCCCGTACTGCACAAGGGCGATGACCAGGGCCGAACAACAAACGACGATGGCCCCGATGAAGGGAATGATGGTAAGCACCGCCGCGGCCGCCCCGATGAGCAAGGCGTAAGGCAACCCGATGAGCAGGAATCCCAGGCTGTAGAGAATGCCGTCGCTGATAGCGACCAGGACCTGGCCTCGGAAAAAGGCAATGAGATAGTTGTTGATGGAATTCAAAACAAAGACTAATTCCTCTTTGAAGCTGGAATCGGACACCGGCAAATAATCCATCCAGTGAGAAGCGATTCCACGCTTCTCCAGCAGGAAATAAAAGGTATAGACCGGGACGAGCGCCAACCCGGCCAGCACGCCCAGCCAGGAGGCGACCTTGCCGACCTGGCCAAAGAGCCACTTGGCGACTACCGGAATGGTCTTGCCCAGCCAATCGGTCGCGGCCTGGATGTCTTGCGGGCTGAGCGTTGGCCCCAGCACCGGCGGCGCGTTCGTTTCGGCAGAAGGAGAAGGTGCGTGGGTGTGCGGAGAGACGGACGTGGAAGGCGCGTTGGTGGCGCCAATCCCCTCCGCTTTCTGAAGCAGCACGCGCAACTTCTCCATGGCGGTGTGGAGAACAGGCGCCGGTTCGGTCGCCCAGGTCGAGATCTTCTTTTGTAACTCGGCGGCGTATTTTCCCCTGTTAGCAACGAGTTGGCGAGTTTCTCTGACGAGCTGCGGCACGATAGCGCCGAACAACCCGCCCACGATGACGAGCGCAAGCGCGAAAACACACACAATCGCCGGCGTCCGTTGCCACCCCTTCTTCTGGAAGAAATCAACCACGGGGTCCAGCAGGTAGGCTATCACGCCTGCAACGGCCAGCGGCCAGAGCACCGGCGAAAGGATTTGCAAGGCCCGGCTCAGTCCCCACACCAGCGCCGCCACCAGGCCGACCAGCACCGCCATGGCCAAGCCGGTGGCCGCCAGCCAGATCAACCGCGCCTGGCGCTTGGTGGGAGAGGGAAAACTCATGGAACCTAACTCCGGCCCAGCCTGGCCGATTTCTCGCTCGCGGCGCGAACGGCATTGATCAGCGTCGCGCGAAAGCGGCCCTTCTCTAGTTCGTGCAGCCCCTCGATGGTGGTGCCGCCGGGGCTGGCGACCATGTCCTTGAGCGCCCCCGGATGAAGCCCCGTCTCCAATACCATCTTGGCGCCGCCCAGAACAGTCTGCGCCGCCAGCCGCGTGGCCACCTCCCGCGGAAGCCCCGCCGCGACTCCGCCGTCGCTCAGGCTCTCGATCATCAGGTACACGTAAGCCGGCCCGCTCCCGCTCAGGCCGGTTACCGCGTCCAGCGCCGACTCTTTCAGGCGAAACGCGATGCCCACCGAGGAGAACAGCTCTTGAGCCAGGTCGGCATCCTGCGCCAGGGCCGCCTCCCCCAAAGCGTAAGCCGTGGCGGAGGCGCCCACCAGGGCGGGCGTGTTGGGCATGACGCGGATGAGCCGCGCGCCAGGCTTCAACCCGGCTTTGAGGGTCTCCAGCGTCACGCCCGCGGCTATCGACATAAGAAGGTGCTCATCCGTGAACCCATCCCGGATTTCGGCCAAGACTGATTGGACCTGGTGCGGTTTCACCGCCAGAATGAGGACCCGCGCCGCCCTCGCCACATCAGGATTGAAGCCGGTGGTGTTCGCGCCGATTTCCTTGGCAAAGACGGCGGCGGCCTCTCCGCTCGCGTCACTGGCAATTATCTCTTCGGCCCTCACCAGCCCAGCCCGGACGAAGCCTTTTGCCAGCGCGGTCGCCATCTTACCCGCGCCCAGAAATCCGATGCTGAGTCTCTCTGCCATCTTTACTCTTTAACAGATTTTCGCGGGGAACGAAAGCGGAAACAAGGGGCGGAGTGGGGCTGGCGAGATCCTCCCCTTGCGGCGTGGGCGGCTGGACCGGCTTTTTGTGCATAAGCGTGAAGGATCCGTACGGCCCGATCCCTATGGCCACGACGTCGGCAACCGGACGGCCCTTTCGCCGTAATGGATGTTCATCACGCCGCCGAGCAGATTCGTCACGCGGACGTTGGTCAGGCCGATCTCTTTCATCCTGGCGGCTACTCCGCGCTGGGCCGGGTAATGCTTCAGGGACTCAAGAATGTAAGCGTAAGCGCTGGGGTTTCGGCAAAAGATCAGGCCCAACAGCGGCACGAACACCCGCAGGTAGGTGAAATAAAGCATGCGCAACGGGCTCAACTCCGGTCTGCCGAACTCGAGAATCACCAACCGCCCTCCAGGGGCGGCTGCCCGATACATTTCGTCCAAGCCGATTTGCCACTGGGCCAGGTTGCGCAAACCATAGGCTATGGTGACGATGTCGAATGAGTCGTTGGCGAAAGGGATGCGCTGGGCATCGCCTCGGATGAACCGCGGAGTTGGCGCGGCTCTGGCGTCGGCGCGCTGCTTGCTCCGCGCGACCTCGAGCATCCGTTCGCTGAAATCCAGAGCGGTTACCTCCGCGCCTGCCTCGGCCAATCGGTAGGCGATATCCCCCGTCCCGCAGCAGAGGTCCAGTGCGCGGAGGCCGGGACGCGGTTGGGCCAGCCGCACAACGCGCCGTTTCCAGAGCCGGTGAAGGCCAAAACTCTGGAGATCGTTAATGAGGTCGTAACGGGAGGCGATTTGGGTGAAGAGGTCCTTCACCTTCGCGGCCCGTTGGGCGCCTGGGTCGAAGAACTTGTTTGGCGGCAAGTCGAGTTCGTTGCGGGTTCAACCGCTGATTTCCGCGGTCGTTGCCGTCAGAAGCTCCGCGACCTCACGGGCCAGTCCCAGTGGTCCGCGTGGTTGCCGGAGAGGTCAAGGATCTTGATGTTGCGGAACCAGACCTGGCTGTGGTGGTCCTGGAGAAGGATGTGGCCCTTGATGCGCGTGCCGAACCAGGGCGTGTGGCGGAACTTGCTGGCGTGAACGGCGGCCATGGTGGCGGGACTGCCGCAATCGTATTCCAGCACTTTTTTCCCATTTAGCCAATGCTCGACGTGATTGCCGATGACCACTATGCGCGAATGGTTGACCTGGCCCGGCTGCTTTAATGGAGGCGGCGTGGTGGGCGCAAAGACATCGTAGAAGGCGGCGGTGACGCGTTTGCCATGAGCAGCCTTTGCGTCCGGTTCGCGCCAATCATCGATCATCTGATATTCATGGCCCAAGGCCGCCCGTCGCTTTTCGGTGACAAAGTACTTCACCCCGCTGTTTCCGCCTCGGGCCTGCTTCCATTCCCACTCCAGCGCGAACTGGTCGAATTGCCCGTCCGAGATGATGTCTCCGCCGCCATGGCCCAGGCAATGGAGCCAGCCGTCTTCTACGTTCCAGTCCCCTTTGGGAAACGAATGCTTCTTGAAGCTCCGCCAGCCCGCGGTGGTCTTGCCGTCAAAGAGCAGCTTCCACCCGGCGGTCCTTTCTTTCGGAGAGAGTTGATTTGGCGCAGCCCAACCAGAGAAAGGAGCGCATAAGAGTGACACTAATACGAGAATTGTTCCGCGCTTTTGCATACGCCCTTGAGAATACGGACCACGCGGCCCAAAAACAAGTGCGGTGTCATTCCACGAGCGCCGGTGCGAGTCACGTTTCTGTGTCTTTGCGTGATCTCAGGGCAAGGAGGATCGGTTACTGGGCTAAAGTCTCCGCAAGAAGGGCCTGTCTAAGCGCTCGAATGTAGAGAACAGCAGCCGAACGTTCAAAAATCACCCAGGAACTCCTCCAAGCTGGGAACGGTGATGGCCAGTCGATGCGCTTGGCGCAGTCGGCCCTCGTCTGTGAGGCCCTGTACGCGCTCGCTCACGTCTTCCCCCACGTCGCCAAAGCGCGCCTCTAGCACCTCCAAAACATCCTGCCGCCGCGCCTCCAACAGGTCCTTGGCCTGCCCTTCCTTCAGGCCCTTGCTGCGGCCTTCCGCCAGGCCTTCCTTGCGGCCCCTTTCCATCATTACGGCCTCCCACGGCCATGGCAGTTCGTCAATCGTCATAACTTTCTCTTCGCCTTGCAGTTTATCCCACTCCTCCACAAACCGCAATTCCAGTTCCTC
>JAJYHY010000260.1:0-9146 GCA_021784555.1 bacterium
CGGTGGTCGCCGTGAAGGAGTGAAGCGAGGTGAGCAGGCCGTTAGTGGTCGCGCGGAAAACGGTGCCGAGGTAGTTCGCGCCGCCGGCATAGGTTGTTCCGTAGAGATTGCCATCGCCGGCCTGGATTAAGGCGGCCGACGGGTTGGCGCCGTCGGTTGCGCCTCTGAAGGAGTAGAGCGAAGTGAATGCGCCGTCAGGCGCCATGCGGAAAATCGTGCCGTCATTGTTGGTTCCGCCGTCGTGGGTGCATCCGTAGAGGGCACCGTCGCTGGCCTGCATCAGGACGCCTGCCGGCGCGCCGCTGCCGTCGGGGGGGAAGGAGGCCAGCGTCGTTACGGCGCCGTCTGTTCCGATGCGAAAGACGGTTCCGGCGTGGGCGGCGCCTCCGGTCGTGGTCGTCCCATACAGATTGCCATCGGTGGCCAGCAGGAGCGGGGCGAGGGGATCTCCCCCGTCGGCTCCGCCCGCGAATGAGTAGAGCTGAGTGAAGGCGCCGTTCTTGGTGACCCGATAGACCGTTCCGAACCCGTTCGCACCGCCGGAATAGGTGGTGCCGTAAAGATTGCCGTCGCCAGACTGCACGGGATGGCCTGAGGCCCGGGAGCCGTTGTCTCCGCCGGTGAAGACGTAGATGTTGGTCAATACGCCGGCGGGTGTGATACGGCAGATCGTGCCGGCGTAACCGGCGAAGTCCGGGAGCATCGGGTCATAGTCGTCGGAGCTTCTGACGCCGTAGAAACTGCCGTCGCTGCCCAGCCCTAACCCGCCGGTGACAGGCGGCGCACCTAAAGACAGCTCAGTCGTCGTCCCGACCGGGTCCGACACGCCGCCCGGGGCGGTTCGGAAGAGGCTCCAGGGCATGTCGGCGCTCGTGTCACCCTCCGTCATGCCGTACAAGTATCCGTCCGTCCCCCGAACCATGGCGGACGGGGAGCCCAGGCTGTGGGAGATCGCGGCGAAGTAGCCGTCCGTATGCACTATGAAGACCCAGCCGTCCTCCGTGGTGCCGTACATGTTCCCGTCGCCTGCCAGAACCAAGCCGCTGGGACGCGCCCCAGACAGGGTCGGGTCCCACTCCTGGCCACCAAAGGTGTGGAGCGTCGTCAACTCCCCTGCCGGGCTTACGCGGAAGATGGTTCCGGTGCTGGTGTTCGCGCCGCCGTACCGCGTCGTACCGTAAAGGCCGCCGTCCGGTCCCACAATGATCCCGTTCGGCGTGGCGCCATCCGCCCCGCCCGTGAAGGAATATAGGAGGGTGAATTCGCCGTTGGTCGTGACGCGAAAAATCGAGCCGAAGCCCCGGTCACCGCCATCCGGGGTCGCCCCATATAGGTCGCCATTGCGCGCCTGGACGAGCGCGGCCGTAGGCCCGGTATGGTCAAAACAATGGAGGGTTTGGAAACTGGCCTGCGCCTGGCTCGGAGTAAGAAGCGCGAGGCTCAGGACGAGGGCGACGAAAGTCAACGCCTTCGGTCCTCGGCATTCGGGCTGTGTCTTGGTGGCTTTCATTTTTTCATTTCGGCTGCTGGGCTGGCGCCGAGGCGCTGGCATGTTCGGATGTCTGTGGAGGAGGTTTGACATTCGCCTCCAGCTCGGGTGCGAACAGGCCGCCGATCGCCACCCCGGTGAAGAACAGGATGGCCAACGTCTCGCCGATGGTGACGATCGTCCAGATCCACAAGTTCGTCTTATTCGCCTCAACGTCCCACGCCAGCCACCAGCACGCCCAGACTCCAATGCAGTATAGCGCCGCAGTGGCCACCGCGACCATGGCGACGCAGGTCTTCACGCGGATTTCCTTCAGTTGGAGATCACGCAGGCTCGTCGCCAGCGCGAACGCCGTCGCCACCGCCTGAACGACCGCGAACCCCGTGATCACGTTGGTCATCAGCCACAATTGTTTGAGCATATCTGCACCCTTCATAATCCCAGTGCCATGTCGGAATGGTGGTTGAGTTTCATCTGGCCCTGGAGGTTGCTTTGCCGCCAAAAGCGATGAGATGGACGGCCCGTCGATCATTGTCCCAGCCGTCGTGGGCCTGGGCTGGATTCGAAACGATCCCGAAAAGCGACCAATGGGCGATAATAATATTGACGTTCGCGGCGGTGACCGGGTCGGCAGGAGACGAGTTGGTGTAGTTCCGCGGTTCGAGCGGGAAGCTCAGCAGGTCATTCGGATCGCTGAACGCAACAATTTGGAGGCGTTTCGGCAGCGGGAGCTTCGCGCCCGGGGCTTTGCCCGCCGGCGGCTCGCGCATACCGATGAAATCGCGCAACGGGCTCCCCAGCTTGGGGGGCTGCCCGGCAGGATAGAGAAGTGCGCGGAGCCTGGCGCGGGTGGGGGGCGCTTCGTGGGGAGCCGCGGCGGCAACCGGCTGAGAAAGTTCGGTTAGCTCGAGCAGAGGGAGTTGGTTGGCCAACATATAAATGCGCGTCGTCTGCCGGGCGAGCCGGTCAACCTGTTGGCGTGAAATGCCGAAGCGGCCGCCTGCCTCCGACGCGCGGCGCAACGAGCGGAGGGTGTCGAAGGTCATGTAGCTGCCGAGGCTGTAGGTGATGAAGCAGACCTGGTCGCGCGGGGCGACGCCGTCGTCCAACAAGCGCTTGATCCCGAACTGGATCGGGAATTGCATGTTCTTCCGGTAGCTGCCGGTATAAAGAACGGCGTCGGACAGCGCGGTGTCCATCAGACCGGACTTCAGCATGCCGTTGAGCCACTGGCGCTTCGGGGTGAGGGACTGGTCGAGAGCGAACTGCGCCAGCTTCACCCGATAGGTAATTGGCGACCAGGTGACCTCATAGACGCGCATCTTGCGCCGCCCACCCGCGTAGTCGGCCATGCGCAGGTAGCCGAACAGCCGGCCATTGCTGGTTATCGAATTCGTGACCTCCGATCCTTTGGTCTCGTGCATCCTGAGACATGGGGCCAAGCGCGCGAACAATGGGTCCGAATACCCGGGCCTGTGATTGTTCATGCCATGAACTACCAGCACCCTCAAGACGCCCCCGGAGCGGGCGGTTCCGATTAGAGCGGCGTCCAGACCCTTGAAGGAGTTGTCTATCCGCAGCCGGTTTATGGGAACGCACCCGGCGAAGGCCAGGCACGCCCCCACGGCAAACAGTCTCGAAATAAGCCGACAGCGGACCGCCATTCGGTCCGAGGCGGGGACCCCTCCAAATGATCCGAGCCGACGGCCAGGCGCCTTGCGGCGAGCCTCCGGGTCAATGGCGCTATTTGAGTGAAAGCCACTTGTGGTCATAAGCGGTCCAGAAATCGCACGCACAGCCGCTGTCGAGGTACCAACGGGGCAGGAAGCCGTACCCATGATCGCCCCAATCTGGCCCCCAGGAGTTGCGGATTATCAGGACGCCGGGGCTAGCGTTTACTCCCGGCACGAGACCTTTGCTGGGATCGTCATACTGTACTCCGTCGTCGTAGCCAACGGCGAGCACAGCGTGCCCGCCCAGGAGCTTGTCTCCCTTGGCGGGCACCGGGATGACAAAATTGTTGCCCATCCGCTGGATTGAATCATAGACAGGGAACCCGAACTCAACAGGGAAACCGGCGTAAATGGCGCTTTTGACCTCATCATACAGGCCTGTCGGCTGGGTTCCGTAACCGTCAAGCCGCGAGTAGTTGAGCGTCTTGAAGTTGTCGGCATACGCGTAGTGGTAGGGCGATGGCTCCGCGTCAAGGATTGCGAGCTGGAACGGCCACTCCTCCTCCGGCGGCACCCCGAAAAGCCGCATGGCCTTGAAGGTCGTCCGTATGTAAGCCCCGCTGTCGCGCTGCCATCCCAACAGCTTGCGCGAATTGAAATAGATAAACATGCGCGAAAAGTCGTGGGACTCTCCCGTTGCCCATCGGAAGAGATACTCCACCAAGCCGGCTGCGGCCTGGGCGGTGCATGAGTTCGTCTGACCCTGGTCCTCAATCGGCGGCAGGGGATGCTCAGAGTTGTCTCCGAGGTTGAAATGTGGCGGTTCTTTGCCGTCTTCGCCCCGGTCCTCCCGACCTTCGGCAGTGGTTGTATATCGAGTGTGGACATCCGCCAGACGTTCATTCTTGGTGGCCTTTGCGGCCTCGCGGAAAGCCCCGAAACCAGACCGCCCGCCTGCGCTTTTGACCCCCACGTCGTCACGCAGGTCCGGCAGATCCGGATGGTAGCCCAGCCCGACGCGATGTTCGAACACGCAGGAGACTGGAGGAAGCACGCCCCCGACTCCGGGCCAACCGCCAGGCTGCGACGAGTCTCCCGCCGGAAACGACCAGTCCCGTAGCACGGTCGGCCATCCGTTGGGATTGACGACGCCTCCGACGCCGCGCTTGGCCCACTTCGAGCTGGGACGATGGATGACGCCCCGCCGGGGTTGATCGTCCTGCCTCGGCTTGGGAGCGGCACGGTGAATGCGCGCCTCAGGAGCGCTTGCAGTGGAGGTTTGGGCGGACACCGGAGCTTTCCCGGCCTGGGCGCCTTTGCGATTTGACTGAGTTGACATGCTATTTTTCCTTTAGTGAGGCTTCGGTTTGTTTGTTCTGCTGTGGCGAGAGAGGCCTCATTGTTATTTCTTCTGGTCCGCCTGCACTTGGACGGACACGTTGGCGTTGTTGGGTGATTTGGCCTTGTTGATTTCGTTGAGGATGATGGAAAGGGCGGCCTTGAGATCATTCGGGTTTGTGTTCCGCGCAATTCTGACGGTGAACTCAGCAAGACTGTTGGTGGGCGATGCGGCGGTTTGTACCGTCTTGAGAACCGCCACAGGCGCTCCATCCTCGCGGTGGAGGCGCACATTGACTGCCTCAGGGGCGTAAGCGTGGCTGGTTGTGACGGTGTCGTCGGCATTGGTCAACCGGGCACTGACCATGAAGACGATTGGCTCAGCCTTTGTGATGTCCGCGGAGAGCCGGATAGCATCGTCAGTCCGCGACCCAACCTTGATGTGTTTGAGCGTTTGCAGGGCGTCCGTGATGTGGTTGGTGTCCACGGTGTTAAAATTTTTGCCCAAGATGGCGAAACACTGCTGGCGTAGCGCGCACGACGGGAAGTCGCCCTCATCGTCAGCCTCCGCCAAGACCTGCTTCGGGACGACTGCGGTGATGGTCGGCGCTGCTGGTGGTTTGGCCGGCAACGGCACGATCTGTTCAGGACTGAGGCTCTCCTCAATGTCGTTGCCAAAAACATCAAAACTCAGGGCGCGCATTCTGGTCAGCGCCAAGCGGGCGCGCCACCCATAAGCGGGGGCCTGCGGGCCGTTGATGAGCGCCCTGAGTCTGCTCACAGGCAGGCCTAGACTGGCGTCCGCCTGCAGGAGGTTGCCTTCGCTGTAGCGCCTCTCCCACAGCCGGCCCCACCAATGATGCTTTGTCCGGAGCCAACGGGAGACAGCCTGAAAATGCAAGTACGGCTCTAGCACGGTCACAGCGTGCTTCGATGAGTCAAGTTCCAGTCGCGGACTCAGGTCTCTTGCTCTGATCCCCACAATGATGAGCGAGGGGAAGGTTTGCCGGTCCAGAATATTGGCGGGCACGCCACTCCTCCGAACGCTCGGGTCCTCTATGGCTCGGAACCTTGGCCCAACCTCCCAGCCGAACAGGCCTCCTTCGCTGTAAGTATTGATCGCCGCCTTGGCGGAGCGGGTGTGAGCGTCCAGTTCAAGACGTTTGGCGTATTGGTCAAACGCGGACGCTTGGACCTGCAAGCCGGCCTGCTGCAGAAGCCCCGCAAGAGATAGGGCAAAATCGCTCTGAGACCGTTGGCTGCTGCCGAAGTCGGAAACATCCAGGTCAGCGAGCGGGGACACGGCCATGGCCAGCGGCTGACCGACGTTGTTCGTATCCATCAGCCTGGCCGGAATGCGCTTGCTCCAGTCGCGCATTTGGCCTCTTAGCCTAGCCAGTAACCCGCGGTAACGTCGCATCGCCCTGGCATGATGCCGGCCCGGTTGTGACTTCAGAGACTTGGTCAGCTTTCGGAGTTGGCGGCGGAACCGATCGAATGGCGGATATGCGCCCCGCCAGCCCAGGCCCCCGACGAAGGGCAGGTCGAATTGCATGTCAGAGGCCACCAAAATCGCCCCACGAACCGCGTCGGGCAGATCTGGAGCCTGCAGCCAGCGTTTCACCACCTCGCGCCTAGCCGGCACAAAAACGTAACGCGGCATCACGCCCAAATCAGCGATGTAGTTCTTGCGAGTGCGAAATCCGGGGTTGATAGTGACGGTTACTACGCCAAAGAAGACCGTCTTGCCGGCGAAGCTCGCGGCTTTTTCAGGGTCGCCGAGGAGGTTGAAGATAGCTTCCGTGGTTTGGTCCGCGGCGGCGATATTCAAGGCGGCAAGATTGTTCAGCGTGGGACTTGGCGCGCCCAGGTTCTTCAGAAGTCCGAGGGCGGCGGTGAATTGGGGCGAGCTGAAGACTGCGGGGCTGTTGGTGCCGAGCGCTCCGGCCGCCGCGCCAGGGATAGCGGAGTTGCTGAGGCTTCCCGCGTTCTGCGCCTGGAGCGCCAGGCTGAGAGAGTTGAACACCTGCTGGGAGCTGACAGCCGCCGCCTGGATCTCCGACTTCGCCTCGTTGAAGTAGTTGGTGGTGCCTCGGTGAAGCTGGAATCTGAAGGCCGGGCTTGGCTCTACGAGCAGCGGGGTGCTCATGTGCATGCTCCCCCACGCCTCCGTCCACCGGGCAAGGCGGTCCTCGGCCCTGCCGACGCCCCGAAGTTCGGACTCCACGGCCGATGGGGATAGGGGCTGTGTGGAAGTACTCGGCGAAGCATTGGCGGTGGTTGCCGTCGGCAATGTAAGCACAATAAATGCCAGTGCGGCAGAAAGGACGGCCGGCGGCCGAACCTGCACAGTTCGCGGCTCTACTGGCTTCCCGCCGAGCGCGTTCCGTTTCACGCAGTTCACTCTGGGCGGTCGGCGGGATCGTATTGGAATCTTCATGGGCTTCTGGATGAGCGGCTTTCGGTCGCAGGTCAGAATGTATAATTCAGGCTCAGCTTGAGGATGGGCCAGAACTGGGCGTCGCGGGCGTAGTCTTTGACCTGGTTGCGCTCGGCATCGAGCTGAGCGGCCGGTGCGGCGGGGTTGGTGGTCAGGGTCACGCTGGGGTCGCCGGTGTAGGTTACGCCCAATTCGCCTCCCAAGGACCAGTGGTGGGCCTTGTCGAAATAGAGGTTCCCCCCGATGCTCAGGTACGGGTCGGCCACCTCCTGCTCGATTTTCAGGTGGACGTGGCCGGTGTAGGGCGTTCCGCCGAGGTTGACCGTGCCGGTGGCGTCGCCCTTCAACTGGTTTTCGTTGAACATGACGCCCAGGCTGACATGGAACGAACGGCCGGCCCAGGGATAGAGGTTGAGCGTGAGCGGCTGGGACATCAGGCGCAGGTCGGCGTTGTAATTGATGCCCTTGATCGTGGCGCTGTCGGAATAGCTGAAGTAATCAAAGGCGGTTCCGACGCCGAAATGGTCCATGAACCGCCAATCGACCCGGCCACCGGCCCCGGTCGTTCCGGCTTCGAGGCCGAAAGTCAGTCCCTGGGGGAACGAGGGCCGAGGGTCGTCGAGAGACAGTGGTGACGTGACGCCCGCGGCCGGGCTGGCGGCGCAGGCAGTGGCTGCGCCGAGCGCCGCGAGCACGACGGTGGCGACGTGAGTTAGAGGCTTCATAATGCAAGAGTTTGCCACACGTCCGAGAGGTTTGGGTATCTACAAAAGTGTAGAGAGGGCCATCTACAAAAGTGTAGATGGGCGGTTGGCACGGCGGGTGCTCCGAGAGGAGGTGCCGAGAAGACGTCCAGGCCGCGCGGCGGCGCCGCGAGGCCGCAGCTCAACGCGCTGAATCGCAGCCCGCGCCGGCATCGCCGGAACGCTTGACCGGGGCCGCCCGGCTTAAGCTTGCTCTTTTGGTTGCGGATCATGTTGGGGCCGCCTGGCTTACAGTTGGTCTTTTGGTTCGGGTTTATATGCATCTACGCATATAAGCCGGTGAATCGGGCAAACCTTACACGAAAAATTAAATAATCTTTTCGCGCGCCTCGGGCCCTGACAGGGGCCTGGCGGCTTCCGGTTCCGGAGTCGCACGAACCGCTCCCGCAATCGCGGAACGGCCATATCCAAATTTGCTCAGAGTTCTCATTGTGTTTTGCCCTTGTCGTCGTTGGCTCCGGGCGGGCGGGGCTGGCGGCGCTGAGTTCGGGCCGCCGGTCGAGCCGGCTCGGGGTTCCATCTCATACAGAGAAAAAAAGTGCGGGCGATGACGCGCGGGACGAACTCTTTCCGCAAATTCTTCCTGGACGCGCATCGGCGCCGGCTCCGGTCCGGGCGCTGAAGAACAAAGGCCGGGGGCCGGACCGAGCTGCGGACCGGCCACGCTGCCCGGTTTGGGGGGGCTGAGCGCCGGTGATGGGTTCTGGCACACAGCCCCCGCTACGCTCGCGTCTTTGCGCATGACGATGCTCGTGCTTGGCGGCGGCCCAGCCCCGGGCGCCCCCAATCTGGAGCGATGTCTTGGATTTCATGGTTTACGATAAGCGTTTTGCATTGTTCATATTTCTGCCGTTCATCTCCAATGGCGGCGTGGCGAAGAAAATTCCCTCAAGTTTTTTGAAATTCTTTTCCGGTGCCTCGGAGCGCGCCGCCAAACGCCAATCCGGTTCCGCTTTGGGATCATTGGACTTGATTTAGCACTTGGCGGCCGGCGGCGGCATCTACAAAAGCATAGAGGGGCGGTTCGCCGAGAGGCGCCGCCTCCAACGGCATCGAAGACCACTAATCCACGCTACCGAACGCTAATCGAAGGCACTGATGATTGGCCGCGTGCTCGCTGCGGACGGCCATCCCGATTTTCCCCAAAGACTGTCACGAGTCCCGATAGTCGCGCCGCCTGCGGTATCTCCGCTTGACGCGCACTCCCTTCTTTGGGCATAACAGGAATGGCCTCGCCGAGCCGCCGGCCCAAGGCGCGCTTGTCGATGAACCGGTGCGTCAACCGGTTCGGCGGGGCCCCTTGAAAATCATGAAGATATTCCGCTGTTTGCCGACGCGAGCGAGTTTGATGAAGCCGTTGCCGGCTCCGAACCTGAACACCATGAAAACCTTCCGCTGTTTCCTGCTCTTGCTCCTGGCGCTGGGCTTCTCGCCCGCCCTCC
>JAJYHY010000260.1:9156-12321 GCA_021784555.1 bacterium
TGGACGCCAAGTTCGGCATCTTCATCCATTGGGGCGTCTATTCCGTTCCAGGCTGGGGCGCGCCTAAGCAATACTCCGAGTGGTATTGGCACCACATCGCGGACAAGCGCCCGGACAATGTCTGGTGGCAGTTCCATTGCAAGAATTACGGCTCGAATTTCCAGTATCAGAGCTTCGCGCCGATGTTCCGCGCCGAGCTCTATAATCCGGACCAATGGGCCGACCTCTTCGTCCGCTCCGGGGCGAAATACATCGTGCCCACCTCCAAACATCATGACGGGTTCTGCATGTGGCCCAGCAAGGAGGCCAACCGGGATTGGGGGCGGCCCTGGAACGCCGTCTCGATCGGCCCCAAGCGGGACTTGCTGGGCGAGTTGGCGACGGCGGTGCGCAAGCGCGGGCTGAAATTCGGCCTCTACTACTCTCTTTACGAATGGTTCAACCCGCTCTGGCTGACAAACCGGCACGAGTACGTGGTCAAGCACATGCAGCCGCAGTTCAAGGACGTCGTCACCCGCTACCGCCCCTCCCTCATCTTTGCCGACGGGGAATGGGACCTCACTTCGGCGCAATGGGGCAGCGAGAAACTGCTGGCCTGGCTGTTCGACGATTCGCCCTGCAAGGATGACGTGGTCGTGGATGACCGCTGGGGAAACGACACCCGCCACCGCCATGGCACCTATTACACGACCGAGTACGGCGCCGGGATGAAGGACGCTTCTCATCCCTGGGAAGAGGACCGTGGCATGGGCTATTCCTACGGCTACAACCGCGCCGAAAGCATCGACGATTACAAGACCGGGCGCGAACTCGTCCTGGTGCTCTGCGACCTCGTTAGCCGCGGCGGCAATTTCCTGCTGGACATCGGCCCGCGGGCGGACGGATTCATTCCGGTCATCATGCAGCAGCGCCTGATCGAGATCGGCGACTGGCTCAAAGTCAATGGCGAGGCGATCTACGGCACGCGTTGCGCCCGGCGCTCTTGCCAATGGTCGAAAGGGAAACGGCCCGGCCAAAAGTACGGCGAATTCATGGTAAAATACAACCTGATGCAGCAAATCGGGCAAAGGGCCAAGAACGGGGTTGCGGTGAAACAGCTTTTTTTCACGCGAAAACCCGATGCCCTCTACGCCATCACCACGGGCTGGCTGGCGCCGGAGATTACGATTCACAACATCCGGCTGCCCGAAGGCGCGCGGGTAACGATGCTGGGATTGAAAGGCACGCTCAAGACCGATATTAGCGGAAACGATGTGGTTATCCACGTGCCCTGCCTAATGCCCAACCAGCTCCCCTGCCATTACTGTTACGCGTTCAAGCTGCCCGGCGCCACGTTGCTGCCGGAGTGAACCGGCTTGAAACAGCCCTCCACCGGAGCGTTGAGGCTAATCCTGGACCGCTGCAAGACCATTGACGGCCTGCTTCCGAAATGGGAAGGTCTTTTCATGAGATCGGCCGAAGTTTCCGAAAGCATGACGGGCTTTCCCGTAGAGCGGCTTAAACGGGCGTTTGCGTGGTTGGACACGACCAAAGGAATGCCAAAGGGTGTCGCGGTCGCGAAGGATGTCGCCCTGTGGTTCGCGCACGCGCCGGAGAATACACCCGAACTCAGTGCCTGGATCGGCCAGATGTTCGATGGCTCGTAACCGCCAGGTTGAAGAAATACTGGAATGAGCGTGAGCACAACAGCAACTGAGGCCGAAATCTGGCGGCGCACCATACGGCCGGAGCTTGGGGACTTGGCGCCTGAGGAGGTCAGGCTGGTTTTGCGCTGGCGTCTCGCGGAGTCCGACCGCGACCGGGTAAGACCGCTTTCTGCCAAGGCCAGCGAAGGATCTCTCGCCCCGGAAGAGGCCGTGGAGTTGGATAACTACCTGAATGTCGGCTCCGCCCTGGAATTTCTCAAGGCCAAGGCGCGGCTATCCTTGAGGCCGGGCCAAAGCGATCCGCGGGCGCGCGGATGATGGATCCAGGGATCGAGGCGCTGATCCGCCGTCGCGCGGGATTCCGCTGTGAATACTGCGGTTTCCCGGAAGCGTATGCCGAGCTACCTTTTGAGGTGGACCACGTCATTGCCGTACGGGCCGGGCCACAATCTACGTTCTGCAAATGAATCGCGCAGAGAGGGTGGCCGTCCGGCGTCTGCTGATGGCGGAGGGCATTTATGCAGCGTGATTGGCATTGTTGAACCATCTGTGAGAAAGCGAATTCCGATTCTGATCCTAGTATTGCTGTTAGCCGGCGCCGGCACGGCGTGGTTTCTCGGTGCGCGGCACCGCGAGAGGAACCGCGTCCTGCGCGCCTACGGCAACGTCGATATTCGCGAAGTCAACCTCGGCTTTCGCGTCGCGGGTCGCGTCTCGGAAGTGCTTTGCGACGAAGGAGACGCGGTCAAGGCGGGCCAGGTGCTGGCGAGGCTCGATGACGAACCTTACCGGCGCGAAGTGGATGAAGCCAGCGCCGAAGTCGATGCCGCACGCGCCCGGTTGGACCTGGAGGAGGCGGGCAACCGGCCGCAAGAGATCGCCGCCCAGCGCGCCGTGGTGAATGAGCGGAAAGTCACCGCCGCCAACGCGGAGCGGCTCTACAACCGGCAGGAGAACTTGTTCGGAAAGAAGGTCGCCTCGGTCCAGGAGCGCGACGACGCCCAAGCCGCCTACGATGAGGCCCAGGCTCGATTGCATTCCGCCCAGGAGCAACTCGATCTGCTGGAAGCGGGGTTTCGGCCCGAGGAGATCGCCCAGGCCAGGGCCGAGTTGGCCGGCGCCCAGGCCGGGCTGGCCACGGCCAAGCTGCACGTCGAAGATAGCACGCTCAAAGCCCCGTCTGCTGGCGTGATTCTCACACGCGCCGAGGAGCCTGGCGCGGTTCTCCAGCCTGGCGCCACAGTTTTGACGCTGTCCCTCACACGTCCGGTGTGGGTCCGCGCCTACATGAGCGAGCCGGACCTGGGCCGGATTCATCCCGGTATGAAAGTCGAGGTTTTCACCGACTCGCGTCCCGGCAAGCCCTACTCAGGCCAAATCGGCTACATTTCGCCCCGTGCCGAATTCACGCCGAAGAATGTCGAAACGCCTGAACTGCGCACCTCCCTGGTCTATCGCTTTCGGGTTGTAGTGAACAACCCGGACGAGGCCTTGCGCCAGGGGATGCCGGTGACGGTGA
>JAJYHY010000261.1 GCA_021784555.1 bacterium
CCTGGACGAACCGACGATCGGCTTGGACCCGCACCAGATCCGTTCCGTGCGCCAGCTCATCAAGAGCCTGGCCGTGGACCACACCGTCCTCATTTCCACTCACATTCTCCCCGAGGCGGAAATGACCTGCAACCGGGTGCTGATCCTTTATGAGGGCAAGATCCTCGCCGCGGATACACCCGACAACCTTCAGCGCCTGATGAGCAATCACAGCCAGGTGGTGGCCGAAATTGCCGCCCCCGCCGCCGCGTTGCGGGAATGTTGGGCGGCTATGCCGGAAATCCAGCAGTTCGATGTTGCCCCGGGCGACGGTGAGTACTGCCGGTGCGCCTTGACGCCCCGGAACGGGTTGGACCTGCGGCCCCAGGTTTTTTCCGTCGTGCGCGAACACGGCTGGTTCCTGCGCGAACTGACCCGCAGCCGGCACACCCTGGAAGATATCTACGTGGAGGTAACGCGTCCCGAAGAAGAGGAGGAATGGTGATGCGCGGCTATCTGACGCTCACGCGCCGGGAGTTGGGCGGTTATTTTCTCACCTTGACGGGCTATATCATCATCGCCGCGGCGACGTTCCTCATGAGCTTCAGTTTCGTGGTGCTTATGGCGGAGCTCCAGCACGAACCGACCCCGATGCCCATCACCGAACTGTTCTACGTGACTTATTTCTTCTGGCTCATTCTCCTGCTCTCGACTCCGGTCATCACGATGCGGCTCTTTGCCCATGAGCGGTTCTCCGGCACTTACGAAACCCTCATGACCACGCCGGTTACCGATCGGCAAGTCGTGCTGGCCAAATTCACCGGGGCGTTGCTTTTTTATTGTGTGATGTGGCTGCCTTTGCTGGGCTGCCTCTGGGTCGTGCGGAACTATGCGGCCACTCCTGGGGTGCTTGATTGGGGAGCGGTTGGCGGCACCTATCTTGGGATTGTGCTGCTGGGCAGCTTTTACCTCTCAATGGGATGCTGCGCTTCGGCGCTGACCCGCAGCCAGGTCAGCGCGGCCATGATGAGTCTGGCTTTGGGCGCCGGCATCTTTTTTGTTGCCTGGCTGGCCGACTATTTTCCCAACCAGGCCACTTGGCAAGCGCAGCTCCTGGCCCAATTCGACTTTTTTCAGCAAATGCATGATTTCGTTCGCGGCATTATTGATACGCGCTGGGTGGTGTTTCTTCTGACCCTGAGCTTCTTTTTCCTGTTTCTCAACTTGCGCATCGTCGAGAGCCGCCGTTGGAAGTAAAATGGTCTCTCATCTCGCTTCCCGCCCCAGTTTCACCCCGCGTCGCAAGTGGAGCATTGGGCTGAACGTGCTCCTGAGCACGGTGCTGGTGGTTGCGGTCGTGGTGATGGCCAATTATCTCAGCCACCAGAGCTTCCTCCGGCTTTACCTCAGCAAGCAGACGCGTGTCCGGCTCCATTCACGCACGGTTTATTTCCTGAAGTCGCTCACTAATCACGTCAAGGTCACCCTTTACTACGACCAGAGCGATCCGCTCTACAGCACGATTCTCGAGTTGCTCAGACAATACAGCCTCATCGACCCGAAGATCACGCTCAACGTTGTCGATTACACACGCGATCCCGCCGGCGCTCAACGGGTCAAGGCGCAATACAAACTGGATTCCCCCAAAGACAAAAACCTCATCATCTTTGACGCCGGTCCGGGCCAGCGGAAGGTGGTTCCAGGCGACGCCCTGGAGCAGTACACGCTCGAAGCGGTGCCGAACCAGAAGCGGCCTGAATTCCGTCGCAAGCCGGTTGCCTTTCGTGGCGAGATGATGTTCACGGGCGTCCTGCTCGCGGTGACCAATCCCAAACCCCTCAATGTCTATTTCCTTCAAGGGGATGGGGAGCACCTGCTCCAGGACCAGAGCGACGACAACGGCTACGTGAGGTTTGCCGCCCTCCTGACGGATGATTATATCCGGGTCCACGCTCTCTCGCTGGTCGGAACCAACAGCCTTCCTCCACCTGCCGAGTGCAACCTGCTCGTCATCGCCGGCCCCCGCACGCCCATTCCCAAACCGGCCCTGGACAAGATCGAGGATTACCTCGAAAAGGGCGGGCGGTTGTTTGTGCTTTTCAACGCCCGCTCTCTAAACCTCGAAACCGGTGCTGACCGCGAGGCCGGGCTGGCGGAACTCCTCGCCAGATGGGGGGTGGCGGTAGGAAACAACGTGGTTCGCGACGTGCCCCACTCCGAGCATGGCTGGGACGTCGTGGTCAGCGCCTTCAGCCTGCATCCGGTGGTGGACCCGCTCCTCGGTTCCGGGCTCTACCTGGTCGAGCCGCGCTCAATCGGCAAGCTGGACATGAGCGCGCACGGCAGCGACGCCCCGCAGGTCGAGATTCTGGCGCAGACGGGGCCACAGTCCTGTTTGGTCGGCGACGAGACGCACCATCAGCCATACCCGGTGATGGTTGCCGTCGAGAAGCAAATCGCTGACGGAGTGATAGCCAGCCGGGGACCCACTCGAATCCTGGTCGTGGGCGACTCGTCTTGCCTGGACAACGGCCAGATCGACGTGCTCGGGAACCGCGATTTCGCGGGCTACGCCGTCAATTGGCTGCTGGACCGGCCACAGTTGCTTCGGGGGGTGGGGCCACGGCCGGTCACGGAGTACAAACTCATTATGACCCAGAGCCAAATGGACCATGCCCAATGGTTGCTCCTGGGCGGAATGCCGGGGGCGATCTTGGTGCTGGGCGGATTGGTCTGGCTGCGCCGCCGGCACTGAGAGGTTATGAACGGAAGAGGCACTTTGTTCTGGTTTGTCATCGCTGTCCTGCTCTTTGGGCTTATCCAGGTGCAACGCCACCTGGCGCCCAAGCCTCGTCCCGGCCCTGCGCGCGTCCTTCCCCAGATTCGCGCCGGCCAGGTCGATCAGGTGGAGATATTTCGGAACGGGAACACAATCGAGGCAGAACGCGCGAAGGACGCATGGAGACTGACCGAGCCGCTAGCCTATCCCGCCCAGCCTTATGCCATTGAACATCTGCTGGCGGTCCTCCAGCGCCTGACCCCGGCCGCTTACATCTCTTCTTCCGATTTGAGGGGCCGCACCAACGCGGACACGGAGTTCGGTTTCAAGCCCCCTCGCGCCTCTATCGTTCTGCGCCAGCCAAACTACGAGGCTCGGCTGCTGGTGGGTGGGTTGACCGGGCCGGGTGACCAGGTGTTTCTGCAGGTCGTTGGCGTGGACGGCATCGACGTGGTGGATGCCAGCCTGCTCAAGTGGATTCCCCAGACGGCGAATGATTGGCGGGACAAAACCCTGTTGGATCTTAAAACCCTGGCTTTTGACAAGCTGGATACCATCTCGCTCACCAATGGTGGCAAGGTCCTCCAATTGCAGCGGGACGCCTCCGCCGGGCTTTGGCGCATTGTCATACCGCCCATCCAGGCGCGAGCCGATAATGCGCGGCTCGATGAGCTGGTCGGCCGGCTCCGCAATGCGCGGGTAACCAGCTTCATTACAGACGATCCCAATGCCGACCTGGACAGCCTCGGCCTCCAGACCCCAGGTTTCCAACTCGGGCTGGGGCAGGCAACAAACACCGTTGTCCTGCTTAACTTCGGCAACAGTCCAACCAACGATCCCAGCCAAATCTATGTCCAGCGTGCCGGCCAGCCCACCGTCGTCACCGTCTCGAAAGACTTGCTCACGCCATGGCAAGCATCCGTCAGTGATTTCCGCGACCCGCACCTCGTCGATGCGCTCGATTCGGTGGAAGGGGTCGGGGCGCGCGGTGAGGACACCTTTTCGCTGGTGCGCCAGGGCACGAATTCGTGGCGCGTGCTCCCGCTGAATGTCCCGGCCGACCCGGTCCTGGTGAAGGGGTTCCTGGCCACCCTGGGCAGCATGCGCATCGTTGATTATACCAAAGACGCCGTCACCCCCCCCGACCTGCCCCCTTATGGCCTGGCCAATCCCTCCAGGATTTACTTCCTGACCAATTCCTCAGTTGCGACCACCAATCCCCTGGTTACGGAACTCGATTTTGGCACCAACCGCGACAACAAGATCTATGTGCGCCGCCCCGATGAGAGCTCCATCTACGCCGTCGGCGCCGATGACTATGTCCGCTTGCCCGTGGCGGGCTACCAGTTCCGCGACCGCCGGCTTTGGAATGTGCCCATCAGCGAGGTGGCCAATGTGACGATTACGCAAGGCGGCAAGACCCGTCAACTTATCCGCAACGGGTCTTATCAATGGTCACTGGCGCCCGCTTCCCAGGGCGTGGTCAACGATGCCGCCGTCGAGGAGAGCGTTCAGTACTTCTGCAAGCTGTCGGCGCCGGTCTGGCTGGCCCACGGCCAAAAAAGCCTGCCCGAATACGGCTTCCGCAAAGAGGGTCTGAAGATTACCGTCGAATTGAAGAAAGGCCGGAGGCTAGCCGTGGAATTCGGCGGCCTGACGCCCTCGCAATCGGCTTATGCCGCGGTTGACCTGAATGGCGAGCCGTGGATCTTCGAGTATCCGCCCGCCGATTTTCGTTTTGTGGGAACCTATCTCACGATTCCCCGTGGCCGGTGAACGCCAGCCAAGCCGCCGCTCTTTTCGGCTGCGTGTCCAATCCTGGCGCGACCGCGACTCCTACGTCGCCTCCATCGGCGGGCGCGCCAAGGACCTCGTCCGGAATCCAGATCGAATGCGGCCCGTCATCACGGGCACAGAAACAGCCGTGCGCCTGCGGATGTCTCAACATCTCGCGGCGCTTCATGGCACGTTCACAACCGTCTTCTCTGCGGTGCCAGCCAGATGGGACAGGGCCTCGTCCCGACGGTGGTCGATACGCTCTGGATGGACCCGGCCAAGTCCCGGAGCGCGTCCCCTCGCGTCAGGCCCTGCCCGACTGCTTCGGGCACCTCATTAAGCGTGGCAAAAACATTGGTCCGCTTTGGTTGCGAATGCTGAGGGACAACGTGGGCCTGGAGATCAGGAATCTTGAGTCGGTTCCGATACCAGTGGATGTTCATGTGGCCCGCGCCTCCTTGGCAATCGGTCTGGTCAGCGGGCATTACGAGGGGAACCTTGAGAGAATCTACCGTGAGATTCGTCAGGCTTGGCGAGAGAGCGTCCGAGGACTCACCGTCTCTGGTCGGGAAATGATCGCCTTGGACGTGGACGAGCCGCTCTGGCACTTGTCGAAGTACGGCTGCACGGGCCGAGATACAAACACGGGGACATGCCTGCATCACGAGAAGTGCGAAGCCCGAGCTCCCTGCGTCCACGGCAAGGTCGCGGTGACCAATGGGCGCATAACGTTGGACTCTTAGGGCGCCTGAAGCTGGCGTTTGAGGAACTGAAGGCGCCTGCCCTGGCCCAGTCGTTCCAGCGGCAGGGAGTGGTTGGAGAGGTGCGAAACGAGGCCCTCGTAGTAGGCGTGTCCGGCGAGGATGGTGAACCGGTCACGCGAAAGGTCGGAACCGCTTGCGAGTTGCCGAAGGACGTTCTGGCTCCACTCTTTTCTCTCAGGGCGGGTCATATTCTTAAGCGTTTGCTCGTAAGGCTCGATCACCTGCTGGAGGCCAACCAGGCCGTGCTTTGCCGACAAGACGTAAACGACATCGGGCCGCAGTTTCCTGGCATAGGCAAGGCTGAAGCGAAAAAGCGTACTGTTATACAGATCCTCCGCGGGAGCGGCGTAAGGCAGTTTCCGTTTCGTGCAAGAAATCAGAACGATATGGCGCATGATTCCTGACCTCAATATTGGGCAAATTTGCCTTTATCTGCAAGGTCATGTGACGTGGTCCGATGTCGCACCTTCACGCCGTTCTTGAGCAGACCACAGACCTCCCGGTTCGCCGCGGCCAGGGACATCACGCTACGGTCGCGCGTCAATTCGTTTACGGCGGCGTCAATCGACTCCGCCGGGGCTTGGGGATTCAGCTTCCGGAGCGCCGGGACAAGATGCCTTAACAGGACGACCTCGCCCGCGCTTTCCAGGCCCAAGCTAATCGCGCCCTCAGCCCTGCCCCCTTCTCCCAATGGGAGAAGGGCCGGGGATGAGGGGTCAGCGCCACCGAATACCTCATGAAACGCGCTGACTGTCTGCCAGCCCAGCCCGGCGAAAAGCTCGACGGCGGGTTCCTCGACCAGTATATTCTCTGAGTAGTCTCTGCTCATCCACTTGTCACGCGTCGGGTTGGCCTGGCAGGGCGCCACGCGGTCTTATTTTTTCATTCTTCGCCGTTGACTGTCGCAGCCACCGCGCTCATATTACTTGCAGCCTGCGTTGCATGAACGCCGACTCCAAGTCGTTGCAGGGTATCCTGCTAGTGCAATGGCGGGCTGAGTTTGTTTTTGGCCGTTAGTTCATTGCCTTTCCCGTAGCATTTACCTTCGCCGTCATACAAATCCTCGACCAACTCGACTTTATCCTTGATGAACTCGTAATAGCGCGTCTCGCCGCGCTCGAACACGCGCTGAATCGCCCAGCAGAGGTAGTCCGCCACGTTGAGCAAAGGCTCTGTCTGGTGGTTCTGCACATTGAAAACAAGCGCCGCCTTTACCGGCGAGCCCGGGTGCTTGTCCAGCGACCGTGCCGTGGCTTTCTCCAGCGCCCGGTTCAGGTTCTCGTTGCGTGTGCTCTTGCCGCGTTGCGCGATGTTCAGCACCAGCAGCTCCGCCACTCGCAGGTTGTTCTTAACCAGGTGCGAGAGCAAATCGGCGTAAAACTCCGCCTCCCGCCCGTTGTGCTTGGCGGCGTAGATCTGCGGTATCTTTCGCCCCACCACCGCCTCCAAGCCGCAATCCACCGACCGGATCCACTCGAAAAACTGTTTGCGTACCTCTGGAACGTCGTCCGTGGCGTGAAAGAAGAAACCTCCCTTGGCCTTCTTCTTGCCTATGCTCGGCACGGCCTTGAAATACGGGTCCGCCTCGACGCCCTGCTGCAGCCTGACCACCGCCTCGCGTGTTGACGGAAGTGCAGTCCGGAACTTTACCATGCCCAGAATAAAGCAGAGCGATACCCCCGGCCCCCCTATGACCGACAGCCTGTTCGCGCCGTAGAACGTCGTGTCACCCGCCTCGTCCAGAAAGCGATGATACGATTCCAACGGCGCTTTGGACTCGCCATTCATGTGCTTTCAGTGGCGGGCTTCGACACGTCCAGCGCGCCGATGGTCTGCCAGCCTGGCCCGGCAAAAAGCTCGATGGCAGATTGCTCGACCAGCGTGCCTTCGGAGTAGCCCTTGCTCATGCGGTATTCATCGAGTGTGCGCCCAATGCCCAACCGATCGCGTGGGCAACTCAGATTCTTTGACCCTTCCACCCCGTTTGGCTCTTTAACCCCAGCGGGGTGTCCTGTTTATAGCAACCCAAGCCACACCATTCAATTGTTTTTCAGGAGTTTGGTTTTTTCGCGCAATGCGCGAAAAAACCAAACTCCTGAAAAACAACCGCTGGGGCGCCGGGGGGTTTTTTACTACAAACAGGACACCCCGCTGGGGTTAAACCAAGGCGCAACACTGCCATTGCTCCTCGCTCGCACAAAGGCCCCTGTCTGCCAACCGAAGGGAGATTGGCAAACTTGGGCTGATTCGAGGTCATTTTGTCCAAACATAGATGGCGGCTTGTGTGTTTCTGTCTCGGCGAATGCTGTCACCGAATGCCTGGCCTTGATTTTTCTGGCAATGCGGAGAGCATCAGGGATTCATGCCGGAGAAAGCTCGGCCTCCAACGGTTTGTCTTTTTTGAATCGGCTCACGCCGAGAATGCTGAAGCCGATCACCTGGCTGTTCCCGTCCACACGTTCCATGACGGCGTCGTGCTTGGTCTCTTTCTCGTAGCCGGCGGCGTCCGAAAACCTCACTTCAAGGAAATCCGCTTCCGCGTCGAACCAGACTTTTACTTTGTCGGCCATAAATCTTCTCCGGCTTTGGGTTTGTCGGTCTGGCAGGCCGTGACCACAAACGCATCGTTCTCCACGTAGTTAACCACAACGCACAGCCATTTGCCACCCACAATCGTCTGCGCTTAGAATTCGGAAAACAACCGGACCGCCGGTCAACCACGTTCACGCCGTTTGCAGTTCCCGTGTGTGCGCGAGGTCGCGGCGGCTGAAAGGACGCACCTGGCCGGCGAGCAACGTGACGATGGCAACGGTTTCGCCGGTCAGCGTCATAAACTCCACCTCATAGCCCGCGCCGCCGTTGTGGATATGCACGACGGTGCCAATGTCGCCCGTCTCAAGGCCTTCGTCCGGGAGCCTCGCGGACGCCGTCCGGCCCCTGCTCGATCAACCAGTCCACGCTCACTTTGCGGTGGGCTACTTCTTCCTCAGCGGGTTCAAGGCCATCGCCGGCGAACTGGACAGGGTTCAGGAACTGCGCCTGCTCATCGGTAACACGTCAGACCGGGCGACCATCGAGCAACTGGCGGAGGGCCACGCCTCGCGCGAGGCGATCATCGCCAAACAGCGCGAGGGCGAGTTCCTCAATGCCCGGCAAAAAGCGAAGCTGATGGCGGAAGGCGAGCGCCAGGTCCGGGCACGGCTGGAGCGCCTGGACCAGACCGATGAAGACCAGGCCCTGGTCACCCACTTGGTCCGGCCGATCTCGGAAAATCGCTTGAAGACCGAACGCCCGGCGGGAGCCAGCGGTCGCTTTCGCATGGAGGTGACTTCCTTGCAGGCGTATAACTCAGTGTATGAGTGATCCAGTCTTTATTCGGCGTGTGGTCCTGAAGAACTACAAGAGCGTTGCGAGTTGCTCGGTTCAACTGTGTCCGCTCATGTTCTTGGTCGGCCAGAATGGTTCCGGCAAAAGCAACTTCCTCGATGCCCTCCGCCTGGTGAGCGAGTCCCTCAACACCTCCCTCGACCATGCGTTGCCCGAGCGCGGGGGTATTAACGAAGTCCGCCGCCGGTCCTCCGGGCATCCGACCCACTTTGGAATCCGACTGGAGTTCGCTTTGCCCGACTCGACCTCCGGCCATTACGCCTTCCGGGTTGGGGCTAAGCCCAAGGGAGGGTTTGAGGTGCAACAAGAAGAGTGCCGCATCTACGGGCGCGCGCCCCTCGGGGATGACAAGTTCTACTCGGTGAATTCGGGGCGTGTTGAGGGGATAGGGCAGGTCGCAGCTCCATCCGGGACAAGCTGTTCACCGCCGGCGAGTTATTGCGCTTGAGCCAACTGGCGCCCGATCTGGAGGACTTCAAGAGGATCCCCGATCGTCAGTTGGAGCTCTTCGGCAAAACTCCTGTGTAGCATGTTGCGGGTCGCCTGCATCGTTGAGGGCCACGGCGAATGCGAAGCCGTGCCCAACGCACTACCGGAGCCTTGACCTGACCCGTGGCCGCAGCGCGCCCTGGTTGATAGCCGGTTGATAACCTTCGGTTATTTTGGCAGATTTGAATCATGAACTCGGAATTGCCGGATATTGAAACCGCCGGTTTGAGCGCCGCCGAACTGCGTTTGGAACTGGCCTGTGCTCTCTACGCGCGCGGCAAGATCAGCGCGGTCACTGGGTCGCACCTGGCCGACGTGGACCTCATCACGTTTCAAGGCGCGCTTATGGAACGACACATACCACGCAACTACACACTGGAAGACCTGCACGATGACATGGAAGCCCTGAACAAGCTCTTTCCCGCGTGATTGTTGTCGCCGACACCTCCGTGAGCCTGACTATTCCCGAAGACGTCCGCCGGATGCCCCGCTTGGACGCGGGTGAAATCGCCGCCATCGCATTGGCCATGGAAATAGCCGCCGATGCCGTGCTGATCGACGAAACGGACGGACGCCGCGCGGCGCACCGGCTTGGCCTGACCACCATCGGCGTGGCCGGAATCCTGGTGCGCGCCCACGCCGCCGGGTTGTTGTCGGCCGTTTCGCCGGTCCTGGACCAACTCCAACAGAAGGCCAATTTTTGGCTGTCAGTCAGGCCGATGCCCCTTTCCCAATGCTTTCGTTTTCTCCGCGGCGCTTGAAATCGTGCCGCCAGTGGTTCAGAATGATTCTATGAGCACGGTCGCAGAGATAAAAGAAGCCTTCATCCGGCTGCCTGAACGGGAAAAGATGCAACTTGCCCGCTGGATGCAAACCCAGATCCCTGACCGATTGAGCGACGATGAAATGATGGCCATCGCCGCCGAAGGGGCCCGCGCCCTCGACCGGCGGGAAGCTCGTTATGCCAGTCGCAAAGCGCGGTGAGGTCTGGCAGGTGGATTTTGGACTGGCGGCCAAAGTTCGCCCGGCTTTGGTGCTGGGCTGCGATATTGCGGATGAGGATCGGGTGCTGGTGGCGGTGGTTTACCACACGCGGTCGCTGCGCGGCTCGCGCTACGAAGTTCCGATGAAAGTGCCTGGCCTCGACGAAGGCGGTTTCGACGCCCAAAGTCTCTACACCATTCCCGCTGTGAAACTCATCCGCAGACGCGCCGTTTTGAATCCCTCCCAACTCAGGCTCGTGGAGGAAAAAGTGAGACTCTGGCTTGGGCCGGCTTGAAGATTGCAGGCCGGCCGACCTCGATTACGGATTGTGCAAATCTGTTGTTCTGACCCCGATCCGACCGCCATTGGTCTGGTGAGCGTGCTTCTTCGCGCCAAAGCGCTCGGTCTGCTCCCTCAGGTCACCCCTGTCCTCGATGCCCTGCGCAACGAGGCCCAGTTCTGGATCGGGGAGGCGCTTCGCTCGGAAGTTCTCCGTTTGGCAGGCGAAACCGCCTGACCTTATGCCTGCCGAATTCACTGCCAGGGCGCACAAGAAGCAACAGGTCCTATCGTGCTTGGAGTCGCCCGTCAGGACCCGAGACGACCTGCTGCGGCTGTTCGTCAACACGTTGGGCTATGAGCGCGTCGAGCGGCCAACCCCAATGCCAGGGAGACGTTCGGCGAAGGCATCGCCTTCGACCTCGTCGAGTACCCGCCCTGTCCGGCTCGCCGAGGCAGGCTCGGAACCGTACCGCCCGAAGCTACGGGGAGTCAGGGGAACCACAATCAGGTTGACATTCAGCCGACACAACCTTATTGTTGTGTTGTGATACCTGATCTGGTTGACGTTGGCGGACCTTGGAAGGTGCTCCCTCCCGGGATACATGACGCGTCATTGGAGGAGGTCAGGGTGCGGTACGCAACGAACAAAAGACGTCAGATGTTATTTGAGGGTTTCAAGCGCGGGTTCCTGGTACTGAGGGCTGCCGGTTGCGCGGGCGTGCTGCTGGATGGCAGTTTCGTCGGAGAGAAAGAGGAACCCGGGGATTTTGACGCTTGCTGGGTGCCCGCAGGCGTGGACTCGTCAAAGCTTGATCCGGTGCTGCTGGACTTTTCGAACCGGCGGCAGGCGCAAAAGCGGAAGTATGGCGGCGAGTTCTTTCCTCTGAACGCGATGGCGGCCCCGGCAGCGTTCTTTCTCGAGTAATTTCCAAGAGACAAATACACGGGCAAGCCAAAGGGGATTATTCGGGTGCATTGAGGGACGCGGGTGGCAGCGCGCGAGGCGAGACTTATGATCACGAATGAAAGGCAATACAGGATAGGCAAAGCCGAGTTGGAGAAACTGGGGGAGGAAGTCAGGCGGTTCCACCTGGCTGAAGCCACCAGGGCTTCTGGCGGAGATCGGGTTTTGGCAAAAGCCCAATTGGACGCGCTCGAGAGCGAGAGCGAGGTGCTTTCCGAGCAGTTGCGAGAGTACGAAGCTCTCAAAGCCGGCAGCGTCCGGAACCTGGAGGCGGCCAGCCTCAGCGAACTGCCGGGCCTGTTAATCAAGGCGCGCATCGCCCTGGGCCTGTCTCAGCGCCAGTTGGCCGAGAGAATGCGACTCAAGGAGCAGCAAATTCAGCGCTACGAGGCGGAGGACTACACGTCGGCAAGCCTCCGGAGACTGATCGAGGTTTCCGATGCGCTGGGGCTGAAGGTTGTCGGAAGAACGCGGTTACGTGGGCACAGTGACCGGCACCCCCAACCAAGCGGGACGACAGTGGTTGTCAGCGAGGGCCGTGGCGGGGGGCGCGGATTAGATCACTCTGCGCCGGCTCAAGCGAACACCCCAGCACAGAGGCGGATGCGGGCAACAAGGGGAACGAAAGCGGGTCGACCCACGGCAGCACAGGGTTAAACTTGCGAACATGGAAAGGTTGATCGCAACAGTGTTCGCTGGAACGGGCTCTCGGACGGTGAAAGCCATCCCAGGTCGGGTGCGCATCTCACAATCTTTGGAGGCCGGAAATGGGGGTTAATCGCTGGCGGGGGTAGGGCGGGTTATAGCAGGCCGCCAAGAGGTCGAAAATAGTT
>JAJYHY010000262.1 GCA_021784555.1 bacterium
GCTGAAATGCCGAACCACCAAAATGCGGAATGGGGAATGCGGAAGGCGGCAGAGGGGCCGGACCGCTTCGGCGGCTCGACGTTCGGGGATCCTCGGTTCACAATGCTCGCTTATGAAACACGAAGATCTCAAAAGCAGAACCAAACGCTATGCCCTTGGCATCATCCACTTCGTCGAGAGCCTGCCGCCTGGACAAACGTGCCAGGTGCTCGGCCGCCAGTTGCTCCGCGCCGGCACCTCGGTCGGCGCGAATTATCGAGCGGCCTGCAGAGCTCGCTCCAAAGCCGATTTCGTTTCCAAGATGGGCGTGGTCGAAGAAGAAGCCGATGAGTGCGGCTACTGGCTCGAGCTGCTGGTGGACGACGCCAAGGCGCCCGCGATTCGAGCGGCCCCTCTGCTCCGCGAGGCTGGCGAGCTCACCGCCATCGCCGTTGCCTCAATCAAAACCGCCCGTGACAATCGATAATGACTCCGCATTCCGGTGGTTCCGCACTCCGCATTCCGCATTCCGCATTTGGGTGGTTCCGCACTCCGCACTTGGTTGATTCTATACGGAGGACGAGCCGCGGGACGGCCCCTGCCCTATTCGATGGGGAGCGTGTAGGAGACAAATCTGGTTATTGCTTTGCCGCCGGCCGCCCCACGTTTGAAAACGTGGGCTATTGTCGAGCGTCCCTCCGGGACGGCACAGCGGTGCGATTTGGGCTGTGAGGCCGCTGCCATGCGGAGAGGTTAGAAGTTGGCCGGGTCCAGCTTGGCTGCAGGCTGGTAGGGGCCGGGCGAGGCGCCACGGACGTGTTCATACACTTGGACCTCAGGCAAGGTATTGAACACCTGGCCCATCAATACGGCCAGCGCCACCGGGACGGCGATGAACAGATGAATGGTGCGGATCGGGCGGAGTTGGGTAACCGCCCTCTGGACAGCTTCACGAACTTGCCAGGCAATGTCCGCTGCGTCGCCCGGACCCTTGATGAGAAAGGGAGTCCCGGCTTGGCCCGCGACCTGGAGGATAGCCCGGAACTTTGGCAATGCGGGCCGGCTGAGCGCCAGGTCGGCATCGGTGTCCTTGCTCCCGGCGATGATGGAGACGAGCACGGCGAGATCTTCCGAGTTGAGATCGCCGTCGCGAGATTGGATCGAGAGGGGAACGGTTGTACGCTCTGAGCGGATGCGCCAGAGTTGGGGGTCTCCTTCGCGCATGTCCTGCCAGATGTCCAGGTGGAGGCAGTTCGGTTGCCGAAAGGCGATGCCCAGCGCGAGGGCGGCGGCGAAGGAGAATTTGCCGGAGGCTTCGATCCGGTGCCCGGGAGCATGGGTGCCAACCGCCTCGACTATGTATTTTAGAGCGGGGAGCAGTTTGTCCCGCCACGTGGCGGCAGAAGCCAGCCGTCCGCTGAGTTGGGCGCGCCAGTCGAGCATTAAGTCCATTCCGGGCAACGGGCCGTCGGAAGACCAGGTGGAGAGGCGGAGCTTGAGCGGCTCGCTGGCAGGGCGTCGGTGGTGGATCTCCTTCAGTCGCTGTTTCAGGACTTGACGGGCGACTTTGCCAGCGAAGCCCTCGGTGATGGGGTCGGCATCCGCTTTGAGGAGGTTTCGGTTGGCCAGATCGTGCAGCGTGAGCCGGGGATCAAGTGCTGCCGCGGCGCCGCTGTAGTCCAACCCGCCCGCAGCCACGGTGACCTCGAAAAACCCATCGCCAGCATCGGCGCGGTCGAGAATGCGCGGCACCTCAATCTTCTGCATGAACGAAGAGTCGCGCACGTCCGGCGTGATCCAGAGAACGGCATTGGCGGTCTCAGGAGAATCGAGGGCATCAGCGATCTGACTGGCTGCCAGGCCGGTGTCGAGGTCGGTGACGTCCTGCCACGTCGGGATGCCGTAGAGGCGCTGAGCGTTGATGAGCAGGGCCGCTTCGCTCGCGCGGGAACGGCGGTAGCTGAGGAACGATTTGCCGGTAGGTTTGGTCATCGAAGTAGGGGGTTCAAGCGGCCTCGGATTCCGGCGCTGGCCCCGCCACCGGCAGCTCGATTCCGGCCGTGGCGGCTTTTCCTGGCCGGGCCATGGCAAGCTTCGAAGGTCGGTCGGTCAAGTAGCCAGTTGCGCCGCGTACGCGCCCCAGTCAATGGCCGGCACCGTGCCCAGGGATTGGAGCCTTTGCAGCAAGCGAAAGAGAAAGAAGACCAGCGAGTTGTCCGGAGGCGAGGTGACTTCGCTCCCGTCCTTGTTGAAGGTGTCGTAGGAGCGATCATCCAAGGCCAGCACGCAGTCCAGTTTGTAGTTGCCGGTCCAGTTGGCAAGGTTGCGTCGGAAGGCTTCTCCCAAGCGGTCAGCCCATGCCGCCCGCGCCGCCACCAGGCCAGCGGTGATGGCGAAGAGAGGCTTCGCTGGATATTCCCCGCCGGCGTGTGGAATTGGGATGCTGGTGCGGCGGAGCCGGCGGACAGACTCAGCTTTGTTGGCGGCGTACTTCAGATGGTCGGCGTCCACCGCGGGTTTGACTTCCAGGACAGCATAGACCGCCTCGGCAGTCACGTACTTCTGATCTTCCTGGTCGAGCAGGGCTGGTGTGTACTGCGGGTCGTAGATCACCACGTCGATCTGATCGCTGGTCTGGCCGCGGCTGTCAATGACGATGGCGGAATCGGCGGCGTATCGCCGCGGGAGGTAGGCCCGCAGTATGTTGAGGAAGTGTTTCTCGGTCACTTCGCCCCGCTTGCCTGCGTGCGTAATGCTGGCGGCGGCGTGTGCGAGTTGGGCCTCAAGGACGCGCTGCTGCCCAAGGAAGGATTGTTGGAGGAACTGTTTGCCGTCGGTTTCGGACATTGTTTTAAGAGGTGAGTTCATGGTGATGGGAGAGAGACCCTGACCGTTGCGCGTAGTCCACTAGAGCGGAGCACTGGCGAGGTTCATGGCATGAAGTGTTCGAGCGCAGGATCCGATTTCATGGCATTGTAGAGTGCGAGATCAACTTCAAGTTCCGTGGTGTTAAGGTAAACGGGCCTGCCTTCGGGCCACTTGTGAGCATCGATGAAAATGACCAATCCGTGGAGCTTGCCCTCCGTGTCGCGGTGCGGGCGAAGCACGACGGGCGAGGCGAACCGGCCTGACGCGCGGCCCTCCGAGAGCTCCGGTCCCCAGATGACTTCACGCTCCTCCTTGGGCGCTTGCTTGTCCGCGTCGTCTCGGGCGGCTAAGCTGGAGAACTGCTGAAGGATGGGGAGGCCGAGGCCAGCACGGAAGACCTGGCCGTCCTTACCGGCCGGTGGCTTCGGGTCGGAAGAGGGGCGAGCGTGCCCCAAGGCTACCAGACCTTCGTTGTGGTCCCGGCGGGCGTATGCGAAGCGGGGCTTATTGATGCTGGCGTCCCATTGGGCGGGGTGGTTCTCCCGAATGTCGGTCCACCGGCCACGATGAGTCCGCGGATCAGTCTCGCGGAATGAGCGGTCCAATTGACCGTGATGGCGCTGGTCTTGTAGCCAAGAGGCGAGGGCGTTCAGGCAAACATCGCTCCGCGTGCTGAAGGCGTTGGCGTGTTTGAGTTGCCGGAAGCAGACCCGCTCACGCCAGTCGAAGTGGCTCAGGGCCTCGCGGGGCGAAGGAAGCGTGCTTGCGCTGTCCAACATGGGCGCGAGCGCGCCCAGCCCGCGGCGGGAACGGGATCCCAGCGCGCCGAAGTGGGCCAGTGCGGCGACCAGCGCTTTGACCCTCTCCTTCGGGAAGTCCGCTCCACGCCAGCCCATCCGCAGCGTGAAACTCGTCTTGGGCGGCCAGGCGTGGCGCTGTTTGTCGCGCAGCGTCTGCGAAAACAGGTAGGCCGGCGACGTGGTCTGATCCAGCAGCAGTTGGTCGCCGGCGGCCGAGATCTCGCAAACCTGGACCAGCAGCCGGCCGGCCTCGCCAGAGTTTCCGGCTGCAGCGCCAAATAGGAAGCGTTCCTGGCCGTGGACGTCGAAGGCTTCGCCGGTTCGGGGATGCTTGAACTCGGTGAACCCGCCCAGCGTGCGCACCCACCAGCGGAGTTGGCCGCGGATGGACGCGGCACGCACCTCAGCATCCCGTTCCGGGGTGGCGCCCGCGCAGAGGCATGGTGTAAGAAACTCCAAACGGACGGTTAGCGGTTTCATAGGAGTGGGATCTCTTGCTGTTTGGAGTAATCGAGGACGGGTTTGAAGCTTTTGGGCCGCTTTTCGTGCCAACGCCGGCAGAGTTCCTTGCGCTCGGCCAGTTCGAGCAGGAGTTCGTCTTTGGACTCGGCGGCGAGTTTCTCGAGTCGCTCGGCGCGCTTCCACCGGTCGGCGTAGTTTTCGATTTCTTCGTCGAGTCGGACTTGGGAGACAAAGGCGTCCTGGAACTCCTTCGAGGTGTCAAACCAGCCGTACCCAGCGGCGGTCTTGGCACCGATCCCAAAGGTGGCCAGACCATCGGCCAGCCATGCGCGGGCCAGATTGTGCAGAAGCATCTTGGAATCGCTTAGGGCGGGGCGTTCCCGGCGTAGCGGACGAACAAGGAATGCGAAGACAATCCCGCTGGCGACAGCGGGGAAGATGACCGGAACAGGTTCCTCGGTATCTGGAGCCTGTGACCATTTGCGCGCCCATTCCTCGTGGGCGTGTTTCCAGGCCTGCCAGCGGGGGTCCGAGTGCAGCACCCCCGACGGCTTGACGGGCTCGGCGTGGTATGCGGGGTGGTGGCAAGTGACCACGTCAAGCTCCAGATCGCGCGCGGGAAGTTGCCAGGGGTAGGCCGGCAGGAACGAGACTGAGCCGGCGCAATGGCCGAGGTCCTCGGCCGAGGTTGGCATCTTGCCGACGAGCAGGCTGGCCGTTGCTGTGAACACGGAGGGCCACAGATCCTCTCCGACGGCATAGGCAAAGTCGGATTGCTTCGGGTTATCCCAGTCTTCCTTGCCCCAGCCAAAGACGAGCGCGACATCGGCGAGAAAGCGGGCGAGTTCGGCCGGGTTCGGGGACGCGCCCTCGGTAGCTCTCTCCAGTAGCTCTTGAATCGCCATCCGGCGGGCGCAGCCCTTCGCCACGCTGCCGGCGACGTACGGGTAGCCGAAGCGGTCGAGGGACAGGCCCGCGTTCTCCATCACGCCGCCCGCCGAGTTCAGCACAAGGCGTGATTCGAGCTTGGCGAACAGGATGTCTTCCCAGTCGGCGCGGAGATCGAGGCGGAGCACGCGGTGCCATGTCGCAGATCTTTGGTGCTGGGGACGGAGCGTACGGCCAGTTTCGAAGAAATCTCGCCGCGGTGTGCCGTGCTTGGTGTCCCTGAGGCCGGGATCAGCGAATCGGTCGAACCAGAGGGATCGCGACCGCTCTTTCTCGGGAATGTGCCGCCAGAACTCGCAGACGTGTTTAGAGGCGAGCATAACACCTTACTCCTCTCCGGGCCTGGCAAACCTCTTCAGATAGCCGAGGTAGGCTAAGGCCTCGGTTGTCGCGCGCTGGAGCTCGGCAGATTCTGCCGCGCTGAGCCTAGTGACGATGTCGCCAGCGTCCGTGGCTCCGCTCATCGCCTCGATCCCCAATGCATCCAGAGCGAGAAGAGTGGCAACGCTACGCATGGCCTCGCACATGCCCATCCGTTTGGGTTCGCCCTTGTCGTTGGTTTCCTTGGCGAAGGCGGTTGCGGCGAGCAGGCCGTTGGCGACGATCATGGCGGGCAGTTTGTTAACCTCCGATCGAGTGATTTGATCGCCGTGCTCGCCCTTGAGGGTGGCTAGGGCGTGGGCGGCTCGGATTTGTTCGAGGTTTTGGTGAGGCATAAGTGTCTGGGGGGCTAGAGTTACCAGAGAGTTTGAATACCAGGGTATTGGGGGATATAAGAATCGGGGGTGAGCATGATAAGGCGCAATTCGAGAGCGGTGGCCACCAGGAGGCGGTCGAAGGGGTCGGCATGAATCTTGGGCAACTCGGTGGACTTGGCGGCCACCAGGGCGGTCAACGGTATCTCGGTAAGGGCGTAACGGCGGCAGACTTCAGAAAACCATTCACTGACTCGCTTGGGCAGGTTGAGTTTCTTTTTGGCGGCCTTGATTCCAAGCTCCCAGGCCGAAACAGGGGAAGCATAGAGGGTGGCGTCGGGCTGCCTAACCGCCGCGCGGACCTTTCCCGAAAGGTGACGCGGATTGCCACTGAGCCACAAGAGGCTGCACGAGTCGAGCAGGTAATTCATCGGTATTCGTCCGGCCATTCGTCCTCGGTGAGAGGCTCGGTGGGGTCGTAGTCTACGCTGATGGGCTTGAGGTCCGGATAGGTTTTAAGCCGGTTCACCGGACACCGTGGCGCTCCCGTAAGCTGCGCCACAGGTTGGCCGTTCCGGCAGATGACCACAGTTTCGCGCTTTCGCTCGACCGCCTTCACCAGTTCGGAGAGGCGCGTTTTGGCTTCATGCATGTTGACAGTAATCATACTTAGGCAAGTTAGGCGGAAGCGGTGTTCTGGGCAAGGTTCACGGTGCAATAACCCAGGCCGGTGGTGGCGTCGCCGCCGAACTGGAAGACCGAGCCGGAGCGGACGCCAGGCTTGCCCGGCTGATCCGTGCCGTGTTCGTCCTGACCCTGGAAAGCTTTGCAGGCCTGCTCCGCGGTTTTGGCTTTGAAGGTCAGACCGCGGCCCTGGAAGAAGTGGACGACGGAGTAGAACAGCGTCTCACTTGGCACGTTTTCCTGGTCGAAGAGTCCGCCGCGTTTGGCGGTGCCCGTTTCATCGCTGATACAGACGTGCTGGGCAACTTCGCAGGCGTTCCGGGCGAAGAAGCTCATCATGCCGTTGCTGAGTATGACGAGTCGAGAGGCCACCTCTTGCCAGACCGGGTCGTCGGCGAGCAGTTTGGCCAGCGCCGCTCCGACTTTTGCCGCCTCGTCGCTGCCGGTTCGGGTAAAGGTGTATTCCTCAAGAACGATTTGCTTTGCGGGTTGGCCGTTCCTGGTGACGTCGAGGTCGAGCTTGCCTGTGGGGAACATCGCTTGGTGGTCTTTGGGCTCGGAAAGCTTCTCGACCTCCGCCTTCGCTCGCTTCATCTCGTCGCTTCCGCCGTCGAGGAGGCCGTCGCGCAATGCGCGGTCGAGCATCAGCGGGCAGGTAATCCAGGCGAAGCTGCCCCTGGCGGAACGGATGGGGAAGGCAAGGAGCCTGGCTTCGGAAAACTGGACGGCGCCCGCCCAGGCATCGTTCGCGTCGTCGGAGCCGAACAACCATGCGAGATTGGGCGCGATATAATCCTTGGTCTCACCGGCGCTCTGTCTGAGAATGCGGACCGACTCGCCTTTCTTGTTGGGTTTGAGTTCTTCGCTCCAGGCGTCGGCAAACGTGCCCTTGAGACTGCTGGCGGGGACAACAGGAAAGCCGGTGTGGCGCTCGCGCTGGACGGGCAGATCGATAGCGCCCACACTGGTGCCCGCGCCCACGTGGAGCGGGGCGCGGGTGAAGAGGTAGAGCAGGCGGGTAACGACGTCGGTTTTCCCGTCTTGATTCGTTTCATTTGTGGTGCTCATAAAGGATCTCAGGCCATCAGGGTGGGGTTGCAGGAGGAGTTCATGGCTTCAGCGCGGGGAATGGTTTCCATTCCGCGCAAATGCCCAGGCCGAAGCCCTTTTCGCCGAGGAGGCTGGAGCGGCTGTGGACGATGTGATCGACCTTGCGCGTCTGCTCGCCATGCCAGGAGAGGAGTCCCCAGAGGGCCTGGGCTGTGGAATGGTCCGGGCATTCAAAGTAGTAAGCTGCGCCAGCCGGCACAGCGAGGTGAGTCTCGCGGGGGCCCCTGGGCCTGCGGTCTGCGATTGGCTGTTGTTGGTCGTCCAATGCGTCCCTCGGGGGTGCGTGGAGTGCCTCGGTCCAGCCGGTGATGGGGACGGGCTTGGGGATGCAGGCGGCGACCAGGCGGCAGTGGGTGAGGAATCCGGGCCGCTTGGTGCTGCGGCGGTCCTTGCGGTGGATGCCCCCATCAGGCGTTCGGTCGAGTCGGACCTCGTTGAGCAGGACGGACCCGGTCTGCGGATGCACCCATGTTGGGAGCCACCCGCCCTGGTGGTGCTGCTTCGGGACGGCGGGAAAAACTGCCGGGCTGAGGAGGACCCATTTGAGGCGCGTACAGTCGGGGGGCAAAGGCCGGGAGACAGGAAGGAGGGTGGCTAAGTCTGCGGCTGAGTCTGCAGTGTCCTGGCGCACCACGCGGCAGGAGCGTTGCTGTCCGCCGACCAGGAGTATTGGCAGTTCCGCGTTTTGGCGGAAAATCGCATCCAGCCCGTCGAAGTCCTTGCCGTTTGGGCCCCTTTCGGGCAGCGTGGCCCAGAGTCCGATGCGGACGTCGTCCCGGAGGCGGAGGTATTGGGCGGAGTAGATGCGGCGGCCGTCCTGGGTGTCCCTGAGCGGGTCGGTGCCGATGCCGGTGGTCCATTCGGCGGCAAAGAGTTGATGTGGTTCGAAGGCCTGGCGCTGGCCGAGTTGCGCGCAGCCAGCCAGGTAGGCCTCGATGGCGTCCTTCGACCACCAGGGCGCAACGGTTGCTTTGGATGATAGGGAAGTGGAGCCGAGGGGATACAGTGGCGGCCCGAGGAGGTCGGACGTCCCTTGATAAGCAGTTACGGGGAGCACAAGTCCGCCGTTGGGCTGGACATCGGCTGGGCAGGGGAAGAGCCAGCGTCCATCACGCACCGGGAACGGGCCGGCGGTCCTGAGAGATTGGAACCAGGTGCGTTGGCTGCTGACGGGGAGGCGCTCACCGTTCTTCTTCTTGAAGAAAAAGCTGTGATGCGAGAAGCCCTTGAGCTCTCTGCTCGCGGCGTCAGGGAATGCCCGCCAGAGGGCGGAATGAATGGCGTCGAAGAAAACGGCCGGGTGCGGCCAGCGGGCACCGTGTCCGCCGCCGGGCGATTGAGGTTCCATGGGCCGGGCGTCGCGGAAGAAGAGCAAGTCTTGGGGTTGGATGTGATAGACGGGCATGGCTCAGTCTCCTTGTCGGGCGATGAAGGCCTCGACGGCGAAGAGGTTGTAGAACTCGCTCAGAGCACGCGGCTGTTTCCAGAGCGGAGCGGGGGCGGGAGCGCCGTCATTTTCCGAGAGCCCGGCCAGCTCAAGCAGATAGGCCTCGCACCTCTTGCGCAGGATATAACGCAGCTTCTCCAGGCGGGCTTCCGTATTAACCCGGCGGGCCTTGCGGGTCTGGCGTTTCACCGTCCAGTTGAGTTCCGCCTGGGCAACATCGCGCAAGGGCTTGCTGAGAGGCTCCGCTGGACCGAATTTGGCCAGGGCAGCAATAACGCGGTGTGGAAAGCGTCCTGTGATTGGCATTTGGGCATCGGGTTCGCCGGGCGGGACGCGGTACTGACGGCGGAGCGTAGCCAAAAGGCGGAATGCGGCGGAATCGAATTTGGCTCCCCACTGAATCGTCTCACCGCTACGCTTGAAGAGGCTAACGGCCAGGGCGTCGCGTCCGAAGGCGCCATCGGCGGGGTCTGCTTTGGCCAGGTGTTCGGCGTCCCGCGCAGCCTGGACCATGTCCTGGAGCGGCTCTTTGATGTGGCCAATGGCGATGCCGACGGAGTAGGTGAACGGGGGCTTGTCTTGCTGCTGCATGGCAGCTTGGTAAGCTTGGCGCAGCGTGCGCGCGCACTGAATCGCCTGGTCCGCCGGGAGGATGGCGAGCACGTCTTCACCGCCGGCGTAGATCAGCTTGCCCTGGTAGTGGCCGGGAGCGAGGCCTTCCTTGGTGATGTCCTCGACGATGCGCCGCGTGTTGGAGGAGGCGAAGTCGGCGACAGCCGCGCTCATTTGTCTGTGGAAATCCTGATCGAACCTAAAGGGCGTATCGTCAGAGGCGATTCCGCTCAACCAGCGTCCCGTGTTGTCGCCGTCCCCGGCGAGGACGGCGTAGTAAGAGGAGGGCGAGCCAAGGCCTTCCTCGCAAATGAATCGTTGCACGGCGCTAAGGCCCTGCTGAGCCGCCTCAGCCCACTCCCCATCCGGGGGCTCCGCATCGCCGCTGGCGCGGACCTGCTCGCGCCAGAACGCCTCGCCAAAGACTTCCCAATCAACGCGGGCCAACCATTCCTTTGGGGATTCACGGAACTGGTCCCGCTTCGGCAGCTCCAGTGGCAGGAAAGGCTCAACGCGCTCGAGCGCGTCCCAGAACTGCCCGAAGGCACAGTTCGGGTTGGCGAACGGCTGGCCGTCATACTTCACCCATATCTTCTGAGCCCAAGGGAAGGCCGCGACGCCTGGCACGGAGGGAATATCGAAGTAGGAGCCAGACCTGCAGCCGCAAGGTGATCGCTTGTTCAAGCCCGGCCCGGCCTCTCCTTCTGAGGCTTCGAGATACGCCTTGTGCCAGACGCGTTTGACGAGGTTGGGCGCGGCCAGAGGGTCGTTGTTTCGGAACAGATGCTTAAGCTCGGACCCCCTGCTCCGGCTGCCGCGAATCTGGTCCAGCCAAGCATCGGTTGCCAAGGCCTCCTCCTTTCCGCTCAGGCTGTCTTTATCCAGGCCCGCCACCCCGCGCCAAGCGGGAAAGTCACGGGTCTGGCGACGACCATCAAAGAGATGGGACACGACTTGGCATCGCTCCATCCACTCATCGGGATTGTCCGCCAGGCGGTTCTGGCGCCAGAGGCGTCCAACTGGGGTTTGAGCGAACAGCCGGTCCAGCGTCTCCTTCTCCACTTCGGCGCCGGGGCCCGGCCAGAGGAACCAGGTGACGCGCCAAAAATGCTCGAGCTGTTCGTCCCAGAGGTGTCTCCCCCTGTGGTCAAGGAGGAGGGGAATGAATTCCTTGTCGGAGATGTCACTCCAAGCAAGCCTGACTTCCTCCTGTTTGGTCTCCAGGTAGCGCCGCGAGTGGTCGCAAATGCGACGCCACACACTCCGCTCGCCGGACGCGTCAGTCCAATCCCAGTCGAACACCCGTTGGATGATTCCCCGCACCTGAGGCCCTCCAAAACCGTCGGGCACGACGGCCAGCAACTGGTTGGGCACGGTCGGAAGCGTGGCGTCCTTTCCGTAATAGCGATTATGGCACTCGCGAGAGCGGATCCACTCGAACATCGGGCTGAGCGCCGACTCCGGCTTGAAAGGGTCCGGGGGCGTGTCGGGGTCGAGACACGGAAGCACGATTTTCAAGCCCGGGTCCGCCGAGCGGAATTGCTGGATGAGGTGTCCGCTCAGCCAGGACAGGAGATAACTCCCACTCCACAAATCTCGGGTGCTGCGGGCTTGGGCGATGAAGTCCTGGACCGGGGCGATCTGGAGTTTGAGGAGGGATTGGCTCATAGGCCCTTCATGGCTGTTGCGGCCTGACGCGCGGCGGCAAGGCGGGCAGCTCCGGTGTAGGTCCGAGGGGCATTGGAGACGCAACGGTTCTGTTGCACGCCGACAGGTTCGCATTTTCGCCGCCGCCGCGCATTTGCAAGGACGTCCACAGACTTCTGAGGTAGAGTGATTCTCATACGTTCCGCCTCTGAACTGCCCGCCAACTTGATGCAGTGTCGTTATTTAGCCGTTTCCGGCGGCTTCTGGCAAGATAAATCTCGGGGATTTTTCACATCCGCCCGGATATCGGCCCCGCGCCTCACCCTGAGTGGTGGTGCAGGCGAGTGAAAGGCGAGCAGGCGCCTGCTCCATTTATGCCGTAGCCCTGCCGAAGCGTGAGGCGGAGATCAAAGCGCTGGAGAATGTTTGTGATTGCGGCTTCTACAAAGCCGTTCCTATGGACATCCGTCCGTTTTGAGGCTCTTGCGAATCAGCTTGCCTCGCACTCGAATTCGTGCGAAATACGTTCCTGATGGAACGTAGCGGATCAAATTTGAATACTGCGTGGTCTGCCAACATTTGCCGTTGGCAGGCGTCGGCACTGCTTGCTTCATTTTCACACGAGCAGTGTCCAATCCAAGTATCAAATTGCCAAACCGCTATGTTCCATCTGACGCAAGTGGCTGATTGTCAATGACGGAGAGATGGCCGAGTGGCTGAAGGCGGCGGTTTGCTAAACCGTTATACGGTCAAAAGCCGTATCGGGGGTTCGAATCCCCCTCTCTCCGCCACCCCGTAAAATCAAGCGTTTCGTGGGATTTAGGAGGTTAGTGCCCATGCAAAAACTAATTCCGATTTATTCTGGGGAAGATGGTGTAGTTCCACTTTGGCAAGGTGGTGTGCTTGCGGAGGTCCAGACCGGCCCATTGGAGTTTGGAGACTTTCACCTTGG
>JAJYHY010000263.1 GCA_021784555.1 bacterium
CGCAGTCGAGTTGGTGGCGCTGGCGGCTGGGTTTGCCCCTGCGCCATTCCCGCAACGACCCCCAACGCAACTATCGGCGCAACCATCCACATAGTACTCCTTATCCTCTTCGCCCACCCGCTCATATCAAGTCCTCCTTAGTTTGAGATTCTCTTGTGCCCTTGCGCGGCATTCACACCCCGCCCGGAAGCAAACCGGCCGCGTCTTCCCAGTTCAGAATCTACTTGGGAACACGATGACCGCCTTGGGGCGTTTTGCTGCCTCCAGTGCCGCCGTCAACCTAAGCCGCGCGCCGAGTCCGAAGGACACTCCACACTGCACCGCTCCGCCCCAAACTGACCCAACGTTGTGCATATCGGATTTAGGCAAGGCAGGGATTGCAGCCAATACAGCCATTGACCTCTGACCACCCATCCTGCTAGGGTGTTGGATGCCGCCGGGCATTGAGCCTGGGGGCACGAACCAGACATAATGCCCGCAGGCACAGAGGCTTTCATGAATATCGCTGCCACTCCGGATAAGCCGGCTCTTCCTGAGGTTGAGCCGGCCACCGCCGCTTTGGCAGAGACAGAGAGCAGTCACGAACTGACAAACCGCGAGAGATTCCTGCGGGCCTGCAAGTGCCGGGAGGTGGATCGCCCCCCGGTCTGGCTCATGCGGCAGGCGGGCCGCGCGCTCCCGGAATACCGGGCCTTGAAGGAAAGGTACTCGTTCCTGGAACTGGTGCAGACGCCTGAACTGGCGACCGAGGTTACACTTCAGCCGATTCGCCGATTCGATTTTGATGCGGCGATTCTCTTCAGCGACATTCTCGTGGTCGCGGAGGCGCTGGGCCAGCGCTACCGGTTTTCCGACGGGGGCGGCATTTCGATGGAGTTCCTGCTGGAAACGCGCGATGACGTCGGGCGGTTGCAACCTAACGCCGTGACTGAGCGGTTGCAGTACGTCTCGCGAGCGCTAAAGTTGATCCGCGCCGCCTTGGGCAAACGGACGGCCTTGCTCGGTTTTGCCGGCTCGCCGTGGACCCTCGCCAATTATATGATAGAGGGCGGCGGCGTGCGGGAATACACGAAGGCCAAAGCATTGCTTTATGATGACCGCGCGCTCTTCGACCGTTTGCTCGGCACATTGACCCGGGCGGTTTCGGAGTTCCTCCAACTCCAGATTGAGGCGGGGGTGGAGGCCGTGCAGGTCTTTGACAGCCTTGGGGGCAGCCTATCGGAGGGCAGCTTTGGCGCGGGTTCCGGCCAATGGCTCAAGCGGGTGGTCGAGGCAGTGGGGGGACGCGTGCCCGTCATTGTGTTTTCGCGGGGCGCGCACGGCAACTGGCCGGACCTCGTGGATACCGGCGCGGCGGTGTTGGGCATCGATTGGAACATCAACCTGGCTAAACTCAGCAGAGCCCTGCCGAAGCACGTCGCCGTCCAAGGCAACTTGGACCCATTCGTGCTCAAGACGACGCCCCAAGTTGTCGCCGCCGAGACCAATCGACTTTTGCGTGGGATGCGAGGCCGTCCCGGCCATATTTTCAATCTCGGACACGGTGTGCCACCCGAAGCAAAGATCGAGAACCTGGAGGCGCTGGTACGCACCGTCCACGCATGGCCAAGAGGCGCCGCCGAGCCGGAGGCAATTAGCTAGAGGCTCTCCCATGGAAGCACTGCCGGTGTGCCAAGCCTCTGGCCCCTGACAGGGAGGTCTCTATAGTGTAGTTTTGTTTTATTTATGAGCATGTTGAAGGTCGATCTCGATCTGGTGAAGAAGTATGACGTTCCCGGCCCGCGTTACACTTCCTACCCGCCCGCCACACACTTTACGAGAGAGATTGATCCCGGCGTCTTCCTCGAAAAGATCAGGGCTAACAACCAAACCGAGCGCGACCTCTCGTTATACTTTCACCTGCCTTTTTGCTACTCCTTGTGCTGGTATTGCGGCTGCACCACCGTCATTACCACCGACCAGAAAAAGAGCGGTCAATACCTTGACTATGTCCAGCGCGAGATGGACCTCATGCGCGGGTTGCTCACTCCCAAGCGCAAGGTCGTTCAGCTTCATTTTGGCGGCGGCACGCCCACGTTTTCTCAGCCCGATGAGATCCGGCGGATGGGCGACATGATTCATTCGCGGTTTGCTTTTGCGGAAGACGTGGAGGCGGGTGTAGAAATCGACCCGCGCCGGCTGACTCGCGAGCACCTGGCGGCCCTGCGCGAGGTCGGCTTCAACCGGGCATCCATGGGGGTGCAAGACAACGACCCGGTGGTTCAGAAGGCCGTCCACCGTATCCAGCCCTTTGAGATGACCCGGCAAGTAGTTGAATGGCTGCGCGAGCTCGGATTCCAGTCCGTCAACATCGATTTAATCTACGGCCTGCCCTATCAGACGCCCGCCTCGTTTATCAAGACCCTCGAGGAGACCCTTTCCATCAAGCCAGACCGCTTCGCCGTTTTCAACTATGCCCATGTCCCCTGGATGAAACCGGCTCAAAAGATCCTCAAAGTCGAATCCCTGCCCACGCCCGAAACCAAACTGGAGCTGCTCAAGCTGACTATCGAGCGCATCACCTCCGACGGTTACGTCTATATCGGCATGGACCATTTCGCCCGCGCCGAGGACGAGCTCACACGGGCCCAGAAACAGAAAACCCTCCAGCGCAATTTTCAGGGCTACAGCACCCGTGGCGGCACGGACATTTACGCCTTCGGCATGTCCTCCATCTCCCAGGCCGACGGTTTCTACTGGCAAAACCATAAGGAACTCCCGGAATATTACGCCGCACTGGATGCCGGCAACCCGCCTCTGTGCCGGGGCTACATCATGACCGAAGAGGACAAACTCCGGCGCACGACCATCATGCGCCTCATGTGCGACCTAAGCTTGGATTACGTCCATATCTCTAAGCTTCTTGGAATCAATTTCCAAACCCATTTTGCCCGTGAACTTGACTCCCTCGACGATCTGGAAGCCGATGGCCTCCTCGTTAAGACTCCCCAGGGCGTGCGGGTCACCGACCTTGGCCGGCTCCTCATCCGCAACATCGCGATGCGCTTTGACGCCTACGCGGCCACGCGAAAAGAGAACCGTTTCTCTCGAACGATCTGAATGGAATTGAAGGACCATTGCAAATCCCAACCTGCGCCGCATCTCATTAGCACCGCGGCTTCAGCCCGGTGCCAAACCGCGCTGGAAAAGGGGAAACTGTTTCAACCGTTCTCCTCGGCCCGCGAAGAGCCGCTATGAGCACCGTTGCCGTCATCGGCGCTGGGATTACCGGACTAACCGCGGCGTTTTGCCTGAAGCGCCACGGCATCCCCGTCACAGTTTATGAGTCCAGCGAGCGTGTCGGCGGCGTCATTCGGTCTGTGCGCGCTGATGGCTACCTCGCCGAGTTCGGCCCCAATACCATCCTGGAAACCTCCCCGCGAATTAAGCAGTTAGTTCGTGACTCGGGTCTGGAATCGCGCCGGCTCGATCCGGCCCCCGAGGCCTCCGCCCGATACGTGGTGCGCTATCGCCGTCCCATCGAGATGCCCGCCTCCCCACTCGGCTTTCTCACGACCCGGCTCTTCACCGCCAAGGCTAAGCTGGCCGTCCTGCGCGAGCCGTTTGTCCCGCGCCGGCGCGACGGCAAGGAAGAGAGCGTCGCGGAATTTGTCGTGCGCCGGCTGGGCCGGGAGTTTCTCGACCACGCCATCGACGCCCTGGTGGCGGGCATTTATGCGGGGGAGCCGTCCAAGCTGTCGGTGCCGCAGGCCTTTCCCAAGCTGGGCCAGTTGGAGGCTCGGTACGGCTCGCTCATCAAGGGTCAGATCTTCGGCGCGCGGGAACGCAAACGGCGCGGCGAGGTGGCTAAAGACCGCGCGGGCAAGCTGTCCTTCGACGAGGGCCTGCAAGTCCTGCCGGATACCTTGCGCGACCGATTAGGCGACGCCGTCGTTCTGAATACCGAGGTGAGGGCCTTGGCGCAGACGGCCTCGGGATGGAGGCTTGCGCTTTCCCAGCGGGGACAGGAGTTGTCCGCCGAGCACAGCGCCGTCATTTACACCGGAACCGCCTTCCGGCTCGCCCAGTTGACCCTCGAGACCGAGGCGTCCTTGAGCCTGAATTCTTTTGCCGAAATCCGCTACCCGCCTGTGGCCAGCGTAGTGCTCGGCTTCCGCCGCCAGGACGTGGAGCATCCCTGCCAGGGGTTCGGGATGCTCATTCCGCGCGTCGAAGGCTTCAAGATCCTGGGCACCATTTTCTCGTCCTCTCTGTTCCCGAATCGCGCGCCCCAGGGGCATCTCACGCTGACCAGTTATATTGGGGGCGAGAGGTATCCGCAGTTGGCGTCCTTGCCGTCGCGGGAGCTGGTAGAGTTGACCTGCGCGGACCTGCGCGTCTTGCTTGGGGTTCGCGGCGCTCCAACCTTCCAGCACACCGTCTTCTATCCCCAAGCCATTCCCCAGTATAACGTCGGGTACGGACGCTACCGCGAGTTCATGGGCCAAATCGAGAACCGGGCGCCCGGACTCTTCTTTGCCGGCCATTACCGCGATGGCATTTCTGTGGGCGATTCAATCGTCTCCGGCTGCAATGTGGCGGAGCGGGTCCAGCAATACCTGAAGGCTGTGTCCGTGTCGCCGGCTACAGCAAAGAACTGGGAGCAAAAAGATGTGGATGAGACACAGCCGAGCCAGCGGCTTATCGGCGAGGACTAGCGTCCTATGTTCTTGCCCCCATGTTTTTGCCCTCGGTTCTGACTGTCCAAGGCTGGCATTTCGGATGTCGAGTTTCGAGTTTCGGATTCGGAAAGGCCCCGGCACTGCCGGATGCGCCGCGCCCGGCAGTCGTTGGATGTTCGATGTTGGATGTTCGTTGTTGGATGTTCGTTGTTGGATGTTCGATGTTGGATGTTCGATGTTGGATGTTCGTTGTTGGATGTTCGTTGTTCGATGTTCGATGTTGGATGTTCGTTGTTCGATGTTTTCCCTTCCCCCTATGCCCCGTTCGCGGCTACTGTCAGATCATGAGCGCCGGCGTCTTGCTCGTTAACCTCGGGTCCCCCGATTCCCCCTCGGTCGCGGACGTGCGCCGCTACCTGCGCGAGTTCCTCATGGATGGCCGTGTCCTGGACGTGAACTGGCTGCTCCGCTTCTGCATCGTGCATTTCGCCATCTTGCCCCGCCGCCCTAAACACTCGGCGGAGGCCTACCGCGAGATTTGGACTCCCGCCGGCTCGCCCCTGGTTGTGACCAGCCAGAATACGCGAGACAAGCTGCGGCAGCGGCTGAGCGTGCCGGTCGAGGTGGCGATGCGCTATCAGCACCCCTCCATCCCGGACGCGGTTGGCGCCCTCTCCCGCCACGGGGTGACGAACCTCCTTCTCATCCCGCTCTTCCCGCATTACGCCGCGTCGAGCTTCGAGACCGCCGTGGAGCGCGTGCTGGAAGTCGCCGCTCTAGCCGCCCCGCGGATGCGCGTCCAGGTGGAGCCCCCCTACTTCGACCGGCCGGATTATATCGCCGCCCTCGCCGCCAGCGCCCAGGAATGGCTTGAGAAGCATTTTGACCTGCTTCTCTTCAGCTTCCACGGCATCCCGGAACGGCATATCCGCAAATCCGACCCGACGGGGCGCCATTGCTTGAGCTCGCCCGACTGTTGCGAAATCTCCAGCCCCGCCCACGCAACCTGCTACCGCGCCCAATGCTTCAGAACCGTCGCCGCCTTCGCCAAAAAAGCCGGTCTGCCAGCATCGAAGTACGCGGTTTCATTCCAGTCCAGACTCGGCCGCGACCCCTGGCTCCGGCCCTATACGGATCACGAGCTGGCCCGGCTGCCTTCCCAAGGCGTCAAGAAACTGTTGGTCATCTGTCCCGCTTTTGTCTCCGACTGTCTCGAAACCCTCGAAGAAATCGGCATTCGCGGACGCCGGACATTCCTCCAGGCCGGCGGCGCCGAATTCGACCTCATTCCCTGTCTCAACGAGCATCCGCTTTGGCTGGACGCGCTCGAAAACATGGTCAAGGGCTTTCTAGCAACTCGGCATTCTCCTTAAAGCCGGGTTCACGACCTGGTCACTTCCGCAAGGCGCGGAAGAAGCGCGTGGTGTCGCGCCTATTAGTCCAGTTCAGCATGGCCGGCGAGTTGGTCAACGTGAGGTCGTATAGGTCGTACCAGAACGAGGGCGCGAGGTTGGTGGCCGTTTGGATGGTGTAGTCCAGGCCGGCGCGCCCGTGAAGGGTAAGCGTGAACGCGTCCGGGCCGAGGCGCTGGAGTCCCAGGCCAAAAGCGGCCGTCTCGTAGGCGCGGAAGAAGAGCATCGGGTTGGCCGGGGGCAGGTTGGTGATGAGCGCAAAGCGGCCGGGCAGAGTGAGAGTGCGGAAGGTTAGCCAGGGGGCCGTGTCCAGGTTGGTTCGATATTGCAAGACGTAAGCGGCGCCCGGATGGCCGTAGAGCATGAGCGTCGGGTCGGCGGAAATACCCACGACTGGTTCGGCGCCGATGATGATGATGCGCCCGGGGATGCTCGCGGTATTGGTGAGCGTCTGCCCGTTTTGGACTTGCCCGACTGGCGATCGGAGCCCCAGGGATACAATGGCCGAATGCGCGTTGGTCACGGCCAGGAACGTGAGTGAACCGAGCAGGCGAACCGGGCTGGGCTGGAGGGCGGGGCTCAGCACAAAGCTCCCGGCATAAGTATTCGAGCCGAGCGGCTGAAGCGTTGCCGAGAGCACGCCCGCGCCCGCCGGCTCCAGGGCGAGGTTGGCGAGCCGGTTTGTGTCCGCCTCGAGCTCGAAGCTGATGTTGGTGAGGTTAAAGGCCGATTCCAGGCTCAGCGGCACCACGCCATTTTCGCCGACCAGGAGGTTGGTGCTGCCGGCGGCCAGCACCAGGTCCGGCAGGACGCGAATGACGACTACCGTAAAGCTCTGCGTGGCGCTCATGCTCGGCGTGCCGTTGTCAGTGACGATGACGGAAATCAGGTTGGTGGAATCGGCCTGGAGATGGGTCGGGCGCCATTGGAAGACGCCGCTCACCGGGTCAATGACGGCATTGGTGGGGGCGCCCGGGCCGAGGCTGAAGGTGAGGGTCTGGGGCGGGAAATCGCCGTCGGAGGCGGAATTGGTAATCGCCAGCAGACGGCCCTCGACGACCGTCTGGTCCGGGATGGGCGCGAGCACGGGCGGGGTATTGGCGGCGCTTAACACGACGACCTTGAAGCTGCGCGTCATCCCTTCGCGCGGGATGCCATTGTCGAGCACCTGGACGGTGAGTACGTTGGTGCCGGGCAAGGTGCTGCCGGCGGTAATCCAGGTAAGGAGGCCGGTCGCCGAATCAATATGCACGCCGGCCGGGGCGGAGCCGATGAGGCTGAAGCTGAGCGACTCGCCGTCGGGGTCGTGGGCGGTGGGAACGACGCGAAGGGTGTCGCCTTGGTGAATGAATTGGTCCGGAATTGGATCGAGGGTGGCCGGGGTGTTGGTGAGAGAAACGGTCGTCTGGGCCTCGGGCGTGGTGGGCGCGGCCTCATGGTTGTTGGCATTATCGGTGGCGACGCTATAAAAGGCGTAGGTGTGGCCGAGCGCGCCGAAATAGGTGTCGCCGGTGTCGGTGGTTTGGGTGACCCAGGGGGCGAACGGGCCGCCATTATCCGAGACGTACACATCGAAGTAAGCCAAGCCGGAGCCGCCGGGGTTGTCCTGGCCGGACCAAGTGACGGGGAATTCATTGTAGGTCTGCGGCGGGAGGGCGGCCACCGTGCTGGTGGGCGGGATGGAATCGGCGGGGTGCGGCATGGTGTAATAGAGCAGATAGCTTCCGGTGCTGTCATAGTCGAGCAGATGGAGGATATGTTCGTAGATGGGCGGTTTGCCCTGGCCGATGAAGGTGCGGTCGGTGGTCCAGACGTTGGTGTTGAAATAGATTTCCACGCCGTCGGAACGGACGACGCGGGCCAAATCGAACTGGCCGTTGCCCGGATCGGGGACGTTGAGGTAAGTCCAACCGCTGGGCATGTTGGCGTTCAATTGGACGCTCAGGTTGTTGGCCGAGAGCTGGCCCAGGACAGTGGCGGTCTGGACGACCTGGACGGCGCTAGTCGAGCCGTCGCTGAGGTAGAGTTTATCCGGGAGGTCGAGGGGCGGCACCAGGCTGTCGCTGACCAGGAAATCCGGTTTGCCGTCCTCGAATTTACCTGGAGCCTCAACTAAATGGGTCATCTCGTGGATGCTGACTTCGTCGATGAGCGAGAGTTGTTGGTCCAAAGGTCCGCCGGTGTGTTCGAGGGTGGCGGAGAAGCTGGTGAACAGGCCCTGGAGGGTGGAGGTCACGAGCCACTGGCCAATGCCGATTTGACCGGGGTTGATCGTGCCGAAATCGACGGTGAGAGAAGGCGTGGCATTTTGGCCATCAACCTGGGTGCCGATGATCTTGAAGTTGATGAGCAAACCCTTCTGGTTGTCAATAATCTTGGGCTGGGCGGAGGTGATCTTGACGTTGTTGGCGGCGCCCTTGCCAGTATTCTGGACCATCACGGCCAGCGAAAAGGGAATGCTCGGCTCGACGATAGGCGTGAAAGGGTCATCGCCATAAACGTCGCGCTGGAGGAAGTATTTCACATGGAGTTGAGGGTCGGGATAAACCGTAATGGGCACCGGCTGGAAGGGGACGGTAACGAAGTTACTGCCTTGGTTGTAGGTCAGGTAGCCCCCGACCGAGTAAGGAGTTGGGCCATCGGGCGCCGCGCCAGGAGCGGGAACAATGAGCCAGGAGGCGGTGCCGGTGATACCCGGCTGGACAACGCCGGCGCCGTCGGTCGCGGTGATTCCGGACAGGCCGTTGGTCAGGATGGTGAAGTTGTCATTCGCGGCATTGCCGTTGGCGTCGAGCACGTTCACCTGCACCTGAACGTTGTTGAGGCTGTTGGCCGCGTCGTTGTTGATCAACTTGAGCGTGGCGTCGAAGGCCGAACGGGTCAGCACCAGGTCCTGATCCAGACGGAGCCGCACGTCGGCGCAAATCCCGCCGGCATCCAGCGGTTTGGCCACCGCGGAGACAACCGGCGGGGCGGCCGGGGCCAAGGACAGTCGCCGATGAACTTCCTGAAGCAACGCCGTGAGCTCGGCGGCACTGGCCGGGTCCAGCGCCATCGCCCCGTCGCAGGAGGTCATCGGCTGGATAAAATAGTATTTGCCGCCGGGGAGGCCGGCGTATTCGTCAAAGGTGTGGCCAAACACGGTCACGTGGTTCACGGCATAAAGGCCGTCGGACTTATAGCAGGTCTTCAGGCCGGCGCTTGGAGAGTAGGCGGCGGTAAAGCTGATGCCTCCAAAGACGCCCACCTTCATTTCGCCCGCGGTGGTCTCCTTGAGCGTTTTGCCATTGGCGCTGAACTTGCCTTTGACACTGCCCTCTTCGCCGGCGGCAATCGGGATGTTCAACGTGACGGAGACGTCCCAGTCGGGCTTCTTGCCACATCCGGCGGTGGCGCTGCCCGAGACCTCGATGCTGGGCGTCGCCTGGGCCTTGATTTGGAGCTTGCCGTCATAAGACACTTCCCCATCGACCCCCCCGAGCGTGAGCGGCACGTTCAGCTTGTCCGCTCCGATGGTAAGCGACTTGCCGATGTTAAGCGTGCCTTTGGCCGAAAGCCCGGCGGACACTTGCAGGCCCGACTGGCCGTTGCAGCATAACTGCGCCTTGCCCTTGGCCGTGCCGCTGAGGCTGACCGTCAAGCCGAGCGTCCGAGTCCAGAGGTTGGCCGCCAAGGCGGCGTTGGCGGCGGTCTCCAGGATCTTCACCCCCGGCTTGAGGAGGGCGGTGGCGGGCCCACTCCAATCCAGGCTGAAGGGCGTGCAGTTGGTATTCCCGTGGCAATTGGTAGGCATGGCGAAATAGGGCATGCTGACAAAAGGCCGGCCCACGCTGCCATCGCCGCCACCCCCAGAGCCGCCGAAACTGCCGCAACTACCGCCGGCATTGACGATGTTGATGGGCGTGGAATAGGTCTTAACCGTGCCACAGAACAGGGTCCATATCCCCGCCGCGGCGATGCCGCAGCCTCCGCCTCCGCTCATCTTGTGGAAATTCAGGACGTCCGCGACGCGCCGGGCAGTGAATCCAGGCGGAAACGGAGTGAGCCTTCGAATGGTGAGCGGCACGGTAATTGAGCTTTCCGCCGGGAGCGAGCCAAGGTCGGAGACGAGCGGCGTGAATTGCCAGTCGGAGTTGCCACCGAAGACGAGGCGAAAATCGTTGGCGGCGACCAGGCCATGGTTGGAGATGCGCAAGTTGATCTGGGTGACCTGGGCGTTGATTTGCGAAAGATCGATCATTGCCGGCTCGATGGTCACGACCGGGATAGGGACGAACGTCTCGAAGGTCGTCTCGATGGCAATCTTGAAATGCTGAGGGATTTCGGTCGGCGTCACCGTCCAGATGTACTGGACGGTCTGGCGGGAGAGGAAGGCCTGGAGGTCGTTGGTTATCCCAGCTTTGACGAGGGTCGTTCCATGGAAACTGGTGTGTTGTTCGGCGGTCGCGTCGATGTCGTAATAGCCTTCGGGCAACGCCGGTACGACAAACTGCCCGTTGGTGTCGGTGATGCCATTGGTCACGACCGCGCCCGAGACGGCGTCCTTTACCGTCACGGCGGCCCCGGCCAGGTTAGGCGACCCGGCGGCGTAGTAGGTGTATTCATCGACAGTGGTGACCCGCAGCTCGCCCTTGGCATCGGAGAGGGCGCGGAAGGTGAAGGGCACCGAAAGACTAATGTCGCCGCCGCCGATGATGAGTGTCCCGGTGTAGTCGCCCAGGGCCACATCGGCGGGCGGGGTCAACTGGAGCTCAACATGGTTGGTCTCTCCGGCGCCCAGGGGCGGCATCGGGCTTGGGGTGGCCACGTGCAACCAAGAAAGGGACGGGGCGGCAATGCTCAGGGGCGGCGTCGGGGTATTACCCAGGTTGACCAAGTCGAAGTCAACTATCGCCTGGCCGCCAGGCTTGACTCCCGCCAACAGAGTGCCAGGGATAGCCTGGACGCGCGCTTTCAGGGGCACCACGCTGACCTGCAGCGGCACGTCCAGAGCAGCGCCTTGAGTACTCGTCAGCTTCAGGTCCACAGTGCCCTGCAGCGTGGAAGCATCCGAGGCCGTGAGGACATAAGTCAGGACGTTGGTCGCCAGGCCGGCCAGAGTGTTCGTGTCGAGGCTGGCCGCGCCGGTCACGTTGCCCATCTGGTTCGACACGCTGACGCCTAAGCCGGTCAGCGGCAACTCGCTCAGGTTCACCACTTCGACCGAGCCGGTGACGCTGTTTTGCTCGACAACACTTGCCGTCGGCGAGGCCGGGTTGGCGGCCATGCCGAAGAGGGTGAAGGTGTCCTGAACGGGCGCGGAGGCATCGCCGGGATGGGCCGCGCCGATTTGGTAAGACCCGGCCTCGTTGGGGAGCGGCAGGAAGGTGGTGGCGAAATTCCCGTTCGCATCGGTTTGGGCCAGGATGATGCGCTGCGTGCCGCGCACGGTCAGGAAGATATCGACGGGGACTTCCGGAGCGAAATCGCCATTGGGCCGGAAGGCGCGGCCATGCATCGGGATGGGCGTGCCGGCGGGGGCGGTGTGAACGTCAGCGGAGACGGTGGCCTCGTAGGCGGCAAAGACATGAATGGGGACGGTGCTGACCAGGACGTTGTTGTTTTCAAGGGTTTCGGCAATGTTGTCACCCACGTCAGTGCTGACCACCACCCAGTAATCGCCGGCTGCGGTTGGCAAGTACACCTGCAGTGTTTGGTCAAAGGACTGACCGGCGGGCAGCGAGCCGGTGAAGGTGTAAGAGCCAACGGGGCCATTGGTCACATTGTTCGGGTCCTGGGTCAGGAAGACCTGGGTAGTGAAATTGCCGGAGGTCGGCGCCTGGCCCTGATTCAGGATGCGATAAGAAATGTTGGCGTAGGTCTCCGTGGGGGCATTGGTTGGCGCGCTGATGCCGGCCACCGTCAGGTCGGGAAGGTTCACGTTGCCGACCATGAGCGTGGCGACGCCTTCCGTCAGGCCGGGAGCCGTGGCGGTGATGATCACGGGATAATCGACGCCTGGAGCGGCGTTGGTGCCGGAGTCGATTGGAAAGCTGGCGGAGGTCTGGCCCGCTGGAATGGTAAGGGTACCGGGCAAGGTAGCACGGCGGGTGTCGCTAGAGGACAGGCTCACCACCAGGGT
>JAJYHY010000264.1 GCA_021784555.1 bacterium
ATCTAGGTAGGGGTTGCATGCCTAGACTTTCACAAGACGGGCCCCGCTGGCATAGCGTGGAGGTACTTTCAGCAGCCGGAGGGATCGCTTCTCTTATTCGAGGATCCATCGCTTGGGCGTCGGCGCTCGCATTTGTCGCGGGCTGCGCAACTCAAAAGGACGGAGGTGGCATACAGGGCGATCCATCGGATGAACGTCGTTAAGTGGGATGTTATTGACTACATTCACATGTATGGAGGTGTTTGGAGGGCGGTGAAGCGGCTGCGCCTAAGGCATGTCAGGAGGTTTCTTGCATGGGTGGGCGGACGAAGCCTGAGATCCTGATCTTGGCGTAGACCGCCTATAACATACTCCGCGACCGTCGTGCTTCGGAGAAAGGCATAGACCGCAGGCCGGCGTGCCGCGGGCGACCGCGCAGTGGTTCGTGCCTGAGGATCTAATTGGGTCCACTTGCAGCCTTGGCTCTATGTGCCAGATCGTGCTTTGCTCGCCGAGGCGGACGAGGTGTTGGGCGCCCCCAGCCTAGGATCTGCACACGGTGTGCCGCGAGCGGACGCGCTGGGTTCCTGCGCGAGGCATCGGTCCCTCCACTCCCAAGGAATGAAACCCACTCGAACACCGACGCGCAACCCACGCGCCGTCGACCATCCGGTTTGGTGCCAATGCCTCAGCGCGGTGGGTTCCCTTTGCCGCAACGCGATGCTGCTAGCCCTGAAGTCGCTCCCTCCAGTACGTTGGAAGCGCGAGGCTCTGCGCATCCTGTCGCCATTCCGGCCGCCTGAGGATTTCCCGCAGCAAGGCCCTCGCTTAATCGTCGTACTGGCCGCGGATTACGGGAACCTTGGAGATGTGGCCATCACGCAAGCAGTCATCCGATTTGCTGCCCGGCATCTTCCATCGCACCGGCCTTATCTGGTCTGCGCCGGGCATGTGTTCCATGACTTGCGGGGTGTGGCGCGAGCGGCGGACACGGACGACGTTGTGGCCATCGTGGGGGGAGGGAACATGGGGGATCGGTATCCAGATTTGGAAGAGGCGCGCTGCCGTGTCGTGACGGCGTTCCGGCACAACCGGATCGTCTCGTTTCCACAAAGCTTCGATTTTTCAGACACACGCGCGGGACGGCGCGCTCTCGGGCGGTCGTGTGCCGCCTACTCGTCGCACACCCGACTCCATCTATTCGCCCGTGAGAGGAGGTCTTTTGACCGGATGCTGGAGGCTTTTCCGAACTGCAGTGTGCAATTGGCTCCAGACAGTGTATTAGCGCTGGATTTGTCCGATTCTGACACTCGCGACGTGCGACTGCTCGTTTGCCTGAGGGAAGACACCGAGAGCAAGCTCAGTGCTGAAGGACGGGCTGCAACACTGGACTATTTGCGGAATCTCGTACCCGACGCTGTGTTCACGGACACGGTTGTCCCGGGCCGCCGTCTCAGTTTTCCTGACTACGAGTGGCGGCTTCAAAAGCTTTGGGATCAGTTTGGCCGAGCGAGGTGCGTGGTCACTGACCGCCTTCACGGTCTGATTTTTTCGGTCATCAACAGGACGCCCTGCGTGGCGATAGAAAGCAATAATCACAAGATCCGCTCGACATGGGAGACATGGCTCTCGAATCTGCCGTCGGCTCGATTCCTCTCGGATCCCAGGCCTGACGCCCTCGCAGGCGCGATTGCGGACCTTTTGGCCATGTCGGCCCCGGCCTTGGCCCTTGGTGGCGCTTTCGGGCCCCTCGCGGCAGCTTTGCGGGGATGACACTCTCCCGAAACGCTGTGCGGTTCACGCTAAGGCTGACATATCCGAGTTGAAGTACCGCTGCAACGCGCCGGGATAGACCGATGAAGCAGGTCTTCTACTTGCGGTTCTATAGGCGCATACGCAATGAGAGGCTATGCATTATCATGGCCTCTGTGGCTTACTCCCTGTACTGCATCACATTCTACCTCAAGAAGTGGTTCCGAGCGAAGAAGAGGACCATCGGGATCAACTCCGAAGCGGCCCTTTCCATTGTCAGCGCAGCTTGCCCGGATCCGGCCTCCGACGGAGTCGTTCGGAACAGCCCTGCCGTCGCGGGGCTGGACCTGTCCGTTATCGTGCCGGTTTACAACCACCTTGATCTGCTGCCTGAGACTCTGCCGGCCATAGTGCGGCAAAACACGCGATACCGCTACGAAGTCGTCATGGTTGATGATGGCTCGACTGACGGCGCCAGAGACTACATCCGGCAGTTTGAGGGCGATCCACGCGTCAAGTTGGTGCTACAGGAGAACAAGGGTATCGCGGCCGCTCGCAACAGCGGCTTGGATGAAGCGGCTGGAAGATATGTGATGTTCGTGGATTGCGACGACGTCGTGCATGAGGACATCGTTGAGGTGCTTTTGAATCAGGCTTACCGCACCGGGGCCGACATCGTCATGGGCGCACACAATCTGGTTAAGGAGCGGAACGGGAGGGTGACCGCCGTGCGGCCCAATGTTTATCCGCAGCGCAACCTAATGGGATATCGGAACGGCGACGCGATCATGAACTATCCCGGCTTTCCCTGGTGCAAGGTGTACCGGCGCGAACTCTTCGAACAGGTTCGGTATGTCGAAAACTGCCTTTACGAAGATACGATCGTCCACTGGCTGCTTTTTCGGTTGTGTCGTTCCTTCGTCTATGTACCCGCGGTACTGTATGAATACCGGTGGTACGATGGGAACTACTCCCACGTGCAGGTGAGCGGAAGGAATATAAGGGCGATCGAGCGCTATTGGCTGCTTCGGAAACTGATTGCGAAGAGTAAGCAACTGGGGCTTCCAGAAGACGATGCCTTTTACACTCTTCTTCTGCGGCACCTGGGATCCTTTTATTACTATAGCATCGCCGGCCTGAAGGAGACGTTCCTGAACTCCATGTTCGCGCTAGCCTGTGACCTTGTCGAGAGGTACAGGCTGCGGCATGCCGTAAAGCTCCCTTTTGCACTGAGGCAGATTGAGAAGAGCCTGGTAACGAAGGACATCGAACTGTGGAAATTGGCTTGCCGCTACCAATGACGCTGGGGAGCGGCTTTCGCATGAGGCGTCTCGGTCTCGGTCCGCAGCCTTCGAAGGGCCGTGTCAGGGGATTCCCGACCCCAACCATCTGGCCGTGCGGATGACACCCGGCGTTTCCATTGTGGTGCCGGTATTCAACGTTGCGCCGTACCTGTGTGGGTGCCTGGGCTCACTGTGCCGGCAGACACTGCGAGACATCGAGATCATCTGCGTGGACGACGCGTCCTCCGACGGCTCTAGCGGATTGCTTCAATCTGCGGCGGCGATGGACTCGCGCGTCGTGATCCTCAAGCACGCAGACAACCGTGGGCTGGCCGCAGCCCGGAATACCGGGCTTCGAGCCGTTCGAGGGCCTTGGGTCCTATTCGTCGATTCCGATGATGTGGCCTCTTCCTACCTCTGCGAGCACGCGCTCAATGCCGCCGCTGGTCATGGAGCTGACGCGGTGTTTTTTAATTTCCTCGCTTTTCGGGACGGTGACCCGGAGCCCAGGGATCTCGCAGCCACGGTTCCGGTTGCGGCTGACCGGACTGCGCTTCTGCAGCGGCCGGCGTTCGCCTGGGCCAAGCTTGTTCGGACGGACTTGATGCGCACCCGCGGCATGGAATTCCCGGAAGGGCTCTTCTTCGAGGACATTCCCGTTCACTGGCGCCTCGCGATCGAGTCCACACGGCCGTTGTTTCTTGATGAGCCTTTGGTCTCGTACAGGCAGCGCGGAGGCTCCATCACGTCGCGGACCGACTGGAGGTTCGCGGATGGCATCCTGATTTACGACCTTGTAAGAGATTACCTCGTGTCCACCTCGCGCTGGGAGGAGTGGAAAGACGTATTCCTCGCCCAGCAACTGGCGAACTTCGCCCATGCGCACGCCTATTTCGCCCTCGCCAATCCCACATTGACGCAGCGGGTATGCGATGAGGCACGCGCCAGAATGGATCCAGAATGCTGGAGATTTGTGTTGAGCGGAACGGGCCTTTCGCGTTGGAAGAGGGACTATCTTCTCTCACGCTGTCGTCCTATTGGGGTGAGAGCTAGCCCCGCGCTCGTACTTTCCACCCTTCGTCACCGCCTCCGCGAGTTTCTGCGACGCGCGCGGCATCACGTCCGTCGCTTTCGGACAGCCTGACCGCCATGCCACCCCTCAGGCCCATGAAGGTGCTCCATTCTCTCGGCAGCCTGCGCCGTGGGGGCATTGAGACTTGGCTCATGAATGTACTTCGGCAACGGCATCCTGAGCTCCACATGGACTTCATTCTGCACGAACCGCCTGGCACGGGTGGCGACTATGAACGGGAGGCCTTGGCGGCAGGCTGCCGGGTCCACCATTATCCCGCCGCGTCGTGGCTGACTAAACGGCTTCGGATTGTCGGTCTCATGCCTACCGACCGCACCCTGGTTGGCGTGCTGCGCTCAGGAGGGTACGATGTGTTGCACGTGCATGGTGAGGAGTTTCTCGGCGACGTCGGGAAGCAAGGCTTCCGCGGAGGCACACCAGTGCGTGTGATGCACTGCCACAGCACGAAGCTGGCTCGCGGCAAACATGGAGCGGAAATGCGACTGCGCAGGCTCCGTCACCGCACCCTGGGGCGCAGGTTAGTTCTTCGCTACGGGACCGACCTTGTTGCCTGCGGGCGCGATGCTGGACGCCTGATGCTCGGAACCGCCTGGGGCAGAGATCCGCGTTGCCGGGTCATTTACTGCGGGGTACCGCTGGAGGCCTTCGAGAGCGCTTTGAGGAAATCGGATCGCAGATCCCTACTTGCGCGTTACGGAATTCCTTGCGATGCTAGAGTCATAGGCCACGCCGGAAGCATGGGGCCTTCTGGAGTCAAGAATCAGTCATTTCTGGTACGGATCTTTGCGGAACTGGCTAAGCGCGATTCGCGCTACTATTTGTTCATGGCTGGGGATGGGCCGATGCGACCAGTCATCGCGAACGGGGTCGTGGCGTTAGGGCTGGACGACCGAGTACGCATGCCCGGACTCGTTGCCGACATACCAGAGTTGATGATGCATCTCTTTGATGTCCACGTCCTGCCCTCCCTCTCCGAAGGGTTTCCCGTGGTGACGGTTGAGGCCTGCGTGGCCGGGCTTTTCTCAGTTTGCTCCGACACCGTTACGTCCGAGGTGGGTGAGCACCTGGTGGGACGTGTGCAGTACGTATCCCTGGCGTCGTCTCCATCCCAATGGGCCGATGCGGCCGAAGTGGGCATTCGGCGGCGAATTGCGCCGGAAGCCGGTCTGGCAATTGTGTGCTCTACTCCCCTGACCATCAAATCATCGGTCGAGGGCTTAGTCGCCATGTATCGTTCGCGGTTAGCTTGGGGGCCCGTTGCACCGGCCCGCTGGGCCCAGCCAGGCTTGGCGCAAACCCGGCTGTCTTAAGCATCCAGGAGAGAAATGATTCCGGCGCCGCTTTACACGCCTCTGTACTACCAGATTATGCTGGTGGTCGTCGTAGGATCCGCTCTTCTATATTCGTTCACGCCGGGCCATCCCGGTGAACTCCGTCACTTTAACGTGGTAGGTACGGTTGTTATCTGTGTTGGAGTTGTGTTGTTCATGGGTCTGCGGCCTATAAGCGTGGTTTTCATCGACATGCGGGCCTACGCCGGGTCCTACGAGCACGTTCAAGCGGGGGAAGAAGGCCGGTTTAGCGATCCTCTCTTCAACGTCCTGATGCGGCTGTGTGCCCCGTTTCTCTCGGCCCAAGGTTGGTTCGTCTTTTGTGCCTTCATCTACATTGCCCCCCTTGCGTTGGCCGCCCGGCGTGTGCATGGGGCCTGGGGGTTCCCCGTTTTCCTGGCCTTCCTCACTTCGCTGTCCTTTTGGGCGTACGGTGTCAACGGGATACGTAATGGAATGGCCGGATCCGTGTTGATCCTCGCCTTTGCCTTTCACGACCGTCCTCTCGTGATGTTGCCGGTGACGGCAGCCGCATGCGCGATCCACGCGTCGGTTCTGCTGCCGGCGGGAGCTTTCCTCCTGGTCCGGTATTTCAGCAGAACGGAGGCGTGGCTGGCTTTCTGGGCTGCGTGTGCCGTAGCGTCGTTCGCTGTCAGGAATTTGGGTGAAAGGCTCCTAAGCATTTATAATCCTTTTGCCTCGGACAGCCGCGTGGAAGGATACATCGTGCTCGGTAAGCGATGGGGTTTTCGGGCCGACTTTCTGGCCTACAGCATTTTCCCGGTTTTGGCGACGCTGGTCCTGGCAGCTCCCACGCGCGCCGCGCTGCGCCGCTTCGTTGTCGGCGTAAGGTGGCGTGCTGTATTTGGTTGGCCCTCGGTACGATCCGCCATGCGGACGGTGAGGACAGGAGCGACAAGGGGCGGATCTGTGCAGAGGCCGGCTCGCGTGGGGGCTAAGTTCGACGTACGCCTCTTCGGTCGCACTAGCCGCGGACAGGTCCTTCGTTCGGGGCTGGCAGCTTCGCGCCCCCAGCCCCAGATCCGCGAGCGGTCGAAAACATCGACCAGCGAGGTCGCCCCTAGCGCCCGCGCGACGATAGACGAGAGCCCTTGGGACAGCCTGCCGTGGGTCCGTATGCTGCGATCGGACGCATTCTATGCGCGGCTGGTCAACACGTACCTAGTCGCGAACGCGGTCTGGATCCTGGTAATTAACGCGAACTGCTCAAACCGATTCGCCTACCTGTCCTGGTTTATGCTGCCGTGGGTCCTGCTGTATCCCTTTGTCCCCGGGAGGTTTAATAGTCGCCCGCGAACGGGCCTTATCGCAGCAGTGCTCGGCGCCCAGTACCTGTTCACCTGCTTAATGGAGTTTGTGGTCTATCCTCTGAGGGGGATGCAGTGACTCGCCCGCGTGTTTCAGTGATCATGGGAGTCTTCAACTGTGCTCCGACCTTGGTTGAGAGTCTCGACTCCATTGCACGCCAGAGCTACGCCGATTGGGAAATGGTTCTTTGTGATGATGGCTCAAGCGACGATACCCTGAAGGTCGCGCGTGAGTGGGCTCGGCATGATGACCGCGCGAAAGTGCTCGCGAACGAGCAAAACCTGGGGCTGGCGCGAACGCTGGATCGGTGCATTTCCGAGGCGCGAGGCGAATTCCTTGCCCGCCAGGACGGTGATGATATTTCGGAACCCGAGCGGCTGGCGAAGTTGGTGGCCGCGATGGATGCGCATCCGGAGGTCGCTGTAGTCAGCTCGTGGATGACGTGCTTTGATGAGAACGGTGTTTGGGGAGGCGTTCGGACCAAACCCTTTCCAGGGCCCAATGATTTCCTTTCTGGATCGCCGATCTGCCATGCGCCCTGCATGATGCGCCGGACGCCAGTGCTTGCCGTTGGAGGCTACGGTGCGCAACGGTGGGCGCTGCAGGTCGAGGACGTCTTCCTCTGGTTCCGACTTTATGCCGCGGGCTACAGGGCCATGAATATCCAGAAGGCGCTTTACCGCGTGCGCGACGATGAACTTGCCAGGGAGCGGCGCACCCTGCGCCGTCGTGTCAACCATGCCATCGTCCGGTGGAAAGGCTTCCGGATGCTCGGTTTCCCCTGGTACAAGCGAGTATGGGCGGTAAAGCCAATTTTGGTATGGGCGCTACCAGGTGGCCTGTATCGTAAATTGCACAGACAGCGTCTGAAACAGCCGATGGCTTCCGGTTTACCCCTTTCGTGATCGCCCCTGAGACAACGCCGACGGCGTTCGTGATGGAAAGCTCCGCCAAGGCAGCCTTGCCTTTTATCGAGTGCCTCGCCAGGGCAGGCATACGCGTGGAGGTAGGCTGCTCAAAGCGCCTAAACAGCGGTTTTTTCTCAAGGCACTCTCACAAGCGACATTTATATCCTTCACCACGGAGCGATGCTCAGGGATTTCAGAGATGGCTGATCGAGTTCCTGCGAGAGCGTTCGATATCAGTCGTTTTTCCGGTTGGGCATTACGGCGCACTGGCTACGTGCCAAATTCAGGAGGAGGTTCGCCGTTACTCAAGGCTCCTTATGCCTGATCTGGAGACCTTTCTTCGCGCTTACGCAAAGATCCCAACGATGCACGCCGCCCAAGCGGCAGGCGTCCCGATTCCGGAAACCTGGTTTCCCAGCGAGGTTCCAGGCGGCATCGAGTCCATTCTGCCTCAGATTACCAAGTGGCCGGTACTGGTCAAACCGTCGGTTGGTGTTGGCGCGCGAGGGATTGTCTTATGTCGCACCCCTGCAGAGTTGCGGGAACAGTACCTAGGGATTACGCGTGCGCACGGGGTAAGCTTCCTGCAGGATTTCGTTCCCGCGGGCGGGATGCAGTACAAGGTGGACGTCCTCTGCGACCAGCAACAAAAAGTCGTTGCCGGGATAGTCTATGGCAAGACGCGCATGTACCCTCCCGAGGGAGGCAGCAGCGTCCTCAACTTTTCCGCCGACCGCCCTGATATCCTTGAACTGGCAGTCCGGATGCTGCGTGGGTTGCGATGGGTCGGTTTCTGTGATTTCGATTTCGTCGTGGATCCACGGGACAATGTGCCTAAACTCATGGAAATCAATCCCAGGCCGCCGGAGAGCTTCTATATGGGACCTTCCGTGGGCATGAATTTTCCCTTGTTGATGTATCGCCTCGCGATGCGGGAGCCAGTGGAGCCTGTGCTATCTTATCCACCTAACCACTTTTTGCGGTTCATGGCGGGTGACCTGCTATGGTTTCTCCGGGTTAATAACCGTCAACGATTTAGCACTTGGCCGAGTTGGTTCCACTTTTTTGGGCGCGACACTGCATACCAACTGTTTCGCGCGACGGATTGGGGGCCGGCCCTAGGGTACGTGCTTGAGACCGCTGCCGCGATACTCGATACCCAGACGCGGCGTGAGAGGTTGCGGTTGCGCCAGGGTGCCTTCCCGGAGAAGGCCGCAGACTAGTGTGGAAGGAGCCACACTGAGATGCGGCCCCGCGTGTGTTCTGGGTTCGGTGCCATGGCAAGCATCCCAAATGGAACGAGCGCTCTCTGACCCGCGTAGCGGCAGCGCCCAGCGGGGGGCGGAAAACAAATTACATGAGAATCCGTGTCAGTAGCATTTTGAAGCGATCTCTGCAGTTGTCCACCCGCTGGTGGTTGCCACAGGGATTGGCCGCCCGACTCGTGCGCCTCGGCTATCTTTCGCAGCTGTCCGACTGGCTGAGGGAGAATCCGTGCGCCCCTCTGTTTCAGAGGCCGAGTGAGTTCTGGAGGCACTTGATTGAAACTGAGTGCCTCAACGCACCGATCCTCTACCTGGAGATGGGGGTTGCGCAAGGCGGTACGCTCCGCTGGTGGACGAAAGCAATCAGCAACCCCGAGGCGCGATTCGTTGGGTTCGACACGTTCCTGGGCCTGCCGGAGGATTATGGGCGGGTCCGGGCGGGGACTTTTAGCAACAATGGCCGCCCTCCCGACATCCGCGACCCCCGTTGCAGTTTTCAAATCGGTTTCTTTCAGCAGACGGTGCCCGGCTTTCTGGAGCAAGCCCCGCTGCAGCGCCGCCTGGTGATCTATCTCGACGCGGACCTCTACAGTTCGACCCTCTATGTGCTGACGTCCTTTGCGCCGCATCTCAAGGCGGGTGACCTCCTGGTGTTCGACGATTTCGCCAGCGTGAGATCCCCCACGTGCGTGTTTCGGGCGCTGATGGATTTTCGCGCCGCCTATGGATTCCGTTACACTGCCCTTGCCTCCTCTAGCGCCCATGCGCAGGTGGCCTTGCGTGTTGATGCAGTTGCGGGGTGGGACAGAGAGCCACTGACAGCACAGGCCCAAGCCGGTGGCTTCGAGGTGTGATTGGTGGATGACGCATACGCGCACAATGGTCGGTGACGAGGCCAGGAGGAGATTCCAGAGCGCCAAAACGGGGCGTGGCCCCGCCGAAGAAGGCTTCGAAGAGGGACTCAAATCTCCCTGTGACCTCAACAGTCTTCCGCTGCAACATGCATTGTCGGTGGACGTTGAGGACTGGAGCAACGTGGTGGTGTTCCAGCAGCGCGGACAGTTCGTTCCACCGACCGAGGCGGTGGTTCGAAACACGGAGATCTTGCTCGAACTGCTGCTCGAGCACAAAGCGCAGGCCACGTGGTTTGTGCTGGGAGAGGTGGCGGAATCCTTCCCGTACCTTATACGCAGGCTGGCGGGTGCTGATCAGGAGCTTGGGGTTCATGGATTTCACCACGAGTATGTTTGGTCTCTGTCCGAGAGCGCCTTTCGCGACTCCATTCGCCGCGCAAAGAACGCCGTTGAACAGGCAGCGGGAAAGCCTGTTCTAGGGCATCGTGCCCCGGCGTTCAGCATTACGAACCAAGTGCCTTGGGCCTTTGATGTGCTGGCCGAACTTGGTTTCCACTATGACAGTAGCGTGTTTCCGGCTAAGACACGAAGGTACGGCGACAATGGCGCGAGCTTGCGGCCATACCAGATTCAAACCCACTACGGAAGCCTGACGGAGGTGCCCCTTTCAGCCGTCAAGCTTGGGCCCTGGAGGCTTCCCTGCTGTGGCGGAGGCTATCTTCGTCATTTTCCCCTTGCGTACACCCGATGGGCTATGCGGATGCTCGAGCGAGAGCAACGACCCGCGGTGGTCTATTTGCACCCCTACGAACTCGATTTGTCCTTCGACCGCGACTATCTCATCCGGCAGCTTGGGATGGAGAAACTGACTGAAGTGTGGTGGAGGGTGCGGATGCAATATCGAAACAGGGGAAAGACTGTCGCTCGGCTCCGACATCTCCTGAGCAAGCGCCGCTTTGAAGGCATCGCGCGAGTTTTTCACTTGGATGAGGTACGAGGCTGCCCATATGCTTGAGGCCGCAGGTGATTCAGTCGAGACCTCGGCTCTGCGGCGGCCGGGGCCTTCGACGGTCAGAATCGTGGTTCAAACCACCGTGGCCGGATCACTCTATGCCTTTTTCAGGGGCCAGTTAAGGTGGTTGAAGAGCCATGGCTTCGAGGTCCACACGGTTAGCGCACCAGGCGAAGAGCTGACGTGGGTCGCGGAAAGTGAGCGCGTTAGCGCGCACTCTGTGCCAATGAGTCGCAGTTTCTCACCCTTCGAAGATCCCCTGACCCTGTGGCGTTTAGTGCGTTTGTATCGCAGACATCGGTTTACCGTGGTTCACAGTTTTACGCCGAAGGGTGGGTTGCTGGGGATGCTGGCCGCCGTGCTGGCCGGTTGTCCGGTTCGCCTCTTTACGCTCTGGGGTATGGCGCCTGCGGCGATCAACTTCCGCACGCGTGTGAGGGTTTGGGCGAACAAGGTATCTTGCGCCTTGGCGAACAAGGTTTTTGTCGAATGCCCCTCGACGGCAGAGGAGGCGGTGGCCCAGGGCGTCTGTCCTCGGGAGAAGCTGATCGTTGTGCCGGCCTGGAGCACGAGTTCGCTCAGTCGCGAGTTTACGGATTTGTCAGATGCCTCCCAGCTTCGGGCGGCCACTCGCCGGGAATGGGACCTGCCGCCCAACAGCGTGGTCATTGGCTTTGTGGGACGGGTCGTCCGCGACAAAGGGGTGCGGGAGTTGATCGAGGGTTTTGAGAGGCTAGCCTCCGAGTTCCCCGAACTCCATCTGCTCATGGTTGGCGTGCGGGAGGCTGAAGATCCAGTCGGCGAGGACTTCCTGCGCCGGATGGATAACAGTCCGCGGGTTTGCTGCACCGGGTTCCAAAGGGACGTGCGGCGCTTCTTGAGCGCCATGGATATCCTCGTTCACCCTTCCCATCGGGAGGGCTTGCCCACGGCGCCGTTAGAGGCGGCCGCCAGGGGATTGCCGGTTATTGCCACTCGCATTCCGGGTTGCATTGACGCGGTGCGGGAGGGGGTAACCGGACTCTTGGTTCCCCCTCGGGATTCGGAGGCACTGGCCGAGGCCATTCGTTACTACCTGACGAATCCGGACATTCGCCGAGAGCATGGACGCAGCGGTCGAGAGTGGGTTCTGAAAAAGTTCGACGGAAAGGCGGCGTGGACGGCGCTGCTGAGCGAGTACCAAAGGCTCCTGGCTGAGCGCGGCATCCCTCCGCTGTTGAAAGCAGAGCGAGAGCGGGCTTGATGGTGCTTGCTCATCGGTCTAGGGGTCCAGTGAATGCCGACCGAGCCGGCCTGCTCTCACGCTCCTTCCCTATCGGCGAAGAAGTTGTCGTGCTGGGGGCCGGCGGTCACACGAAGGGGATACGGAGCGTGTTG
>JAJYHY010000265.1 GCA_021784555.1 bacterium
TGGCCACACTGGATGGTGGCTCAGGACGAGTGGGACATGCGACCAACCTGGTTTTGACCGCCAGTGGAACGTTCACGATCCTGGTGCATGAATCGCTTTACCGCGCCACCACCACCTACTACCTGGGCATCCAATCGTTCACGGGGGGCGGATGCGACGCGACGTCCATTGGCTGTGGCCAGACCGTGAGCCGCGCCACGACGAATGAAGCCCAGGTGGTTGCGTACAGCTACATCGGCACTGCGGGCCAGACGCTGGCCTTTGCGCTCGCGGGAGGGATTAATGGCGCGGACTGGATGGTAGCCGACATATACGATCCCGCGGGGCAGTTGTTGGCCACACTGGACGGTGGCTCAGGACGAGTGGGACATGCGACCAACCTGGTTTTGACCGCGAGTGGAACGTTCACGATCCTGGTGCATGAATCGCTTTACCGCGCCACCACCACCTACTACCTGAGCATCCAATCGTTCACGGGGGGCGGATGTAGCGGCATCACGATTCCGTGTGGCCAGACCCTCAGCGGCACAATCAGCGCCGCAAGCGAAATGGACGCTTACGAGTTGCCGGTAGCCGCGGCCGAACACGTGGTGTTGACCGCCGCGGGCTTTTCGGGCATGACCCTGAATATTTATGACGCTAACGGCTCCAAGGTGATGACCATGGGTGGTACAACCACAACCAACTACACATTCGCGGTCGCGGGTATTTACACCCTGCTCGTGCATGCCAGCAACTACTTTTCCACGGGCGCCTACGCCCTCACACTCACCGTTTTTGGCGGCTGCCCGGCCCTTTCGGTTACGCCGTCGGGGGACTTGGTTTCGAGCGGCTGTCAGGGCGGCCCCTTTGCCCCGGCGAGCCAGACATACGCGATCGCCAATGCCGGCGCGGGGACTTTGAGTTGGACCGCCAGCGTGGATCAGCCCTGGGTGGGCGTTTCCCCGGCCAGTGGAACGGACGCCGGGACGGTAACCGTCTCCATCAACGCCAAGGCGGATTCCTTGATGGCCGGAACCAATACCGCCACGGTAACATTCGGCGGGAACGGGGGTAGCGCGACGCGCTCCGTGCAGCTTTCTGTCAGTCCGGCGCCGCAGCTTTCGGTTTCGGCGGAGATGCCGTATGTGAGCAGCACGACACTGGGGACGCCGCGCAACGACTACAGCGGCTACGTGGGAATGGAGATCGTGGTCGGGCAGAATCCCATCACGGTGACGGCGCTGGGGCGGATGATGGTCGGCGGGAACACCGGCACGCATATCGTGAAGCTGGTCCAGGCCAGCGACGGCACGGATATGCCGGGAGGCGCGGTGAGCATTGGGACGAGCGGGGGGACAGCGGGGCAGTTTCAGTATGGGAGTCTGGCCAACAAGGTGGTGTTGGCGGCCGGCGCCACGTATTATCTGGTAAGCCAGGAGACGGCTGGCGGCGACTTCTGGTATAATGATGATACCCGGTTGACGACCAGCGGAGTCGCCGCGGATACAGCGGCGGTGTATGGCAGCGGCCCGGGCGGTTGGTCGTCAGCGCAGGCGCCTGAAACCTCTTATGTGCCGGTGGATTTTCTGTATCAGGCCTCGCCGCCGAGTGACCTCAGCGCCTCCGGCCCTCAAGGAGGGCCGTTTAGCCCGGCAAAGGTCTCTTACGGGGTGAATAACAGCGGCGGTTGCAGCTTGGACTGGACGGCATCCGCTGATGCGGACTGGGTGAGCGTTTCGCCGGCCAGCGGGACGGGTTCGGGAACGGTGATGGTCTCAATCAGCTCCAAGGCGGACTCATTGGTTCCGGGGACCTACCTTTCCACCCTGACCTTTGGTGGCAACGGCGGCAGTCTTACCCGCCCAGTCCAACTGACGGTTAACGCCGGGTCCTTGGTTCCCCATCTTTCGGTCACGCCGCTGGAGGGCTTGGCTGCGAGCGGTTGCCAGGGCGGCCCCTTTGTGCCGGCGGGCCAGACATACGCGATTGCCAACGCCGGTGGGGGAACGTTGAACTGGACAGCCAGCGTCGATCAGCCCTGGGTAAACGTTTCGCCGGCCAGCGGAACCGATGGTGGGACGGTAACGGCCTCCATCAACGCCCAGGCGGATTCTTTGCCGGCCGGAACCAACATCGCCACGGTGACCCTAGGCGGCAACGGGGGCACCATGACCCGCTCGGTGCGACTGGTCGTCAGTCCGCCGCCGCAGCTTATGGTTTCGGCGCCGGAGGCCGCGTATGTGAGCAGCACGGCGCTGGGGACGCCGCGCAATGACTACAGCGGGTATGTGGGAATGGGGATTCTGGTAGGGAGCAACCCCATCACGGTGACGGCGTTGGGGCGGATGATGGCCGGCGGGAACACCGGCACCCACCTCGTGAAGCTGGTCCAGGCCAGCGACGGAAGCGATGTGCCGGGAGGCGCGGTGAGTATTGGGATGAACGGCGGGACAGCGGGGCAGTTTCAGTATGGGAGCCTGGCCAGCAACGTGGTGTTGGCGGCCGGCGCGACTTATTATCTCGTGAGCCAGGAGACGGCGGGTGGTGACTACTGGTATAATATTGACACCCGGGTGACAACCAACGGGGTGGCCTCGGATACATCGGCGGTGTATGGCAGTGGCCCGGGCAGTTGGTCCTCAGCCGGCGCGCCGGGAACCTCTTATGTGCCGGTGGATTTTCTGTATCAGGCCTCGCCGCCCAGTGACCTGAGCGCCTCCGGCCCTCAAGGCGGACCGTTTAGCCCGGCAAAGGCTTTTTACCGCGTGAGCAACGGCGGCGGTTGCAGTCTGGACTGGACGGCCTCCGCCGACGCGAACTGGGTGAGCGTTTCGCTGGCCAGCGGGACGGGTTCGGGAAGGGTGATGGTCTCGATCAACCCCAACGGCGATTCGTTGCTTGCGGGGACCTACCTTTCCACACTGACCTTTGGTGGCAGCGGCGGTAGTCTTACTCGCCCAGTGCAACTGACGGTTAACCCAACAAACGCCCCACGCCAACTCGAGATCGTCAGCACCAATACGTCAGTCGGCGGCCTATTCGACATGCCGGTGGAATTGGTGGCCCAGGGCGACGAGAGCGCCGCCGGTTTCAGTGTCACCTTTGATCCGGTCTTGCTGGCCTTCACGGGCGCACGGCTTGGGGCGGACAGCGCGACGCTCAGCCTCAACGTGAACACGAACGACATTGGTCTTGGGGAAATCGGGATTCTGATCGGAAGCCCGGGGGGCCAGACCTGGGCGGCGGGGGCGCGGCAACTGGTAGTGCTGAGCTTCCAGGCCTCCACTGCCCTCACGCAGGACACCAATACGACGGTCGGCTTTGGCGATCAGCCGGTCTTCCGGGAGTTCTCCTCAGCTCAGGCGCAACCGTTGCCCATCACCTATGTGCCGGGCACGGTCAGCATCCAGGCTGAGGGCTACGAGGGCGACGTGGCGCCCCGCCCCAGTGGCGACGGGAGGCTCACGGCCATCGACTGGGTGCAGGAGGGGCGGTTTGTGGCGGGGCTGGACACCCCGGCCAACGGGAGCGAATTCATGCGGGCCGACTGCGCGCCAGCGCCTTGTGGGGACGGACGGCTCACAACGATTGACTGGATCGAAGTCGGGCGCCTGGTCGCCGGCTTCGACCCGCTGACACACGCCTGCGGTCCGGCCGGGCCAAGTTCGTTCCCGGGCCTCAGCGGCCAATCCGGCTCCGTGGACGGGCAGTCCCCTAAAGACGTCCAGCAGCGAATCCTCTCGGTCAGTGATGCGGCCATACCGGTCGGGCAGACGGGTGAAGTGACGGTGCAGGCACAAGCGCAGGGGGACGAAAGCGCCTATGGTTTCAGCCTGACTTTTGATCCCTCGCAACTCCAATTCATCAACGCGGGGCCGGGCGCCAACGCTTTGGCTGCCACGCTCAATGTCAACACCAACCTGGTGGCGGCGGGCAAGCTCGGTGTTCTATTGGGATTGCCGGCAGGGCAGACCTTCTCCACAGGGCTGGTGGAGCTGGTCCGAGTCACGTTTAGGGTGGTTGGTGTACCTGGCCAAACCAACGTGGCCTTCGGTGACGAACCGGTGACGCGGGAGGTCTCCGATTCGACGGCAACGGTGCTCCCCGCCAGCTACCAAGCCGGCACAGTCTACACGCGTTTGCAGCTCCGGACCCTGGGGTTCGCCAACGGGACGTTCCACATGGAGGTTCTCGGGGCGGCGGGGCCGGGCACGCTCGTGATCGAAACGTCCTCCGATTTGCGGACCTGGCGGGAGGTGTTCCGGACCAACTCCGTCCCGGCCGGCGCCGTTCGGTTCGCGGACCCAATGCCACTGAATCAAGGCCAGCGCTTCTATCGCGCTTACACGCAATGAGCCTGACGCGAGATACAACCCAACTGGGGCGACCACACGCTATGAACCGACCTGAATCCCACGCTGTTTCTACTCACCACAGTTTGCCGAGGACAACTACACGCGCTCTCCGCCCCTGTTCACAGCGACCGCCGGGCGGCGGGGCGTCATGAGCGGCTCTCTAGTGTATTCGAAATTGGCCATTGTTCTCGCCACACTTCTGGGCAGCTCAGCGTTGACTGATGCCGGATGTGACCTCGCAATTCTCAGCGCCGGCCCTTGTCTTTCAGATGGCAGCGCTGGGCTGGCGCATGTCGGAGATCCTTACGCTCTGAAGGTCGCTTTCAAAGTTACCGTCAAACCGTCGAGCGCCTTTCGCATCGAATTTACCCTTGCCAACGTGACTTGGTACTCCGAGCCCTTGACCTTGGCCCAGCGCCGGTCAGGGTGGTGGTACGGATTCGTCTGGAACTTGAATCTTGATGATTCTATGCCCCGGAACGTAACGCTTGATCCCGATGGCCTTAGTGGAGATACCAATCTCCTGAACAACACGGCAAGGGGCGTTTTGACACCCGTCGCCCCGTCTGCCCCGGTGGAGTTCTATGCCGCCCGTCTCGTGCATGGATTCGAGACCTGCGCCCTGAGTTTCGAGGAGGGTAGTGGCCAAGTGAATAAGCTTTGGATGCTCTTCGGCGACCGAACCTCGCATGCGGGTGGCTTGCGCAAGTCGCTTCGGCAATGCCGAAGGCGGTTATTCGTGCTATTTCCTCGTAATCCGCAAACTAAACCATCAAAACAAAGATCAAAACTATGAAGAAAGTTGTAATCCTATCACTGGGCGTGTTGGGAGTTCTGGCTACAGGCTGCGTATCGCAGCCGTTGAAAATCCCGACGACGGCCAGCACCCCCTATACGGTCGTGGGCGAGGGCAAAGGCAGCGCCACCGGGCTTATGCTATTCGGCTTGATCCCCATTGGGCAGAATGAACGGTTTGTCCGCGCCTATGATGCGGCGGTGAAGAGCAAGGGCGGGGACGCCTTGATCGACCCTGTAATCAAGGAGAACTGGTTCTGGGCCTACGTTCTGGACGGCTACAACACCCAGATCAGCGGGACGGTGATCAAGTATAAGTAGGAGGGCTTTTGTCGCCCGTTTCTCGCTTGCTCTCCGACGCGCCCGCTTGGAGGCGCCTTTTGACGGCCGGAACGTCATCGGCCCGTCTCAGACCGGTGCTCCGCCCTGCGACGGGTCGGTGCTGCGCGCCGGGTGTAACTGAATGACACTGAATCCCAAACAAGTATGATCACAAAGCCTACAGTTCTATCCATTGCGGCCGCCGCGACACCGTCGATGTTCGCCGGCTGCTCGACGATGAAAGTGTCGCCGTTGACCACTGGGAACGCCGATTCCTACACCCAACATCAGCAGCAGCACGGGCTGGACAAATCCAAAGAAAATCTTGAAGGAAGCGCTGGAGGATCTGCTGACAAAATCGCAAAAGGCGATCTGTTCGGCCCCGACGATTCGGCAGTTTGCTCGGAACCAACCTCGTAAGTAAAAGGCCCTATTGAGTGGAAAGGACCCCTCGGTAGCCGTCAGCGGCCCCCTCGAAGGGCGGACCGGGACTCTCCGAAAAGACAAACCCCAGATCAGGACCGAACACTATAATAACCGCCCGTTTCTCGAGAGCGCTCGTCTGGACGTCCAGCTCGAATCCACTGGGACCAAGCCAGCGCAACGAGCCCTATTCTGAGAAAAACTGGAAAAGACTGGAATAACAACCCATGAAACAAAAGAAACAAAAACTGCTGCTCCTCCTAGCCCTCTTTCTGATTGTTCGACTTGCCCACAGTCAATCGACCGAAAACCCATTCGCATGGGATCTCGTTTCCGATATTGCCGGAGGCCCCGTTGCGTATGGGAACGGCCAGTTTATTGCTTTCGGCTATTCGGGCAGCCTCGACGCGAGTGGAACCTTTGCCTCGCCGACCGGCGAGCCAGGATCCTGGACTTGGACGGGACCCGGTCCGGATATTGGAACGCCCTCGGCTGTAGCGTATGCCAATGGGTTGTTCGTGGGCGTTGGTTACGGCATCGCAACGTCCCCCGATGGAACTAACTGGACGACCGTTTACTTGGGTGTGACCTCCTCGCTATCAGCGGTTATTCACGCGCGCGGCTTATTTGTGGCAGTTGGAGGCAGTCCCGAGGGGGAAGGACCGGGACCGGCCATCCTCCTCACCTCGCCTGACGGCACCCACTGGACGCCAAGGAGGTCCGAATTCTCGGGAGACCTCACATCGGCCGCGTATGGCAACGGCGTCTTCGCGGCGGTGGGGCTTGAATGGTTCACGCTCCACTGGGTGCCCGACGAGGGGTACGCAGACCTGATTTCCTCGGATGGAATCAGTTGGGCTTCACACCCAGACGCAGAGGCCCCAGCCCTTAATGGAATCGCCTTCGGCGGGGGGCTTTTTGTTGAAATCGCTGGCAATGGGATCCTTGCGTCGGCTAATGGCACAGTAAATTTCAAAGACCAGCCTTATATCGGGTCCGGGAACTTTGCGGGCGCAGCGTACGGAGATGGCTGGTTCGTCGCCGTTGGCGATTCGATTGTCGTTTCAACCAATGGACGGGCTTGGTCCAACTCCAGTTATGATCTTCCCTCGACTGCGTCGTTCAGCTCGGTCTCATTTCTTAACGGAGTCTTCATGGCCTCGTCTGATTCGGGAATCCTGCGAGGCAGGCTTAACGTGGCCCCGCAACACACCCCACCCGCTATTTTGACTGCTCCCCGAGACCGATCGGTCAACGCAGGCGAGTCGGCCAGCTTCTCCGTCACCGCTTCGGGAAGTTCGCCGCTGCATTACCAATGGCAGTTTGACGGCACGAATCTGGCGGGCCAGACCAACGCGACGCTGACAATTCCGTATGCGCTTCCAGCCAACTCTGGCAATTACATCGCTGAAGTCAGCAACGGCTATGGCACAACGGCAAGCGGGCCGGCGTTCTTGGATGTTCAACTCCGTGAGGACCCCACGATTCTTCAGGAGCCGCCCGGCGCCAGGATGGTTCAGGCCGGAAGCAACCCGCAATTTGCGGTTCTTGCGATCGGCGGCTCGCCCTTGACCTATCAGTGGCGGTTCAATGGCGCCAACCTGCCGGGCGCGACATCCTCGGCCCTTGTACTAACGAACGTGGCAGAATCCCAAGGGGGCATCTATACCGTGCTTATCAGCGATTACGCGGGCGCCGCAAGCAGCGACGGCACATTCTTGACCGTATCCACCCTGCCTAAGACGCTGTCAACTGAGTATTGGCCGATGTACGATGGAGATGTGAAGTGGTTTTCCGGCCTCGAGGGCTTAGCGTCCGTTCAGTGCATCGCTGATACCAATGAGGGCCAGGGCGATTTTCTCGTGAGCATATACATGGGGAGCACGAACTTTCCGTGGGTGACCTTCGGCCTCAGCTACGGCCCTGCCAGCGAAAGCGTATTCAACTACTCCGGCAAACCCGAGGTCGGCGACACCTTCGATTTCAATCCCCCCATGACTTGGTTTAGCGAACAGCAGCTTCGGAATGGGGGGACAATTAGGAGCACATGCGTCGCCAGCATTTATGACTACACTAATATTAGTACATCGGGAGTGGTCACCGTCTCAGATGCGGGCGCGGTGACGGTTCCTGCCGGGACGTTCCAGAACTGCCGAAAAGTGTCATTGGGAGGAGGCGGCGCTATCAGAGGTATGCTGGACGAGGCGATCGTGCTTGCGCCAGGCGTGGGCCCCATACAGATCGGAATCTATACCGGAACACCCTCCGGTGCTCCAAGGTTCCTCGGATGGGAGTCGCTCACGGGCGGAGATGTTGGCGGTGTGGACGTCCGCGCGCTCGCCGGCGGGAATACCCCACCGCCAACCACGCTGGCGCCGTTATCGGTAAATTTAGCTGGGCCGGGCACAGTTCGTCCGAATTACGACGGCCAGTCATTACAGCTGGGGAAGACCTATACCATGACCGCGAGGGCGGCCAAGGGTTGCAAGTTCGTTGGCTGGACCGGGAGCGGGGACTCCAGTTCGCCAAAACTCACCTTCACGATGGAGTCGGGCCTGTCGTTCACCGCGAACTTTGCGGATGTCAGTCGCCCGGTGCTTGCGATAGTCTATCCCAAAGCCCGGAAAACCGTCACGAGTGCAGCCCTGACTGCGACCGGCAAATCGAGCGATAACGTGGGCGTCGCCGCCGTCTATTATCAACTCAATTCGGGTGGCTGGACATTGGCTGACGGGACGGGGACGTGGTCAGCCCTCGGGCTTGTTCTGACGCCCGGAGCCAACGTGATTCGCGCCTACGCTGTGGATATTGCCGGAAACACCTCGGCAACCAACACCGTCAGCTTCACTTACCTCGTGAGTGCGCCGCTATCTGTTACGGTTTCGCCACCCAGCGGCGGAACCGTCACTCCGAAATACAACGGCCAATCGCTTCAAGTCGGCAAGGCATACTCCATGACCGCAAAACCGGCCAAGGGCTTCTCGTTCGGGAACTGGACCGGCAGCGCCGCAAACACGTCTCCAAGGCTGACCTTTGTAATGGCGTCAAATCTCACGTTCACGGCCAATTTCAAGGACACGCAGCGGCCCGTGTTGACGGTGCTTTATCCCAAGGCCAGGCAGGCCATTACCACCTCGGCGCTCATGGCCACCGGCAAGGCGAGTGACAATGCTGGCGTGGACGCGGTTTATTATCAGCTCAATCGAGGGCCCTGGGCGCTGGCACAGGGAACGACAGCGTGGTCGGCTCCGAATCTCGATCTGATGCCCGGGGCGAATGTGATTCGCGCCTACGCGGTCGATGCCGCCGGGAACGCCTCAGCGACCAACAGCGTCAGCTTCACTTACCTTGTGAGTGCGCCCCTATCGGTTACAGTTTCTCCATCCGGCGGGGGAACCGTCACCCCGAATTACAACGGCCACTTGCTTCAAATCGGCAAGAGCTACTCGATGACGGCAAAACCGGCCAAAGGTTTCTCGTTCGTGAACTGGAGTGGAAGCGCCGCAGGCAGTTTTCCAAGGCTGACCTTCGTGATGGCATCAAATCTCACGTTCACGGCCAATTTCAGGGAGAGGCAACCGCCGGCCCAAACCTACACTTACGCGACGCTATATTCCTTTGGCAGCGTCCCGCACGATGGTGAGCACCCGGCCGGCAGCTTGACGGCGGTGGGCTCCACGCTTTACGGCGTCACATCCACGGGAGGCGCTTACGGCCAGGGCACGATCTTCGCGATAAGCACCGACGGGAGTGGCTACACGAATCTCTATAGCTTCGGCACTAATGCCGAAGATGGCGGCCCATCCGGGACCCTAACGTTCGTTGGGGGCAAGCTTTACGGCGCCACACGGAATGGAGGCAACAACGGAGCTGGGACAATTTTTTCCATCAACACCGATGGCACTGGATACACCAACATTTATGGAGCTTTCTCCGGTGAGTTTCCCGGCGCCTCCTCTCCAAATTCCCTTGTTTCAGACGGTTCAACGCTTTATGGAACCTCCCAAGGCGGAAACTTCTACGCCTCCTGTCCCCAATACCCTGGCCAAGTCGGAAATCCCTTCGGAACCATTCTTTCCATCCGCCTCGACGGAAGCGCCTACAACACGCTCTACGATTTTGGATCGTTATTTGGGTGCCAGGACGCGGCTTATCCGGCTGACAGACTGATACTGGCCGGCTCGACGCTCTACGGCATGAGTCCAGAGGGCGGCGACGGAGCAAACTGGTACGGAGCTGGCGGCATCATCGGCAGCGGGACGATTTTTTCCATCCGAACCGATGGCAGCGGCTATACTATCCTCCACAATTTTGGCCTTGGTTCAGACGGTGTCTGGCCTTACGGTGGCTTGGCTCTAGTCGGCTCAACCCTCTATGGGTCAACGTGGACCGGAGGCAGTGAAAGTGACGGCACTATTTTTGCCATTGACACAGACGGAGGAAATTACCACATCATCCATAACTACCAGTATGCCAACGCGGATTTCGCTCCGTCCGGCCTTACCCCGGTCGGCTTCAAGGTATACGGCACAGTTGCTGCTTACTCAGTTGCTTTGTACAACGGAACCATATTCTCGGTCAATACCGACGGCAGCGATTACACCATCCTGCACAAGTTCGGCGCCGGCTCCAAGGACGGCGCACATCCCGAAGCGGCGTTGAGCTTGCTCGGCTCCACGCTTTATGGCACAGCGTACGCGGGTGGCAAGAACGGTAAAGGCACGGTGTTCAGTCTGTCATTGGCTGGCGGCACAAGTGCCTCCGCTGGGCCATCCATCGCGAAGCAACCATTGACCCTGGCGTTACCGAAACTGTCTATCAGCGTTTCCGGCGACGACGTGATTGTGACCTGGCCGGGCGGCGCGGCCGGTTACGCCCTTCAATCAACCACCAGCCTCTTGGAGCCGGAGTGGGCGAGCATTTTGACCGAGCCGACAAGTGTCAACGGCATGAACACCGTAACCAATCCCCTCTCGAGCGGAAAGCGGTTTTACCGGCTGAGGCGGGCGCAATGAACCCAAAGACCATGAACACGATAAGCAGATAAGCCTGAACCTGGCGATACTCGTATGAAAACACCGTTTAGAATAGCTCTCTTCCTTCACGTCCGGCACGTTACGCGCCGCTTGGCGGCCGCAAGTGCGTTAACCCTCCTCGCCTTGCGCTTTGCCCAATCTTGGGCGCACCCAGGAGCAATCCGGCCCCACCGGCGCGTTCTCGGTCCGCGAGACCTGGAGCGCGGCTATAGCCGAGGCCAACGGCCAGACCCCGCCGTTTTCCAAGACTTACCACGGCACGGCGAGCGGCACACTGAGCGTCAGCAATGGGTATTACACCTTGATCAGCCGGTTGCCCGGCGCCGCGGCTGCCGTGGAGCGAGACATGGTTCGGACGAAGCGAACGTGGGGCCACCGGAGCAATAACAACCGGAGGATTTATTGGAATGGAGCCGGATACGAGGTAGATGGCTCCTACCCGGTCACGGGGTTCTCCGGCAACTACGCCATCCTCAAGTTGAGTTTCTTCGAGGTGGCGGTCCCGCTCCCGGTCCGAAATTACGCCGTCCCGGCACTGGGCGGCGGCGATGTCTTTGTGACCACCGGCGATTCCCTGAGCGCGCTCTCGGGCGCCGGCGATGAGAACGACCCGAACACGGGCTTCACGGCGAGCGCCTCCTCCTCCAGCACCCTCACCCAGGGGCCATCACCGGGCGCCGCCCGGCCCCGCATCACGGCCCAACCCCGAAGCAAATCCGTTTCCTTGGGCGGCAGTGTCACTTGGAGCGTGAGCGTCATCGGCGCCGCACCGCTCTCCTACCAATGGACGCATGATGGAACCAACCTTTTGGACGGCGGCGAATTCAGCGGCAGTAGCACCACCACGCTCGCTATTGACGGCGTTCAGGCCGCGGACACGGGGAAATACGCGGTAGCCATCTCCAATGCCGGCGGCACGGTCCGGAGCGCCGTCGCCACCCTCACCGTGGGCGCTTCGTTCGCGCTGCAGATTAACGGGCCTGGTACAGTTGCCCCAAACTTTAACGGCAAGCTCCTTCAGGTCGGCAAGAACTACACCCTGACGGCCAGGCCGGCCAAAGGCTGCAAATTCGCCGGGTGGACCGGGAGTGCGAATTCCACCTCGGCGAAACTCACCTTCACGATGGAACCGGGGCTGTCTTTCACCGCGAACTTTGCGGATGTCAGTCGCCCGGTGCTTGCGATAGTCTATCCCAAAGCCCGGAAAACCGTCACGAGTGCAGCCCTGACTGCGACCGGC
>JAJYHY010000266.1 GCA_021784555.1 bacterium
ACGCCAGAAGCGGCATCCTTGTAGAAAAGCCCGCAATATGGCGGCCGCTCAGCGCCAGCGGAGCGCCTGCCAATCGCAAATCGCAAATCTAAAATCGCAAATCGCCTCATCCTGCCCAATTGAAATTCACAAACTGCTTGACCGCCCAAACCTGCAAGCCGGCCAGCAACACCACATAATACCAAAACAACCACCGGCTCCTGGCCTTGCGCAACGCCAGCGCCAGCACCACAAACATCGGGAAGAGCACCATGATATAGCGCCGATACGACATGAACCAGCTTGAGAGCGCCGGCACCAGCCCCGCCGGCAGCACATACCAAAACCACACCTTGTTCAACCGGTAGATCGGCCACAGCAGCGCCAGGAAAACGAGGAAGAACACCCGGTCCAGCGCCCCATCCATCATCCCTCCCAAGGTATGGACATTGAGCAACGCGTTCGTGAACCCGTGATAGTTGAACATGTTGGCGATGGAGGGCGAATTGGGATAGGACTTCTGCGCCGCGAACCCATCGAAGGCGTTCCCTGTCCAAGCGTGCATCAGGCCGAAATAGGCCGCGTAGCCCAGCAGGGGGCAGAGCAGCAGCAGCCAACGTCCGGGCCGGAGGGGAGTAGTGGAGTGCTGGAGTGGTGGAGTGTCGGGGGATTGGATTGCCGGATTGTTGGATTGTTGGATTATTGGATTCTGGGAGGAATGGGCGGGTGGGCTCGTGAATTGATGGGTTGGCGGGTTGTTGGCGAGATCGAGCGGTGATTTCTGTTTTCCGCTTTCCGCTTTCCGCTTTTCCGCCAATTGGCGCTGCGCCTTCTGCGTTCTGCGTTCTGCCTTTTGCCTTTCCCACAGCCTCCACCCCAACGGCGCCAACACGAACACGCCCGTCGGCCTCGTCAGCGGCAACAGAAAACCCGCCACCGCCACCAAACTCCACCGCTCCAGTTCCAGGCCCCAAAAGAAGACCAGCACCAGCACGAAGAAGATCGATTCGCTATACGGAAACGAGAAGAACAGCGCCCCGGGAAACGCCAGCATCAGGATCAGCGAATCGCGGCCCACCTCCGGCCCGCAATGCCGTTCCACCAACCGGTAGAGCATCCAGAAACCCAGCAGCGACAGCGCGTTGGTCAGCAGCATGGCCGCCAGAACAGGCCGGCCTCCGGCCACCATCGTCCCCAGGTGAATCAGCGCCGGCCATAGAGGATAAAACGCGCAGGATTTCGAGCCGGCCTTGTAGCCGGATTGGCTCAGGCGCAAGTAATGCGCGATATCCCAGGTCGAGAACCGGCTCGCCAGCGTCGCCTTGCCCCCCGGCGGCCAATTGGCAAAGGCCGCGCGAAACTGTCCCGAGTTGAACTGGGCCCAGAGTGCGACCGCGACCACGAGCGCCACCAGCGCCTTCGCCGAAAATACCGCGCTCCACACTCTTCCGTTCGCGCTCATCACTCAGAACAATAACCGCCGACAAAACTGAGCCAAGCCCAGGATAAACGCCCGCAAAATGACCGCCACAGTCATCTTTCCCGTCCATCCGCCCCGCTGCCATAACCAGTGGTTCACCCACACGAGGTTGATGTCCTTTATGTTTTCCTTCACTTGCTTCCTGTCTGTTCTGCTTTCGGTTTATTGCCTGCGCTCTTCCTCGGCTTCAGGACGCGCAGCAAAAGGATCGGAGCCGCGAGGATGACAGCGAGGATGCCCAAGACAAACGCGGTGCGCCCGGGACCACGGGCGTAGAGAGGCAGGCCCAGCCTCAGATCTGAACCCACCCGCCCCAGAAGGGCTGGATCGTTCGCCGATCTCCACGGCTCACCTGCCTTTAGAGAGTATTCGACGTAAGGGAGGACGTGGGAGCCCTGCCTTCGGCGGTATCGGTAGTCGGCGACCAGAACGTCCTGGCGGAGCCTGGGCAGGAGGTCGCGCAGCCCGGGTAAAAGGGACACGCTCGACGCCCTTATCCACGCCCTTTCACTTGGCACGTTGGTGTATGGGTATTGTCCATACCGCCTCTCCTCGCCGACCACGGGGATGGGGTAGCCGTTAGTCTCGTACCAGGCTGTGCATTCGTACGTCGCGGTGACAAATCCCTCCGGGAAGCTGCCGGGCCGCAGCCGGAGCAAGTAGGCAAACCGGTTGTACTCGGCCTGGCTCTCCGGAGGAACCAGGGTAGGCCGGGCCAGTTCCCCCTTCACGCCTAGCGCCAGACTTGCCCTGCTCACAACGCGGCATTTGGAGAGGAACGTCCCGTTCCTGGCGAAGGTCATCTCCCACTGGAAACCATACGCCATAGGAGAATTGCGCGCATTATACCAAGGCAGCGGAATGTCCACCATGCCATTCCTGTTGGTCAGCAGATTGTCCGGTCGCAGCCCGTATGCGACCCAAATGGCGTCAAAATCGAGGGACTCGATAAAGTCGCGAACGAAGAATTGGCCCGGTGAGATGGTGACTCTTACCGAAAGATTAGTGCCGCGCATCCCACGATAGTCTGGGGCATAACCCTGGAGGTTTTCGGGCAGGAGTGTGTAGGTGCTGTGCCCGTCACAAACCAGGCCCTCCCAGGGGGTCTTCAGGGTGCCACCCATGGTCGAGCTAGCGGTGTTCGTGCAGAAGATGCTCCACTCGCGCCCAGAGAGAGTGTAGGCGAAGGCGACGTGGTTTGTCATGCTGGCATAGGCGGCTCCGGTCTCGGGATTGTACCCACTGGTGTCGTAATACCCTGTGACACGGACAGTTTCCTCGCCGCGGCTGAGCAGGGGGCAGAACACGAAAAAGACGCACATCACGGAGGTCGGCCGGGATGCGCCTCCCAGCCTCTCTATCAAGGCGGCTGCCACCGATGGCACAATGCGGAGCGCCAGCAGGGCCAGCGCAAAGAGCGGCGCATAATGCTCCTGGACGTGCGTGAGATGGAGCGTCCGCCCCAGGATGGCCAGGCAACCGCAAGCGGAGGTGGGACAGGTAAACGCCAAAGGCCATCGGCACCACAGAACGACCATGATGAATGAGCAGGCAGCTAGCGGCAGCAGTGGCGCGTACCAGCCATTGTGCTCGACGTACATTTGCAGGTCGAGGCCAACTTGGCGCAGAAGGTTTTTGCACCCGGTGCTCCGGGCCTGCCCTTTGGCTCTTGATAGTGCCGGAAGCGCCAGGGCCGCCAAGATCCGGATAATAGCGACGCCCACAAGCAATTCTGCCAGCGTGAAAGCGTGCCGAAAAGCAGAACGCAGAAAACAGAAAGTAGAAACGGGGCGGCTTGCGACCTTTGCGTTCACTCGAAGAGTGGTGATTCTCGGGTTCATGATGGTTAAAGGGTAGAGAGCAGAAAGTAGAAAACAGAAATCGAGCGGTTTGCGGCTCTTGTGCCCCTTGGCCGCATAACGGCGCTTGGGTTCATAATGGATGAAAAGCGGAAAACAGAAAGTGGAAAGCGGAATGGGGTCTCCGCTTTTGCTTTCTGCTTTCTGCTTTTCCCACAACCTCCACCCCAGCGGCGCCAGCACGAACACGCCAGTGGGCCCCGTCAGCGGCAACAGAAAACCCGCCACCGCCACCCAACTCCAACGATCCAACTCCAGGCCCCGGAAAAAGAGCATCAACTTTCCGCTCGCGCTCACGGACCAGAACTTCAGTCCGCCGCGCGCCATCAATGGCATAGCCGCGCGGCACTGTCTCGGTTGTCCCGTTCGAATGCTCATATTAGTGGCTTGTCCGCTCACGCTATTACGTTGTCTCTTTGACAGGCCCGGATCCCATTCCTCACGAGCGCCTGCCACTGTGGTTGCTCTTGCCGGGGTTCCGCCCCGCCCTGAGCCGCACGAGTGCGAAGACCATCAAGGGCAGGGCCAGAACGGCCAGGATGATGGCCACGGTCCGCGTCAGCCCGCCCCAGTCATGCACCTCGGCCAGGATCTGGAACACGCTGCGGCGAGTGAGTTTGCCGTCCACATCGACGTGGTAGCTGATGTAGCCGTCGTACGCGGTGCTGGCGCCGGGCGCGGTGTAGTCGCAGAGCCAGGTCGCCGGTTTTTTGTATTCGGCCAGCAGGTTGAACTGGGTGTGCTCGTCGCGGCCAAATGTGGCGTCGAGCAACCGGTAAACGGCGGTCAGGCGAGGGTGGTCCGAAAAGTCCCGGAGTTCCCATCGGTTAGCATAGAATTCCTGGACGATCCGCCCCGGAAGCCATACGCCGCCCTTGGAGTAGAATTTCCAATGATCAGAACGCGCCCGAAATATCAGCTTGCCCCCGGGCGTGCTGTCCTCCCGCTCGATGACGGCGTAGCCCCGGTTGGGGTCGAGAAGCAGGCTGAGGATCCGCTCCGGTGTCATGGAGCGCATCTTCTCCAGCCGCTTCATTTCCTCGGCCGCGTAGGCGGGGCCGTTCCTGAGCTTGGAGAGCCGGTTGCGCTCTCGGCTCAGGTCGGCGGCGCGGGCGCGGACAAGAATCGGGTCCGGGATGCGGAAGGTCAGCCGGAGGTCCTCGCCTTGCGCCTCGGCGTTGGCTAGGTCGCCAGCGTCCGAGTAATAGAGAGCCAACGAGGAGAACAGCGGAGGACTGGTCAGGTCAGCCTGGCACTCCAACGCGTGAAAGCCGGCCAGTTCGAGGTAATCGAGATAAATGCACCGCTTGAGCCGCTCCGGGTCAGTCTCGCTCCACGGATCATGCTTCATCAGCACGGCAGGGCAAGTCGGGGCGTAATTCGGCCCGCCGCAGTATAGGAACCTGCCGTCGAAGGACAGCTCACCCACCTCCCTGCCTGCCTTCGTCCCCGCCCAGTAGCGTTTGACGTAGGTTGTGACGTCCTCAACGCGCAACTTGCCCCGGTCGAACTAAACTGTAACACGCTCCGGCTTAGCATAGACCCCCGACCAGTCCTCACCAGAATCGGTTTCGCTCCACTCAATACGGGCCAGATTCACGGCGGGGGCGAGCTTCTGCAGTTGAACGCGGACCTGGGGCGCAAGTCCAGGCCCGCCGGCTTGTCCAGAGGTCTTCTCGGCTCCGGGCGAGGCCGGCACGATGGCGGGGGTGCAGATTCCAGTCAGGATCAGAACTGTCAGGCCAAGTCTCTTCATAGGTTTCTGTTTGTGCGGACCAGTCCGGGGCTGGCGCGACCGGCGCGGACCCGGGTTGCAAAGCGAAGGCAGTTGCCGCCGCCCGCACTGTCATATAACACTATAACAGAATGCCACGTCGCGTCAACCTCTTTCTGCCTGTTACAGATTTTGACCAGTCTGGCGCCCACGTCCGCATCACCGCCGCGGGCGGCTCGGCATGGTTGGCTTGCGTCGGTTTCCGCGCCTTTCCAATGGTGAGTCGAACCAGGTCGTCTGGATGGACAAAGAAATCTTTGGGGTGAGCCGCCAAAAGGGGGCGGAAGAATGGCCCTCTCTCCTCCTTCCGCGCAGGTTGGCTGCTCGCCCCCCACGTCGCCAGCTTCCACTTCCAAAGCGTGCCCTCCCGTTTCCACGCTTTGTTCTTGGATCCGGCGCCGGTTTCATCCGGAGGCGGTGCGCCGCACCCAGCGTTGCCAAATCCATACAACCGGAAAAAGCACTAAGAAGGCGGTCAGTAGGACCACGCGGATCGACCGAAAGCGGGACACCAAAGCGGCCTGCTCGCGCGCGCGGGCCCTCAGGTGCGCCGCGTACGCCGGCCACCCGGGGCTGGCGCGAACGTCCGCCTCCGACAGCCAGCGCCTCGACAGATAGACCATTCCGTACTTCCATCCCAAAGCGCCGTCGAAGCGTGCGTCCCTCATCAGCGTCCGATCTCCACGCAGTGGTGGGAGGAAAGCGGACCCCCTGTTGATGGAGCAGTTCGTTATCTCCAACTGCTCGTACTCCGCGATGCGAGGGGTTGCACCGGCAAGGTTCGATACGATTAGCGCCGCTCTGCTGGGAAAAATGAGGGCGCCGCTTTTCGCCCAGGCGGCCACGTCGAAGAGCGCGTTTGTGAATACTCCAGTACCGTGCGTTGCGCGGCGAACAAAGGCGATTTTGGCCAGGAAGTCGCCGCAGCCCGGACGGCACGCCGCAATTGCTGAAACGGGGCCGCCAGCCAGATAGCCCTCATAGACCGGACGAAATTGATGGAGGCCGGGGCTGAGCGCCGGGCGGGAGGCCAGGGCAAGCCAGATGAAGGCACCGATCGAGCCAAACGGTGGAACAATGCCGGCCGTCACCTGCGCGGATTGCGAGAAGTTTGTGTGGTTGAAAGTGCCCCCGGCCGACGGATCCAGGATGTAGATGTTTGTCCCATCGCAGCCAACGTCGGTCTCCGTCTCCCCTGGGCTGGTTCTCGCCCCCGGCTTTAGGCTGACCCAGCGAGTATGCTTCATCGTGAGCGCCCAGCAGGTGTTGCTGCGCGAAAACGTAAAGACCGAGAACGCTTCGGAATTTGCCGCCCCGTCGAAACCGTAACCCGCGTCCGTGACTGTCCCGCGAACGGAGAAACTGACTGGGCTCACCGTAAGGCCGCCTCTGACCAGGCCTAGGCTCTGATGCAGGGTCAAGGCCCCGAGCCCGGACGCCAGCACAATCGCCCCGCCGATTGCCGCCGTCTTAGCTTTCGTCCACGCCATAAGTTTCAAGGCTCCTTTCACCAAGGTTACCGTCGAGGCGCTGCTGGCGGCGCCCTTCGCGGCAGCCGCGGCGGCGAGCGACTTGGCCAGTGCCGCCGGGGCGGTCTGAATCGAGTTCGCCGATACCGCTTCGGCAATCATGGCGCCCGTCGAAGAGATCCCGCGCTTCGCGAAGAAGGCCCTCAGCTTTTCCAGGGCGCGGCTGACCCGCTTCTTGGCGGCATCTTCACTGGCGCCCAGGGCCGCCCCGACCTCGCTAAAGGTTCTCCCCTCAAAGAACCGCAGGACGATGGCGTCATGGTCCTTTCGCCCCAGCCGTTTCATGGCCGCGTCGAGCAATGGCCCGATTTGGTCCCAGACGCCCGGTTCGGCTCCAGATTCATTCGCAATGGATTCCATGCATGCCTCCCTCTCCCTCAGTTTGCGGCGCCGTTGAACGCTCCGCGCGTTGGCCGCCGCATAGCGCGCGGTGCGGCAGAGCCAGGCGGGCAGAATGGTTTTCGGCCCCAGCGAGGCGGCCTTTCGCGCCAGAATGACGAACGATGCCTGTGCGATTTCCTCGGCCAGGTCCGGGTCGCGCACCTGGCGCAGGGCGACCGAATAGACCAGGTTGAGGTGGCGCGACACCAGCGCCGCGAACGCCTCCTCGGAGGTCCGCTGAGCATATTCGCGCACCAAGGCCAGATCATTATTCGTCATTCTGCTGATATATGTATGCCCGGCGCGAAAAGGTGACAGTTTTTTTCAGCAACGGATTGGGCCGACCGGACGAGGCCCTGATGGCTGAACAGCCGATCGGAGTTGCCGACCGAGTTTGGCTCTCTCGCGGCCACCGCACCATCAATCCTAGAACAGGCTCTCAATCGCAGATCACCGGGGCTGGAGGTGGCGCCCCCCGGGCCCTTGCGCAGGGCGGCGGGGCGCATTTCGGGTGCGTTTTTGGTTGAGGAGATGTTTTTTGGGCATGCAACCTCGCCGCATGGCTGCGTCACTTCATGCGGCAGAACAGGATTCGGATGCCCGGAAACGACGATGCGCGTGGCACCCGGCGCGGTGACAGGGTCCTTCGATTCCGAGACTGCGCGGTAATTGACTACACGTTGAGCCAGTTGGCGCAAACGGAACGGATCCTGTACCAGACCGTGCGAGGCGTCTTCTTGGAGGGCGGACCGGCTTTCCCGGGATCAGAAATCGCGCTGAAATCCCATATCCAGATCGCCGTCAGGGACACCGCGTGCATTCTGGAGTTCTTCCGGCCAAAGCCGCGCGACTACCAAAACGACTAGCGCGGCTTTCGGGTCGGCGGTGCGCCGAGACATCAGCCGCCGTAGCGAGGGTTTAGCCTGTCGGCTGGGGTGATGATCCCCGCGGCAACAAGCGTTTCAAAACCCTGACGGGCCGTAAGCTTCTCGGTGTGCTTCAAAGCACGCCGGTGCGCGGCGAGGATTTCGGCGCGAGTTGGCGAACATCCGTTGGCCCTGGGCTTCTCGTTCTTAGCAGCCGTCTTCATTCGTCGGGGCACATGGTCGTTGCCGGATCTCATTACCTCGTCAAATATCCCTGTTCGAGCCCTGAAAGTCAACCCGGAAGGTGGTCGTGCATCGGAGGTGCGGCGTCCCGGCCCAGTCGTGCAGGGCTCTTCCTAGAGGCTAACTCCGGCCTCGAGCAGCCGTACGGGGTGTGTTCTCATAAATCTCTCGGCGAAGCGTAGGTTTTGTACTCAATCCGTCTGGCGCCGCGGCCTTTGCCCGGCCCGCCCCGCTCAGCCAGACGAATCGCCGGATCGAAACCGAATTCCCCACTGAGCGAGCAGGTCCGCCTGGTCGCGAGTGATGTTTTCGTCCAGGACATTCACGCCGCGGCGGCGACGTCGTCCGCCCGGTGTCCGCGCTCGTCCAGGAACGCACGGCGGGCGAGATGCACCGCCTCGGCAATCGCTTCCTGGGTGATCCGCCCATCCCCCCAGCGGTAACAGATGAACTCCCATGCAAGCCCGCGCTCCACGTCGGCCAGCACGTCTGCCACCGTCACCCGCGTGCCTCTAAACGTCGGGCGCCCACGGCGGACCTTGGGATCAGCCACGATGAAACGACCGAGATCCTTTGGTTCCGTTGAATTCACGCCTTGAGAATGTCAAGTCACTCGTATCTGAGCGCTTGGATGGGGTCAAGCCTGGCGGCCTTGAAAGCGGGAAAAAGCCCGGCAAACACGCCGACCGCGGCGCTAAAGGCAACGGCAATGAGCATCACGCCCGGTGTAATGACGGGCGAGTTGGCGGTCGGGCTGACTTGGCCCAGGACGTGGACGAATCCGAACGAGGCCACGACGCCCAGTGCGGCGCCCAGCAGCGCGATAACGATGCTCTCGATGAGCACCTGGAGGAACACCGCCAGGCCGGTGGCGCCGACCGCCTTGCAAATGCCGATCTCGCGGATCCGCTCATTGATGCTGGCCAGCATGATGTTCATGATGCCGATGCCCCCGACGATGAGGCTAATCGCCGCGATGATGCCCCCGCTGAGCCGGGCGTGCCGGATTTGTTCGTTGATGTTGTCCACCCGGTTTTCCTGGGTGCGGAAGCCAAAATCTTCGATGCCGTGGTGAGTGAGCATGAGGACGTTCTGGGCCTGTTGGAGCGCGGGTTCGAGCTGGCTCAGGCTGGCCACCTTGAGGTCGATGTCGGTCAATCGGTTGTCGGGAATGCCGGTCTGGTCACCCGCCGCGCGGAAACGCATCCAGGCGGTGTTCAGCGGCATATAGAGGGTCATGTTTTTTCGCCAAAATGCCCAGTTGCGATGGCCCCAGCCGCGTTTGCGCGCCGGTCCGGCTTGTTTTGTCTTAGGCTGGCTTTCCTCCAACTCGCGCTCCTTTTTTTCCTCTTCGCTTTCATAGCGAGTGAACATCCCTACGATCGTGAAGGGCTGGCCGCTGAGATTGATGGTCTTCCCAATCGGAACGATTTCATGGCCGACGTCCTCCGGCGAGCCGAACAACTCGTCGCGGATGCCGGTGCCGATGACGCAGACCGGGTTTGCGTATTCTTCGTCCAGGTCGGTAAAGAAGCGTCCGTATTGGAGCGTGTGGAGGTTCATCGGGATAACCGCCGGCCAGACGCCAACGCTTTCGGAGGGGCGCACCATTTTGTCACCGCGCGTGGCGATGATATTGTAGATGGCCATTTCGGGCGAGATCAGGCGGAGGAGAGGCGCGCTGTCGCGCAACGCGATGACATCGGTCATGGTGCGGCCGGGCGCCTGGTCGGCCAGGTCCTCCTGCCAGGTGGGCACGTCCTGATCCTCCAGCAGCACCTTGTCGGCGCCACCCATCGCTATCATGCTCTCCTTCATCCCGTTCTCCATGCCCTTGATAATGGCCGCCATTCCGACCAGGCTCGCCACGCCGAGAATAATGCCCAGCATCGTCAGGAGGGAGCGGAACTTATGAGTCCAGACCTCTTTCAGGCCAACGACAATGGTGTTCAGAAGGTTCATACGGCCGCCTTAGTCATAGCGCAAAGCTTGGATGGGGTTGAGGCGCGCGGCCTTGATGGCGGGAAAGATGCCGGCGGCGATGCCGACTAGGGCGCTGAAGGCGAATGCAACAGCCAGTGCGGTCACGGTGATGATCGGCGCATTCTCCGTCGGGGAAAGCGAGCTGATGGTGTTCACCAGGATGAAGGAGGCCACCAGTCCCGCCAGCCCGCCCAGGAGCGCAATGACCAGCGACTCAACCAGAATCTGGATGAAAATCGCCCCGGTTGAAGCGCCCACCGACTTGCGAATGCCGATTTCCCTGACCCGCTCGGAAATGCTGGCGAGCATGATGTTCATAATCCCAATACCGCCCACCAGAAGACTGATTCCGGCAATCAAGCCCCCGCTGATGCGGGCATTATGGCTGAAGGTCTTGATCTGATCGGCCCAGTCCTCCTGGGTTCGGAAGGTGAAGTCTTCGAGGCCCTTATGGGTTATCATGAGCACGTTTTGGACCTGCTGCAGGGCGGCGGGCAGCAAACTGACGCTGGCAACCTTCACGTTCAGGCTCGAGAGACGCGGGTCGCCGACGGTTCCCAAGGACGCGTAGCGGCGGTCGGCGGCAAAGGCGGCGCCGGAACGGAACTTCATCCACATCGTGTTCAGGGGGATATAGACGGTCGCGTTTTTCAAGTAGTACACCCACCCGCCGTCACGTCCGCTCCAGCCTTTGCTCCTGGCCACCCCATTGTTGGTCTGAGGCTGGGGATGAGTCTTGCGGTACTCCTCCGCTTTGCGTGCCTGGTCGCTTTCGTAATGCTCAAACATACCGATGATGGTAAAGGGGACACCGTTGATGAAAACCGTTTTGCCCAGGGGGATGATCTCGTGGCCCACTTCTTCGGGCGAACCCCAAAGGGCATCGCGTGTCGCCGTGCCGATAACGCAGACGCTGCGCGCCATCTGGTCGTCAATCGCATTGAACATACGGCCATACTGGATGGCTTCCTCGTTCATATCCAGGGCCACCGGCCAGACGCCGCTCAAGTACCATGGGCGAAACCGCTTGCCATTGGCCGAAAGAGTGCCCCAGAGGCGCATCTCCGGCGAGACCTCGGTGACCAGCGGCGCGCTTTGCTGCAAGGCATACACGTCATTGAGCGTGATGCCGACCGCCTGGTCGGCAAAGGGGCGCTGGTCAACCGGCAGTTCTTGTGCTTCAATCTGCACCTTTTCCAGGCCGCCAATTGCCACCAGGGCCTCCCTGGCCCCCTTCTCCATGCCGGAGACCAAGGCGGACATAGCCACCAGGCTCGATACGCCCAGAATGATGCCCAACATGGTGAGGAGCGAACGGAACTTGTGCGCCCAGATCTCGCGCATGCCGGCGACCACGGTTGCGCCGAGTTGGCCCCACGGATTGACCGGGACGTCGCCAACCGTTTCCAATTCCTGAATGCTCATGGTAAAACGGACACCGGTTGCGCGGCTTCCCGCATTCCGCGAGCCAGGCCGGCAAGCGTTAGATCGAGCTTCTCAGCGATCTTGCCGTCCCGGATTTCGATGCGCCGGGGAGTGACCGCGGCGATTTCGGGGTCGTGGGTCACCAGGACGATCGTGCGGCCTTCCTGGCTGAGCCTGCGGAACAGGGCCAGGATAGCATCGCCGGTGTGCGAATCGAGGTTGCCGGTGGGTTCGTCGGCAAAAACAATGCGCGGCTTATTGACCAGGGCCCGGGCGATGGCCGCCCGTTGTTGTTGTCCTCCCGAAAGCTGGCTGGGACGATGTCTGGCGCGATTGGCCAGGTCCACGGCTTCGAGGGAGGCCATGGCGCGGCGTCGGCGCTCCTTGGCCGAGATACCGCTGTAAATCATCGGCAGCTCGACGTTTTGGACGACGTTGAGCTTGGGAAGCAAATTGAAGAACTGGAACACAAACCCAATCTTGCGGTTTCGCAGGGCGGCCAGTTGGCGGGAGGAGGCGTTTTGGATCATGATCCCGTCGAGCTGAATCGTGCCCTTGGTGGGGGAGTCCAGGCAGCCAAGGATATGCATCAAGGTCGATTTCCCGCTCCCGGATGGGCCGAAGATCGGAA